>CALLKZ010000001.1:0-5566 GCA_938082345.1 uncultured Alphaproteobacteria bacterium
TTCCCACAACATCCGGGCAATTTTTGAAATATTCGAATTGGCATCAGGGTCCGACGCACCGCGCCCGATGACCACCAGACAGGTATCCGCAAGTTCAACCTTGCCATGCGCCTTATCGGCCTCTGCAACCGCCGCTGAAATCCGGTCTCCGGCGGCCTGCAACATTTGCAGATCAACCGCTAATTCGCGGCCATATTGAATGGTGATATTATGCGCGCCAGCATAGGTGTTGAGAACAGAAGGAATATCATTTTTGGCGTGACCGGCCGCGAACAGCATCCCTGGAACCGCCAAAACATGATTGACGCCCTGCTCGCGCAACTTATCAAGGCCCGTTTTAATCACCGGTGTGGCAAATTCCAAATATCCATATTCAACCGGCCAGTCAGGAAATAGCGGAGCCAGCTTTTCAGCAAGGACGGCAAATTCAGTCACCGCCGATTTTGACCGTGAGCCGTGACCACAGATCATCACTCCAAATTTCTTTTCATCAGGATTTGTACCGTCATGCATAAGAAGCTATTCCCTCTTTTCGATTTATTTTGTTACCCAGACTAATAACTGCCCGGCGAAACCCCATCCGGTTCCAGATTATCCGGCCGCCAGATTATCCGGCCGCCGGGGGAAATGACAGATTTGATGAAAAGCAGAGCGCCCGACATAAAAGAATTCAACCTGAAAAACCGTACCCTAGCCGCGTTTCAAGTCCTATTGTCTTTCATGTCTGTCTCGGGGCCCGGGATAAGTGCCTGCATTTGGTCCACAGCACCGGGATCGCTTTCATCTTGTTAGCCAAGTCCACCGACCGATAGATTATTTTGTACGCTAAATCCTAGTGAAGGCCAATGATTACAATTGCTCCAATCCGACCAAAGTTGAATTATGCCGCCTAAAATGCCACACCAAGATTACCTCTTAACCAGAGCCGTCACTGCCCTATCGCCATCAGGGGACCTAGCCGAATAATGCTGTCCGATATTTTGCATTTTGATTTATCCCTATTTTCCGATTTGGGCCTTTCCGATTTGGGGCTGGCTGCGCATTTCCAAGACCTGTTGGCCTTTGGTGTGGGGGCGGCCGCATTTCGGGCGATTATTTTACTGGCGGCGTTGGCGTTCGACTGGATGATCGGCGAGCCCGCCTTTTTATGGCGCCGATTTCCCCATCCGGTGGTCCTTTTCGGGCGCGCCATCCGCGCCTTTGATGTGCGCTGGAACTCAAAATTGGGCCACAACGGACGACAACGGCAATGCCGCGGGGCACTAGCTATGGCCCTGTTGGCCTTGCTTGGCGTGGCGGCCGGAATAGGGCTTAGCGCGGCGGGTCCGGTTGCTGTATTTTTGATACTGACAATCCTTTTGGCGGCAAGATCACTCGATCAGCATGTCAGGGCGGTGGCCACTTCATTAGATACGAATCTGCAGGAAGCTCGCCATGCGGTTGGCATGATTGTCGGGCGCAACACGGATGAGATGGATGAAGGCGATATTGCCCGCGCCGCCATCGAAACCGGCGCCGAGAATTTATCCGACGGTGTTTTTGCCCCGTCCCTGTGGTTTCTGGTGGCTGGCTTGCCGGGGGTGTTGGTCTATAAAATCACCAATACCGCTGACAGCATGATCGGCTATCGCAATGCCCGCTACCGGGCGTTTGGCAGTACAGCAGCGCGGTTTGACGATCTATTGAACCTGGTTCCGGCGCGGATCACCGCCTTGCTGATCGTTCTTGCGGCGTTGTTCTGGGGTCGATTTTGGCCAGCTCTGCGCGTCATGCTGACCGATGCTCGCCATCATGCCTCACCGAATGCTGGTTGGCCGGAATCTGCCATGGCAGGCGCGCTTGGTGTCTGGCTGGCCGGCCCGCGCCGTTATGGCAAACGGATCAGACAGGCGCGGCGCTTTGCCAGTGACGGCAGTGAGGCTGACCGGATCGCCATCCGGCGCGCATTGAAAATTCTAATTGTGGCGCAAATTCTGTTCGCAGCGGCAATAGCGCTATTTGCCGGAATGTCAGGTTCGAATTAAGAAGGCCAATCGAATTATTAAGGCTGTAGGCCGGCAATTTTTGCAAACCTATCCATGTTCAGGTTTTCGGCCATATGCGCGGCTAAATTATCCAGCACGCTATCGACGCGCCCCTCAAAATCAGTCACGCCGAACTTACCCTTGCGCCCCCGATGCTCCGCTAGCGCCTGCAGAAAAGCCCGCCGGAACGCATTATCAGCAAACACGCCGTGAACATAGGTGCCAATCACCCGGCCATCGGGCGATATCGCGCCATCGGACCGGCCGTCAATGGTCAGGAACGGGCGCACGCAATCCGCACCATCAGTGCGGCCCATATGGATTTCATATCCGGTCACCGCGGTATCGAAAATCGGCGATTTCGCGGCGATTTCGGTTAAGGTTTTTTCGCGCGCCAACACCGTATCAACGGCCAGAAAACCCAGCCCCTCAGCCGCCCCGGCCGGCCCCTCAATGCCATCAGGATCATCAATTGACCGGCCAAGCATCTGATATCCGCCGCACAGTCCCATCACCATGCCGCCGCGCCGAAGATGACTGGCAATATCAATATCCCACCCCTGTTCACGCAGGAATTGCAAATCACCTATGGTCGATTTTGACCCCGGGATCAGTACCAGATCGGCATCTGCCGGAAAGACTTCGCCCGGCTGTACAAGAGTGATGCGAACGTCAGCCTCGCCTGCCAGCGGATCAAGATCATCGAAGTTGGCAATACGGCGCAAAACCGGAACCGCAATATGAAGGAGGGCGTCACCAGCCTTTCCAGTATTACCAGTCTTTCCGGCAATATCCAGAATATCCTCGGCTGGCAGGAACCGCGATTCCGCAAACCACGGCAAAATGCCAACACCGTCCCAGCCGGTGGCATCTTCGATGATTGTCATACCTTCAGAAAAAAGACTAGTATCACCTCTGAACTTGTTGATTAAAAACCCTTTAATCATTGACCTGTCTATCTTATCCAGAACCTGATTGGTGCCTACAAGGCTGGCGATAACGCCGCCACGATCAATGTCACCAACCATGACAACCGGCACATTCGCGGCCACGGCAAAGCCCATATTGGCAATATCTCCAGCGCGAAGATTCACCTCGGCCGGGCTACCTGCGCCTTCGACAATGATGAGATCGGCCTCGGCTTTCAAAATCTCGAAACTCTGCAGAACTTTTGGGATCAATGTCGCTTTATGCTTGCCATATTCGCGCGCGCGCATACTGCCAAAACGGTGTCCCTGCACAATGATTTGTGCCCCGGTTTCGGTTTCGGGCTTTAGCAAAACCGGGTTCATATGGACCGAGGTCTGTATACGGCAGGCGCGGGCCTGCATCGCCTGTGCCCGCCCGATTTCACCGCCATCCGCCGTAACCGCCGCGTTATTCGACATGTTTTGCGGCTTAAAGGGCAATACCTTCAGCCCCTGATTGGCAAAATAGCGGCACAAACCGGCAACCAGCACCGATTTGCCGACGTTTGAGCCAGCACCCTGCACCATGATACTGGGCGTTACCCTCGATGTAGCGCTGATTTTAGGGCCGGACTGCATTAGAATTCGACACCAATCTGGGCTTTAATTCCGGAACGGAAGGGATGTTTCAACAGGCTCATTTCGGTTACAAGATCGGCCATCTCGATCACCTCTTCAGCCGCATTCCGGCCTGTCAGAACGACATGCGTCATCGGCGGTTTTTCTGTTTCCAAAAATGATAGAACCTCGTCCAGATCAATATAGCCATAGCGCAGCGCGATGTTAATTTCGTCCAGTAGAACCATGTGATTATCGGGATTGGCGATCAGCTCTTTGGCTTTTTCCCAGGCAGCACCGGCGGCGGCTATATCCCGCTCACGGTCCTGAGTCTCCCATGTAAACCCCTCTCCCATAGTGTGAAATTCACAAAGCGCGCCGAAATTGCCGGCGATCAGGTTACGCTCACCCGTATCCATCCCGCCTTTGATAAACTGGACAACGGCGCATTTCATATCATGTGCGATACAGCGGAAAATCATTCCGAATGCCGCCGAAGATTTGCCCTTGCCCTTGCCCGTATGAACAATGATCAGGCCTTTTTCCCCGGTTTTGGACGCCATAATTTTATCGCGCGCCTGCTTTTTACGCGCCATCTTGGCATTGTGGCGTTCGGAATCTGACCGGGGTTCGGCCTGCGGGGGCAAAGGGGTGTCATCGTCGGATTGTGTCATCACATACTCTCCTGATGGTTACTTGGATCACGCGCCATCCTGGCCGCGTGCAATTCTGGCCGCGTGCAATTTTGGGCCTTACTGATTGTTGCTTTTCCTACTGGCTTCATCCCGCAACGCTCCCAATTCAGATTGCACACTGTTGCGCCTTGGTGTCCAGAGGCCGCGTGCGATGGCCTCATCAAAGCGTGCCAGCATATCGTGATAGGCCGCATCATTAACCTCTTCAAGAAAATGACGAACCTCATTATTCTCAATATAAGCCTCATAAAGAGCGGTGAAATGATGTTCCGCCACTTGGCGGGTTGTCGCTTGAAAGGCAAACAGATAATCAACCGTCGCCGCCATTTCAAACGCGCCCTTATAGCCGTGCCGCATGGCGCCCGCGATCCATTTTGGATTACTGGCACGCCCCCGCACAACCCGGCCAATTTCTTCGGCCAGAGTGCGAATTACCGGGCGTTCGGGAAGCGAGTGATCATTATGATAGACTGGAACATCGCGCCCGGACAAATGCGCCACCGCCGCCGACAGCCCGCCAGCGAACTGATAATAATCGTCGCTGTCCAGAATATCATGCTCGCGATTATCCTGATTATGCAGAATGGCGTCTGAGGCCGAAAGGCGCGTTTCCAGCACTCCGCGCGCCGCTTCACCCGCGCTGTGCTCGCCATAAGCGTAGGATGACCAGACCAGAAATGCTTCGGCAAAATCTGATCGTTCCTGCCAGATACCTTCATCAACCAATGCCTGAAGACCTGCTCCATAAGCACCTGGTTTTGCGCTGAAAATTCTTAGGGTACTTTGGCGGTTGGCAAGGTCAGTTTCAAGTCCGTCAGCGATTAATTTTGCCGTCTCCTGACGCGCTGTTGCGGCAAGCGGGTTCATGGCTTGGGGCTCATCCAGCGCCGCAACGGCGCGCACGGCGCGGTCAAACAAAGTCATCTGTGCGGGAAAGGCATCACGAAAAAACCCCGAGGCGCGAAGGCAAACATCGACGCGGGGCCGGTCCAGCACATCCAGCGGAATAATTTCAAACCCTGTCACCCGCCTCGAACTGGCGTCCCATGCTGGACGAACCCCCATCAAAGCCAGCGCCTGCGCCAGATCATCCCCGCCGGTGCGCATGTTCGACGTGCCCCAGACCGACAACACCACGGCGCGCGGCCAGTTACCCTGTTCCATCAGATGCCGGTCTATGAGCGCCTCAGCCGACGCCCAGCCCAACCGCCATGCCACCGGAGTGGGCAGCGCGCGCGAATCAATCGAAAAGAAATTACGTCCTGTCGGCAAGACCTCGGGCCGGCCCCGCGTTGGCGCCCCCGAAGCCCCGGCCGGGATG
>CALLKZ010000002.1:0-53982 GCA_938082345.1 uncultured Alphaproteobacteria bacterium
AGAAATCACAAGGATTGGAATAAAAAACCAACGATAGAACACATAAAATCAAATATTTATTCAGTAGAAAAATCTTTCTTCTAAAAACTCATCTACCAGCTTGACGCGGACCGTCCCCCTGTTCCATCTTTGCGCCGGGCCGTCACCCCCCAACGGGTGGCCACATTATTGATGAGGGCGCTATGTCTGCGATTGCCAAGCCGGCCACAAAACCGGCATCTCCGTTGTTTTCAACTGGACCAACCAGAAAACGACCAGGATGGACCCCAGACGCTCTCGATCTTGCCTCGCTGGGCCGCTCGCACCGTGCCTCTCACCCTAAATCTAGAATACAGACCTGTACTGCGCTAATCGGCGAAGTTCTTGGTGTTCCTGACGACTATCTGATTGGTCTTGTGCCGGGCTCGGACACTGGCGCGGTTGAAATGGCAATGTGGTCGTTGCTTGGGCCGCGCGGTGTTGATGTTCTGGGTTGGGAAGCCTTCGGAAAGACTTGGGTAAATGACGCCGCCAGCCAGCTAAGGCTCGACCCCCTCAATCTTCATCAGGCAGAATATGGCCATCTCCCCGATTTAGGGCAGGTCGATTTTGATCATGATGTTGTCTTCACATGGAACGGCACTGCATCTGGTGTGCGCGTGCCGGACGGGGATTGGATTGCCGATGACCGCGCGGGTCTGACAATCTGTGATGCCACGTCGGCTTGTTTTGCGATGGAAATGCCTTGGCACAAGCTGGATGTAACCACCTTCAGCTTTCAAAAGTCGCTTGGCGGTGAGGGCGGTCATGGGGTGATTATTCTGTCGCCAAGGGCTGTCCAACGGGCGAACTCCCATACCCCCCAGTGGCCGGTTCCAAAGCTGTTTCGGCTGGCAAAAAAGGGAAAGCTTGATGCCGCAATTTTTGACGGTGCGACCATCAACACCCCTTCAATGCTGGTTGTTGAGGATGCAATTGATGCGCTGTTATGGGCCAAATCCATTGGCGGACTGGCCGGACTTTGCGCGCGCGTTGATACCAGTTTTGGATATTTCAAAAGCTGGGTTACTGCGACGCCAAATTTTGAGTTTTTGGCAGTTGATCCCGCAACTTTGTCGCCAACCTCGGTTTGCTTTGTGGTGGCTGATGATTGGTTCGCGGCTCAGGATGACGGCGATCAAAAAGCCATTGTGAAAGCGCTACAGGCGCACCTCGAAGATGAAGGGGTGGCGGTTGATATCGGCGCCTACCGTGATGCCCCGACGGGCTTGCGGATTTGGGCTGGTCCGACGGTTGATCCTGAAGATATCGCCGCGCTTTTGCCATGGGTTGACTGGGCTTATGAGCGTGCGCGTGCCGCCTATCAAGCTGCCGCTTAATTCGCCTAATTCTACCTCGATATTTGAGGTTCCTGCGGGGGCTCCCCGCACCAATAAGTCCCTATTTTACGAGCGCCCGGCTTTGGGGTTTTTTAAGGAGATATGATTGTGCCAAAAGTTCTGATCAGCGATAAGCTCAGCCCGCAAGCGGCTATTATTTTCGAATCGCATGGTGTCGATGTTGACGTCCGCCCCGGGCTGTCTGCTGAAGATCTTGCCGCCATCATTGGCGATTATGACGGGCTTGCTATTCGCTCGGCAACCAAGGTCACTGAGGAATTGTTGGCCAGCGCATCGCGGTTGAAGGTTGTTGGCCGGGCCGGAATTGGTGTCGATAATGTCGATATTCCAGCGGCAACGGCGCGCGGTGTGGTGGTAATGAACACCCCGTACGGTAATGCTGTTACCACCGCTGAACATGCGATTTCGATGATCCTGTCATTAGCCCGCGACATTCCAGCTGCAAATGCGTCCACTCAGGCTGGCAAGTGGGAAAAATCACGCTTTATGGGCACCGAGATTACCGGCAAGATTCTGGGCATTATCGGGTGCGGCAATATCGGTTCGATCGTGGCTGACCGTGCGCTGGGATTGCGCATGAAGGTGATGGCCTTTGATCCGTTTTTGAGTCCGGAGATGGCAACCCAGCTTGGTGTTGAAAAAACTGATCTTGACGGTCTGCTGGCGGGGGCTGATTTTATCAGCCTGCATACACCGCTAACCGACCAGACGCGTAATATCTTGTCGGCTGACGCTTTGAATAAGACCAAAAAAGGGGTGCGGATTGTGAATTGCGCGCGCGGCGGGCTGGTTGACGAGTTAGCACTGGCGGCGGCGCTTTCCAGCGGGCATGTGGCAGGGGCCGGGCTGGATGTGTTTGAGAGTGAGCCTGCGCGCGAAAACATGTTGTTTGGTATGGAAAATGTGGTTGCGACCCCGCATCTTGGCGCCAGTACCGTTGAGGCTCAGGAAAAAGTGGCACTTCAGGTTGCCGAGCAGATGGCTGATTTCTTAATGAATGGTGCGGTTACAAATGCGTTGAATATGGCGTCAGTTTCTGCTGAAGAGGCGCCTCGGCTGCGCCCTTATATGGAACTAGGGCGCAAGCTTGGCGCGTTCCTTGGTCAGGTCGATAGTAGCGGTTTGAAGACAATCAGCATTGAATTTGATGGTAAGGCTGCCAGTCTCAATCCTGATCCGGTCGTTGCATCGACCGTGGCCGGATTACTGGGGCCGGTGATGGATTCGGTTAATATGGTGAACGCTACCGCGATTGCCGCAACAAATGGTATTTCAGTGTCCACCGTGCGCCATGAGCGCCGGTGTGATTATGAAACATTGCTGCGCGTTACGGTTAGCTATACTGACGGCACGCGCACGATTGCTGGAACGCTGGTTGGCGGCGATAAATCACGGATTGTTGAGGTTCAGTCAATTCCAGTTGAATCCAACTTTCCGGAAACGCTGCTATATCTTCGCAATTATGACAAGCCGGGCTTTATTGGTGATCTTGGCGGGCTGTGTGGACGGCATGGCATTAATATTGCCACCTTCCATCTTGGCCGGCGTGAGGCTGGCGGTGAGGCAATAGCGCTCGTGGAAATTGATCAGCGAATCGATCCGTCAGTTCTGAGCGAACTTCGGAATCTGGATCAGGTGGTGCGTGCCGATCTACTGCATTTCACCTAACGCAGGCCTGCAAAACCTGCTGCCACCTTGCAGGTGAAGCTTATATTGGCTATGACTGAGCGCTCCCGTCCGGATGCGCATTTTGCGCGGCTCCGCGCGCGTTAAGCCATAGGATCAAAGATGACGAATGTAGCCGTGATCGGTGCCCAGTGGGGCGATGAGGGCAAAGGCAAGATTGTGGACTGGTTGTCCAGCCGTGCTGATGTGGTTGTGCGCTTTCAAGGGGGGCACAATGCTGGTCATACATTGGTTATTGACGGCATTGAATATAAGCTGTCTTTGCTGCCGTCGGGAATTGTCCGGCCCGGCAAATTGTCGGTGATTGGCAATGGCGTTGTTATTGATCCCAAACATCTTGTTGCCGAGATTAAGCTGCTGCGCTCACAAGGGGCACAGATTTCACCGGAAACGCTGATTGTATCCGATACTGCGGCGCTGATCCTTCCCGTTCATCAGGCGGTGGATGGCGCGCGTGAGGCGGCGTTGCGCGGCGATGCTAAGATCGGCACCACAGGGCGCGGTATTGGTCCTGCATATGAAGATAAGGTTGCACGGCGCGCGGTACGTTTTGGCGATCTGAACAGCGAGACAACACTTAGAAATAAGCTCGAAGTTCTGGCAGCGCATCATAATGTCTGGCTGGCGGCGGCTGGCGAGCCGTTGGCTGATCCCGAAGCGATGTTGTCTGATCTGATGGCAATTCGCGAGGAGGTGCTGGTTTTTGCCGGGCAGAGCTGGCGTGTTCTTGAGAGGGCCCGCGCCGAAAGCCGCCGCGTTCTGTTCGAGGGGGCGCAAGGTGTGATGCTGGATATCGACCACGGCACCTATCCGTTTGTTACCTCATCCAACACCGTGGCTGGACAGGCGGCAACGGGGTCGGGAACTGGTCCAACGAATATCGGGTTTGTTCTGGGAATTACCAAAGCCTATACCACCCGCGTGGGCTTTGGCCCGTTTCCCACTGAAGATTTCGGCGATGACGGGGAACGAATGGGAGAGCGTGGACGCGAATTTGGTACCGTGACGGGGCGCAAACGCAGGTGCGGCTGGTTTGATGCGGTCATGGTGCGCCAAGCCAATGCGGTTGCGGGCATTACTGGAATGGCGTTAACCAAGCTCGACGTTCTGGACGGTTTTGAGACGCTGAAAATTTGCATTGGATATGATGTTGAGGGCAAGCAGCTTGATCATTTTCCATCAGATGCCGCAGCGCAGGCTTTGTGCAAACCAATTTATGACGAAATGCCCGGCTGGAGTGATAGCACTTATGGGGCACGAAGCTGGGCCGAGCTACCGGCGAATGCGGTTAAATATATCCGCCGTGTCGAGGAGTTGACGCGCACCCCGGTGACACTTTTGAGTACCAGCCCCGAACGCGACGATACTATTTTGGTATCGGACCCGTTTGGCGGCTAACTTATTTGCTGACTGGCTATTTCTCGACGATTTGTAAAATTGTTGGAGAGGAAGCCTCACCATCATTTTCAATGTAGGTCCCAATGTCGGACCTAATGTCGGGCCCAAGAGCAGAATTTTGGGCCAGGGGTGTATAGCCTTCTGGATGGTTTTGCGGTTGAATTTCAGCAAGATGAGGAAACGTCAGAATAGAGGTCTGGCTTTCCGTTTGCCCCAGAATTTGCTCAGGCGCACCGCTATGAGGGCTTCCGACGAACAGGATGATGCCGGAATCCGGCATCGGGGCATCCGCGGCATTAGGGGTAAGTGCTGGTGCGCTGGTCCCGCGAACAGTCACCGGTACGGTTCCATCTTCGCTAACGCTAAAAGCAAAAACAATCGGTGCCGTATTTTTACCAGTATTTTCACCAGATTTTCCAGCGGTTCCGTCTAAGGACAGGCCAGCCATCCGATTGTCATATGTACCGCAACTGACCATCATTCCCGATATCAACAGGATGGATAGGCCCGCAATGCCTTTTGGCGCAAACCTGCGCTTTAATGACGGGGGAATGTTGGTGCCATCAGGGTGAAGGCGCGTATCTGGGTGAAGGCGCGTATCCGCGCCAAAACTGCCAGCAGACTTTTTATGATGTTTCATGCGGCAAAGAATGCAGCAAGACACCATAATTAACTGTTAACGCTTGATCACGAAGCGCTGCAAATAATCACCGGCCCATCGTATCTGGGCATAATAGATGGTGATATCCGGCCTTAGGCGGTGCCTAGAAGGGCGGTCGCTCCCTCATCGCTCGAAGGCAGCAACTTCATTTCATTCGCCTTTTCACGCACTGCTTTTTGCAGCTTTTCGAAGGCGCGCACTTCAATCTGGCGAATACGCTCGCGGCTGACGCCAAATTCTGACGCTAGATCTTCAAGCGTAAGCGGCGGCTCTGACAGGCGGCGTGCCTGAAGAATACGCTGTTCCCGCGCATTTAGATCCTGCATGGCGGTAACCATCAGGTTTTTACGGGTAGAAAATTCTTCATGCTCAGCAAAGGTCGTTTCCTGATTTTCGCTGTCATCTTCCAGCCAGTCTTGCCATTCGCCGCTACCTTCGCCATCGCGGGATAGCGGGACATTCAACGACCGGTCATTTCCTGCCATCCGCTGGTTCATCGAAATGACCTCGGTCTCCGACACTGAAAGACGGGTAGAAATTTCGGTGACCTGTTCGGGTTTAAGGTCGCCATCTTCAATTGCCTGAATCTGGCCCTTAATGCGACGCAGGTTGAAAAACAGCTTTTTCTGACCGGCGGTGGTTCCAATTTTCACCAAAGACCATGACCGCAGGATATATTCCTGAATGGCGGCTTTGATCCACCACATTGCATAGGTGGCGAGCCGGAACCCCTTTTCGGGTTCAAACTTTTTGACCGCGTGCATCATGCCAAGATTGCCTTCTGAAATCAGGTCGGCAATGGGTAAGCCGTAGCCGCGATAACCCATGGCGATTTTGGCAACAAGACGCAAATGGCTGGTGACAAGCTGGTGTGCAGCTTCAACATCACCGCGCTCTTTCCACGCTTTTGCCAGCATATATTCCTGTTTTGGTTCCAGCATTGGAAACCGACGAATCTGTTCGAGATATCTCGACAGATTTCCATCAGGATTAATTGATGGGAGCATTGATTTTGTAACCGTCATCGGTAAGTCTCCAATCTTATGGACGTCGCGATAAGTAAAACGTCATAGTTTGGCTTTTGCTGTTATCGCAATAAAAGCACATGAATTCGGCAGGATTAAGACGGTTTTGCGCAAAACTGTTTTGCCGACCTCCCCATATCAGCAAATGTCATTTCCCAGATGCCAATACGTCAATCCCCATTATAGAGGATACTTACGGTTTTTCAAAATCGTGGCTTTTTCTTTATCATTGAATCTATGGAAAAAAATACCCAGACTTGGCGCAAGTTAGCGAATATTTACCGTCGTGGCCCTTTTATGGATGCCAGCTTCTATCACGCGGATCAGGTTGGCCATGTCGTCCGGAATGGCAGTTTCAAACGCCATCGGCTCGCCGCGCACCGGATGGGCGAAATTCAGCTGAGCGGCGTGCAACGCTTGCCGCCCAAAGGTGCGTATTTGCGCTAGAACTTCGCGTGAAACGGCGTCAGGCATCTGTCCACTCCGCGGGGCGCGCCCATACATGGCATCGCCAATAACCCCATGCCCCATATGCGCCATATGAACCCTGATCTGGTGCGTGCGCCCCGTCTCAAGGCGGCATTCCAGCAGGCTGGCAAAGGGTGGAAACTGTCGTAGTGATTGCCAGTTGGTCGCGGCAGAACGCCCATTTGGCATGACCGCCTGTTTTTTCCGGTCACGATTTGATCTGCCGATTGGCTCGTCAACACGGCCTTCGCGGTCAATCATAGATCCCCAGACCAGTGCCTGATAGCGCCGGTCCAGATCGTGCGCGGCGAACATTTCGGTTAGCCTATGATGGGCAATTTCGGTTTTGGCGGCCAGCATTACGCCCGATGTGTCTTTGTCTAGGCGGTGGACAATTCCCGGGCGCATCACCCCGCCAATGCCGGTAAGGCTAGGCCCACAATGGTTAATCAGCGCGTTAACCAGCGTTCCATCGGGCTGTCCCGGTCCCGGATGGACAACCATCCCGACGGGTTTGTTAATAACAATCAGATGCTGGTCTTCAAACATGATATCCAAGGGAATATCCTGGCCGGCTGGCGTGGGATCACGGACCGGCGGCAGGGTCAGTACATAAACCGCATTGGCGCGCACATTTTGCGATGGATCCCCAACCACAACACCGTTTTGGGTCAATGCCCCTTCAAGAATAAGCGCTTTAAGGCGGGTGCGCGACAACGAGGACGCTTCCAGATTAGTCGTCAAATACCGATCCAGCCGGTCGGTTTCAACATCGTCCGGGGCAGTTATGCTAAGCTTGGTTGTCTGATCACTGGTCATGGGACGGCACCCTAGACTATAAACGCGTCAAACAACAGTTTTGATAGTCACGAAATTTGGCCTTACCGGTGATATATTTGGCGCTTTACTGGGGGTCTTGCATGGATGGGCGTAAAAGCTCTACACCAGACGTTGTAAAGACCTTTGCCCTTGCTTAAAGGGCGCCGGGCTTGGACATAGCTAATGAAGGAAACACCTATGAAAGATGATCAGTCTGATTCCACTCCGCCAGATTCGTCGCCGCCAGATTCTTCGCCGCCAGATTCCACTCCGCCAGATTCGGCACTAGATTCGCCGGAAACATCGGTGATTCTGCGGAATCTTGGCGCAATCAAGGCTGCGGCGATCATTATGGGTGTTTTGATCATTATTCTTCTTGCCTTGGTGATCGGCACCATCGCCTCGCGCCTGTCATCGATGAGTGCGCCGCCTGAGGCTGCCTCTATTTCCTTGCCGGCGGGGGCTGAATTGCAGTCCGCAGCAGCCGATGGTGATGGGCTGATTTTGTTGGTTAAAACGCCGCAAGGTCAAGAAATCTGGCGCGTTACGAATGAGGGAGTTAGGCGTTCGACGCTTAAAATATCAAGCCCATGACCCAGTTCCATGGCAAACTAAGAATATCATAAGTCGCCGAAACAAGCAGGTTTTCAAACGGAAGATAGGTAAGAGCCCTAATGTCATACCCCATGATAAGAGGCAGCAGATAAAAGCGAATGACGAACAGCCAAAATGCCAGATAAAGCGGTGCAACGCGTGCGATAACCCAACGCGGCGTGAGATGGCTAAGCGTGGCTATTAGCGGCATCAACATGGCGTTCAGCATCCGCATCAAGCGCATGGAGCTGTCTTCGCTCATAAAAATCGCCAAGAAAAACCGCAGAACCGCCGCCCACATAAAAATGCCAAGAGGTAAATCTAGCAGAATGCCAAGTGCAGGAACGCTATTGCTCAAACCGAACTCCCAGCCACCGAGTTAATCGGATAATACTTTAGGACTAGTTTTCAGCGATGCATAGCAAATTAATCACATGGCATGGGGTGACCAAGGGCGGCCATAGTCGTGCTTATCTGTGTTGCGGTATGATTGCAGGTTGAGATTGCCATCGCCAAAGGTTAGAAGATGGTCAGGGTCATTACATTTGATCGACCGCATTTTTTACGTCCTTCGTCTGACGCCTACTCTGCCAATAGCTATTTCGCAAATGTCGCACCGCATTCAGGATTAAAAAGGGAATAACATGTCAAGTCATCAGTATGTTTATGTGATGCACCGCCTGTCCAAAAGCTGGCCCGGCGGTAAAGAAGTTCTGAAAAATATCAGCCTGTCATTCATGCCAGGTGCCAAAATTGGTGTTTTAGGCCTGAATGGGTCGGGTAAATCCACTTTACTCAGGATCATGGCAGGTCTTGATGCTGACTTTAATGGCGAGGCATGGGCCGCTGACGGCATCAAGGTTGGATTTCTTGCCCAAGAGCCGGAGCTGGATGAAAGCATGGATGTGACCGGCAATGTTCTGTCGGGTATGGGTGAGGCCAAAGAGCTGATGGACCGGTTCAACGAGGTTAGCGCCCGCTTTGCCGAAGAATTGACCGATGATGAAATGAATGACGTCATCGCCGAGCAGGCCGACTTGCAGGAAAAGATTGATGCCATTGATGGCTGGGACCTTGAGCGCAAGGCCGAAATTGCCATGGATGCGCTTCGCGTTCCGCCAGGTAACAGTGATGTTAGCAAGCTGTCAGGCGGTGAAAAGCGCCGGGTCGCGCTTTGTAAATTGCTGCTTAGCGCACCCGATATGCTGCTGCTCGATGAGCCTACGAACCATCTGGACGCCGAATCAGTGGCTTGGTTGCAGCGCTTTCTCCATGATTTTCCGGGAACCGTTGTCACGATTACCCACGACCGTTATTTTCTTGATGAAGTCGCCGGATGGATACTGGAACTCGATCGTGGTGCAGGTATTCCCTATGAGGGGAATTATTCAGGCTGGCTGGAACAAAAGCACAAGCGGCTTGAACAGGAAGGCAAGGCCGATGATGCCCGCGTTAAATCGCTATCGCGTGAGCTTGACTGGGTGCGTGCTGCTCCAAAAGCGCGTCAGGCCAAATCAAAAGCGCGTATCAGCGCATATGAAAAGATGCTGGCCGAAGATAACCAGCGCCAAATTGACACCACAAAGATTCAGATTCCAGCCGGCCCGCGCCTTGGCGACGTGGTAATCAATGCTGAATCGCTGAGCAAGGGGTTTGCTGATCGTCTGTTGATTGACAATTTATCTTTCCGATTGCCGCCGGGCGGCATTGTCGGCGTAATCGGGCCAAACGGTGCTGGTAAGACAACGCTTTTCCGGATGATTACCGGCGGTGAGGCCGCTGATGGCGGTACCTTTACCGTTGGTGATACGGTCAAGCTTGGCTATGTCGATCAATCGCGTGATGATCTTGAAGATGGCAAATCTGTCTGGGAGGTTATTTCCGACGGGCTAGATGAAATTGAACTCGGCAAGCGGACAATGGCGTCGCGCGCCTATGTCGGCCAGTTTAATTTTAAGGGCGGGGATCAGCAAAAGCTGGTTGGCCAGCTATCGGGGGGTGAGCGCAACCGCGTGCATCTGGCACGAATGCTGAAAAGCGGGGCTAATCTGCTGCTGCTCGATGAGCCGACCAATGATCTTGATGTTGATACACTTCGCGCGCTGGAAGAGGCGCTGGAAGATTTTGCTGGTTGCGCGGTGGTTGTCAGCCACGACCGCTGGTTCCTTGACCGGATTGCGACGCACATTCTGGCCTTTGAAGGCGACAGTCATGTTGAATGGTTCGAAGGCAATTACGAGGCCTATGAAGCGGATAAAAAGCGCCGCCTTGGCGCCGAAGCCGATCGCCCAAGCCGAATTAAATATAAACCTATCTCTAGATAGCAGGGCCTATCACCAGATAGCAGGGCCTATCTCTAGATAACAGGGCCTATCACCAGATAGCAGGACCTATCTCCAAAGGCGGTAAAAAATTATTCAGTGCGCTCGCGCATTAAATCTATCAGCGCGCTGAATTTACCTTTGTTACGGCGGATAACGGCAATGTTTTCCTGCTTTTGCGTATCCAGCAGGGACAGGTTTTCAATTTCAATATCGAATAGCTTGACCGGCTTGCCTTCGCGGATGACGGCGCGCCAGTTAACCCGCACGTTCGGGCGGTCGCCCAGTGTGTCCGAAAACACGCCTCTGACTACAACGAATTTTTTGCCAAGCGCGTTTATGTCACCTGCCGTATAGACCAAGCCTTTCAGCTGGTCGAAATTATTCAGAATGGTGCGAAGCAGCACCTCACGCAGCAATTCGGCATATTCGGTTTTTTCCTCGTCAGTCGCAACGCGCCAGTACTGGCCAACGGAGATTCTGGTAACAGCGTCCATATCGAAATAAGTATCCAAAATATTCAGGATTCGTTCCCGTCGCTGGATTTCATCGCCGGTATCGGTGGCGCGTAATTTTTCCAGATCCAGCATCATCGTATCGACCAGCTCGGCGGCGGCCACTTGCTGGGTATTGGCGGCGGCTTGGCTGACCCCGATAAGGCCAAAAAATCCGCTGCTTGGAAGCGCACTCCCCAGCATTGTGACAAGCATTGTGCCAAGTATCGTGACCAGCATTGTTTTAAGAGGGGAGCGGCGTAACATACGGTCTAGTCCTCAAAAAGGGCGTTTAGATCATCTTCCGATGTGGCTTTCGGTGATTGGGGAACAACCCGATCTTCAAGCAGGGCTGCCCGGCTTTGGTAATATAGTGATCGGGTTCGTGCATAGGAATCAATGGCGTTATATTTTATGTCATTGAAGGCATCGAAAGTTCGCGCCCTGAAATCAACTGCCGCCATTGGTGCCTGTGCGGTGCGGACAGTATTTGCCACTTCACCTGTTCCAAAGACCGAGAGCGGGTTCAAAATGATATCAACAACATTGCCAGCCAGCGCGCGCGTGGTGCGCGGTCCCATAATCGGCACCATCAGATAAGGTCCCTCGGGCGTGTTTGCCGCAGCTAATGTCTGACCGAAATCTTCCTTTTGAACGATGGCATCATCCTCAACTAGATCAACGAGACCTAATGTCAGGCCGTTTACCAAGAAATGCAATGTGGCCAGTCCGGCATTCTCAAATTTTCCCTGAAGGGTGGAATTCACCGCTGTTGATGGTAGCGACGCCCAGCGCAAATGGTTGCTAACAGCGTTACGACCAGTTTTGGGAACCACAGTGCGATAGCCGCTCGCAACAGGTTCCAGCACATAGGTGTCCACCTTCATATTGAAGGCAAAAATCTCACGATTGCTGTTCTCGTAACGATCGCGCGCGTCGGACTGTTCTTCTGGAGGGGTTGAGGCACAGCCAGCCAGAATGAGCGCGCCAAAAATGAGCGCAAACAGAGATTTGCCGCCCAGCTTAATCCTTGCCTGCAGGGTATCTGTGATCGTTGGCGAAAAGAGTGCTGGCGGTGACGGTGGCCGGATATAAAGCAAGGAGAATGTAAGCATTATGATCAAACGTCCCACATAAGTTCCTCTTCAAGATATCGTAAGCAACTAAAAATGAAAACATCAACAATCAAAAAATACAGCGCCGCCTGGTCAATCCCAGTTTATGCGTGTTGCAGATATCCCGATGCCGCGTGAATTTCACGCGGGTTTACATCGGGTTGCAGCGCATAATTCAGGGCAAATAATAACGGCAGAATAGGGTGTTGCTGGTCGGATAAACAGGCGCAGACCACAGCAAAAATATGTCCGGCTTGCCCCCCGACGCAAGAATCACTGTCCGTTGATCCAAAACATCACCGCAAAATATAATTATCTGGGCAGTAATCTGGTCTGAGGCGTTGACCCTTGCGCGGTGATTTGCGAGTTTGTCGGCCATGCAACCCGCTTCTGATTCACAAAATCCATGGCTTGATGGCCTCAACCCACCGCAGCGCGAAGCTGTGCAGACATTGTCCGGCCCGTTATTGGTGCTGTCCGGTGCTGGCACGGGCAAAACGCGCGTTTTGACTTCTCGGCTGGCTGAGCTTGTTGCCAGCGGAAGTGCCAAGCCGTGGAACATTCTGGCCGTTACGTTCACCAACAAGGCGGCGCGGGAAATGAAACACCGTGTTGCGGCAATGGTTGGGCCAATGGCCGAACAGGCGTGGCTTGGCACATTTCACGCGCTGGCAGCACGAATGCTGCGCCGCCACGCCGATCTGGTCGGGCTTCGGGCGGATTTTACCATTCTGGATATGGATGACCAGACGCGCTTGTTAAAACAGCTGATGGAGCTGGAAAAGCTGGATGCTAAACGGTGGCCAGCGCGTCTGCTTGGCGGCGTTATCCAGCGCTGGAAGGATCGCGGTCTGACCCCTGATAAGGTTGGGCTGGCCGAAGCAGGTGACCTTGCCAATGGCCGGATGCGAGAGCTGTATACCGCCTATCAGGCGCGATTGCTGGCCTTAAATGCGGTCGATTTTGGCGATTTGCTGCTGCACATGCTGACCATTTTCCAAAAACATCCCGATGTGCTGACCCAATATCATGACCGTATTACGCATATTATGGTTGATGAGTATCAAGATACTAATGTTGCGCAATATCTATGGCTTCGGCTGTTAACGGGAAAGCATAACAATCTGTGTTGTGTTGGCGATGATGATCAGTCGATTTATGGTTGGCGCGGCGCTGAGGTGGGTAATATTCTAAAATTTGAGACCGATTTTCCCGGAGCGACAATTGTCCGGCTTGAAGAAAATTACCGGTCGACAGGACATATTCTGGCCGCCGCGTCAGGTATTATTGCGCGCAATGAGGGGCGGCTTGGCAAGACCCTGTTTACCGCTGCTGATGCAGGGGAAAAGCTGCGCGTCAACGGGTATTGGGATGGTGCGGATGAAGCGCGTGCGATCTCGTCAGAAATTGAGGGAATGCAGACGGTTGGCGATAGTCTTTCGCAAATTGCCGTGCTGGTACGCGCCGGTTTTCAAACCCGCGAATTTGAAGAGCGTTTCATCGCTATTGGCCTGCCTTACCGGGTGGTGGGAGCGCGTTTTTATGAGCGCGCCGAAATCCGCGATGCTATTGCCTATTTGCGACTTATTGCCCAACCGGCAGACGATCTGGCGTTTGAGCGAATCATCAATGTGCCAAAGCGCGGTTTGGGTAAGGCCAGCTTGCAAGCGATTCATATTGCCGCGCGCGCAGCTGATAAACCGTTGATGGCAGCGGCGATGGATCTGGCCGGAAGTGACGAGATGCGTGCGGCCGCGCGCAATGCCCTGACCGGGTTTGTCACCGATATAAAGCGGTGGCGCGATGCTGTTGGCAGTTTGCACCACACCGATCTTGCCAAGATGGTGCTGGATGAATCCGGATATACGGCGATGTGGCAGGCGGATAAATCGCCCGACGCCGAAGGTCGGTTGGAAAACCTGACAGAACTCGTTAATGCGATGCAGGATTTTGACACGCTGCAGGGGTTCCTCGAACATATTTCGCTGGTGATGGATGGTGATTACAACAATGAACAGGGTGAGGTCACTCTGATGACACTTCACGCCGCAAAGGGTCTGGAGTTTGACACTGTTTTCATGCCTGGCTGGGAAGAAGGAATTTTCCCCAGCCAACGGACGATTGACGAGAATGGTGCGGTTGGGCTGGAAGAAGAACGTCGCCTTGCCTATGTTGGAATTACCCGCGCCCGGAAACGCGTCTATCTGAGCTTTGCTGGCAGCCGCCGGATTCATGGCCAGTGGCAGTCATCTATTCCGTCGCGCTTTGTGCAGGAATTACCGCCGGAAACCGTCATCGAAGACGTCGTTCAGGGTCTGGGAGGGGGAATTCCCTTTGGCCGGGCAGCGCAGGCACAGCTTGCCGCCGATGGTAATTATAAAGATACGGGAGGCTATGGTCAGAGCGGCTACGGTCAGGGCGGCTACGGTCAGGGCGGCGGCTACGGTCCGGGATGGCGGCGGATGGCCGAGCGTAGCGCCGAGCGGATGGCCGATAAATCCGCTGATGGCTACATTCCGCGGGCGGGCACTTCGGAATTTGCCCCGGGTGCGCGAGTTTTCCATCAGAAATTCGGCATGGGCAATGTTGTGCATGTGGATGGTGACAAGCTGGAAATTTCCTTTGACAAGGCTGGTCACAAAAAGGTTGTCGCCGCCTTCGTTAGCAAGCCATGAAAAAAGCTGAACACGCCCTGATAGTGGCAAGATTGCAACTCCCCGCCAGCTATTCACTTGCTCAGATTTCAAATTTCGAGATGGTTTTTTCCGAGCTTTTAGACGCCGCGGCCACATCGCATCTTCGAGAGGCCGATGGTAAGAATGCCGATGAGGGCACCTGGTTGATCGAGGCGATTTTTACCGCGGCGCCTGACCCCGGGATCATTGCCGATTTACTGGCGCCGCATTTTGCCGTGCTGGGCATTAATCCTGTTGCAGCTATGATTGTTCCTCTGGCTGACCGCGACTGGCTGGCAGAAAACCGGGCCGCTTTTCCCGCGCGTCAAATTGGTCGGTTTTGGGTTTATGGAAATCATGTCAAAACCCTGCCACCGGCGGCAAGCTGGCCATTGCTGATCGAGGCAGCGCAGGCTTTTGGGTCTGGAACGCACCCAACAACCGAGGGCTGTCTTCGTGCCTTTCAGGCTGTTTTGCGGCATGTTCCTAGCCATTCCTCTAGCAAGTGGCGAATGCTGGATATGGGGTGTGGGTCGGCAATTCTGGCACTAGCAGCGTTGCGGGCAAGGCCAGCCAGTCAGCTGGTTGCGGCGGATAATGATCCGATTGCCGTCAGTACTGCCGCTGAAAACAGGCAGGTGAACGCAATCGCCCGTCATTCGATGCGGTGCGTTGTTTCAACCGGATTTGGCGCCCGTCCGGTGCGTCAACAAGCGCCCTATGACCTGATCTTTGCCAACATTCTTGCCGGACCGTTATGCCGGATGGCCAGAGATTTGGTTCCGTGTCTTGGGCGCGGTGGCTGGTTAATTCTTTCCGGCATTTTGAACGAGCAGGCGGGAATGGTCGAACGCCGCTATATGGCGCATGGCGCAAAGCGGCATTCACGAATTTGCATTGGTGAATGGACAATTTTGATTATGCGGCCGGCAAGGCTTGGCGCGCCCCGGACTGTATGGCATGGTCACTATTAGCATCAGCATAATTTGAATAGGTAAGATGATGACCGTCCCCACGCCGTCGGAAAATTTGCAAAATCTTCGTGAAATTTTGGATGAACGTGGGCTGGATGGCTGGTATGTGGCGCGTGAGGATATGTATCAGGGCGAAGAGGTGCCAGCATCACAGGAACGCCTCGCTTTTATCAGCGGATTTACCGGATCTGCCGGTTTTGCTGTTATTCTGAAACAGCAGGCGGCGTTGTTCAGCGATGGCCGATATACCTTGCAGATGGCTAATCAAGCGGATAGCGCCAATTGGCAACACCGCACGCTGCCCGATGCTGATCTTGCCAGTTGGCTTGCCGGCCAAGATTTAGAGGGCGCGCGCATTGGCGTTGATCCCAGCTTGATAACCGTTGCCGGATACCGCCGCCTGTCTCAGCATTGCCGGGCGGCCGGGGCCGAATTGGAGGCGCAAACCGACAACCCTATTGATGCAATCTGGGCTGCGGGGCGTCCGGACACGCCAGTATCAAAACCATTTAGAATGCCGGACCGAATAGCCGGAATGTCGATGCAGGATAAGCTGGCGGCGTTGGATGAAAATCTGCAAAATTCAGACGTTGATGCTGTTGTGATCAGCCGTGTTGATGCGGTGAACTGGCTGGTGAATATCCGCGGTAACGATCTTTCAAACACGCCGGTCAATTTGATTTTTGCCCTGTATCACCGTGAAAATGGACTGATTTTAATTGGCAATCAGACACGCCTTGCGCCGGTGATGGAAGGTGATCTTGCCAACGGGGCGGCGATTGTAGCAGCCGAACAGTTCGCCAAGCTGTTTGATGCAAAGGCCGGGTATTCCAGTACCGCAAAGGTGATGTTTGACCCTGACAGCCTGCCGAAATTACTGCATTCGGCGCTGGCTGAATGCGATGCGGATCTGGTCGAAAAACCATGCCCGGTTACGGTGATGAAGGCGATAAAAAATCCTGTTGAACTGCAGGGTTTCCGCCGTGCGCATGTTGAGGATGGTGCGGTGATGGTGCGCTTTCTTCACTGGCTGGATAGCGGGGCTGCCAGCGGCCTGCATGAAAGCGAAATTGCCAATCATCTGCTGGCACTTCGCGCACAAAGTTCGCGCTTTATAGCGCCTAGTTTTGATACCATCTGCGGGTTTGGTGAAAATGGGGCGATTGTACATTATCGCGCCCTTCCCGGGGCCGATCGCCAGCTTGATGAGGGCTCGTTGCTGCTGGTGGATTCGGGCGGGCATTACAATGATGGCACAACCGATATCACGCGCACGGTGGCGATAGGTGTGCCTGATGCGGCGATGCGGCGCGGATTTACCGCCGTGTTGCGCTCGCACATTGCTGTGGCCATGGCACGCTTTCCAAAAGGCACGAATGGCCAGCAGATTGATGCGCTGGCACGCGCACCTATGTGGGCGCAGGGAATGGATTATGCGCATGGTACCGGCCATGGGGTCGGGCATGTGCTGCAAGTGCATGAAGGCCCTGCCAGCATTTCCAAGCGCGGCACGGTGGAGCTGCTTCCCGGAATGTTCTTGTCGAACGAGCCCGGTTATTATCGCGGCGGTGAATGGGGCATCCGTACCGAAAATCTGATTGCTGTCACTGCCCCCGATGACGATGGATTTATGGGCTTTGAGACGATCACGCTTTGTCCGATTGACCGGCGGTTGATCGATGGTGACGCGATGCTGGCGGATGAGCGTGAATGGCTGAACAGCTATCACGCCCGGGTTCTGGCAGCGTTGGCACCTCGGTTGGCGGACAGCGCGGATGCCGTGGAATGTCAGGCCTGGCTAGAGGCCGCTTGCGCCCCGATTTAGGTGGCGATCAGGGCCAGCCATTCATCTTCACTAAGGACGGTAACGCCAAGCTCGCCAGCTTTGCGCGCCTTTGATCCGGCGTCGGCACCGGCAACCAGAAAATTTGTTTTCGCCGAGATTGAGCCGGACACTTTTGCTCCCATTCCCTCGGCGCGGGCTTTGGCCTCAGCGCGTGACATGCCGGTCAGCGTTCCGGTAAACACAATCGTCTTGCCGCTTATTGGGCTGTCGTCGGCTGGTCTTTCTGGCGGGATGATGGTCAGTTGAGCAAGCAAATCCTCAACCGCAAGCCGGTTGCTCTCGCGTTCAAAAAACCCTATTAGATCGGCGACCATCGACTCGCCAATCTGGTCAATGGCGATCAGCTCTTGCGTGCTAACCTCTAGGTCTTGCATCGGATTAAGCGCGGTCAGCATCGCCTCAGCCGTGTCATAATGAAGGGCAAGAAGTCGGGCGGTAGCCTGCCCTATTTGCCGGATGCCAAGCGCGAAAATAAACCTCTCAAGCCCAATCTGGCGGCGTGTTTCAATTGCTGAAAGCAGATTGTTGATCGAAACCTCGCCATAGCCGTCAAGCTCGGCAAATTCGGCGCGGCGTTCGGCTAGCCGGAAAATATCTGCGGGACGTTGAACCCAGCCAAGCTGGACAAACTGGTCGATCTGGCGGGCTCCCAATCCTTCAATATCAAACGCATCGCGCGAAACGAAATGCTTCAGCCATTCCAGCTTTTGTGCCGGACAATCCAGCGCATTCGTGCAACGCCGAATGGCCTCACCCTCAGGGCGGATAGCAGGGGCACCACATTCGGGGCAGGTATCTGGAAAAATATAGGCAGCAGAGCCCTTCGCGCGCGCGTCGGTAAGCACCCGCACAACCTGCGGAATTACATCGCCAGCGCGTTGAATGATCACCCGGTCCCCGATGCGAATATCCTTGCGCTGAATTTCATCTTCATTATGCAGAGTCGCGTTCGACACCACAACGCCGCCAACCGTTACCGGAACCAGCCGGGCAACCGGGGTCAGCGCGCCGGTACGGCCAACCTGAATGTCAATCGCATCCAGAGTGGTTTCAGCCTGTTCGGCAGGGAATTTATGGGCCAACGCCCAACGCGGTGCGCGCACGACCGAGCCAAGGCGTTCTTGATAGTCGGCGCGGTCAACCTTATACACAACTCCGTCAATATCATAGCTAAGCTCGGCGCGCTGGCGGCCAATTTCGGCGTAGATCGCTAGCAGCTCTTCAACGTTTGAGCAGCGGCGTGATAGCGGGTTTACGTTAAATCCAAAATCACTCAGCGCGGTTAAAAAATCGCTATGTGTTTGGGTAATCGGGGTGCTGATCTCCCCCGGCGCATAGGCAAAGAATTGCAGGTTTCGTGATCCTGTAATCGCCGGATCCTTTTGCCGCAATGATCCGGCAGCAGCATTGCGCGGGTTAGCAAATTTTTTTGCACCGCTTTCCTCTTGTGCAACGTTTAGTGCCAGAAAATCCTGTCGGTCCATATAGAGCTCGCCGCGGACTTCCATAATTTCGGGCGGAAGATCCAGCAAGCTATTTCCATTTTTCATTTTGAGAGTTTTCGGGATGGCCGCAACCATCATAACATTGGCGGTTACATCCTCACCTTCACTGCCGTCTCCCCGCGTTGCCGCATGGATTAGTGCCCCGCCCTCATAGCGAAGTGATAGCGACAGCCCGTCAATCTTTGGCTCGGCGGTGAAGTAAAGTTCAGCCGTGTCATTCAGCGACAGGACCCGCCGGACGCGAACGACAAAATCGATAATATCCTCGTCTGAAAACCCGTTATTCAACGATAACATCGGCCGCGCATGTCGAATTTTGCCAAATCCGGTAGCCGCCGCGCTGCCAACGCGGCGGCTGGGGCTATCGGCGCGGATAAGGGCGGGGAAAGCGGCCTCTAATGCCCGGTTGCGTGCCACCAGCGCGTCATATTCCGCGTCGCTGATAACGGGGGCGTCTTCTGCGTGATAGCGTGCGTCATGCCATTCTATCGCGGCGGCTAGGGCTTGCAGCTCGTCAGCAGCGTCGCTCTCCTGCATTGTGTCCGGCGCTATGGTGCCAGCGCGGAACTCTGCAAACTTGTTCGGTTTTTCAGTCATTTCGCCACCTAGCCCGCCAGCAAGGCTGCTGCTGCTGCTCGCGCTTCGTTGGTGATTTGCTCACCAGCCAGCATCCGGGCGATTTCTTCGGTACGCGCATCCCGGCTTAACGCTTGGGTGCCGCTGATGACGCCTGCATCGGTGGCGGTCTTGGCGATCTTCATATGATGGTTACCCTTTGCGGCAACCTGCGGTGAGTGCGTGACCACCAGCGATTGCGTCGACTGGCCGAGACGTGCCAGCCTTTCGCCAACTGCCGCCGCAACTGCGCCGCCAACGCCTGAATCAACCTCGTCAAAAATCAATGTACGGCCGGCGGCATCGCCTTCCAGCGCAACTTTTAGCGCCAGTAAAAAACGTGCCAACTCACCACCCGATGCAATGCGGTCAATCGGACCAGCCTTCATTCCCTGATTTGTGCTGGCTTCAAAGCGCACCTGCTGGGTGCCAAGCGGGCCAAACTGCTCGGGGGGAAGATCTCTGATTACCGTCTGGAACGTGGCCCCATCCAGCTTTAGCGGCGGCAACTCACTGCCGACAATTGCGTCCAGCTTTTTTGCTGCGCGCGATCGGCCCGCCGCGACCACATCGGCCACCTGCCGGTAATAGTCACGCCACTGACGTTCATTATCGGCAAGGGCGGCAAGCGCTCCGGCGGAATCTTCAATTCCGGCAAGACTGGCGGCCAGTTTTCCGTGAAGTTCGGGAAGGTCATCTGGCGTGCAATCATGCTTGCGGGCTTGCTGGCGAATTTCATGCAGTCGGTCATCAACCGATTGCAGGCGGGCAGGATCGGCTTCCAGGGCATGGCCGGCGCTGCTGATGGCGGCGCTGGCTTCGGCAATTTCGGCACTGGTGCGCTCTAACGCAGATTTCACCGGGTCCAATAACCCGCCCGCCAAAGGCGCAGCTTTTTCAATTGCCGCAAGGGCGCGCCCGACAAAGTTCTGGGCGCCCGCTTCGCCAAAAATACTATCCTCGGCGATGGTCAGGCTTTCGCCAATTCGTCCAACATTGGATAGGCGTTCGCGTTCCAGAGATAACTCGGCCTCTTCACCGGGGTGAGGGGCTAAAAGATCCAGCTGTTCAACTGCGTCACGAAGCCATTCCTCTTCGGCGCGCGCTTTTTCTAATTCGTGTTTTGCGTGGGCTAAATTGCGCTGCGCCTGCACCCAGTTATCCCAACCTGATTGCAGTTTTCCTAGCGCCTCCCCATGATTGGCGGCGCGGTCCAAAAGGCCGATATGCGTTGCTACATCCAGCAAGCCGCGGCCTTCGAACTGCCCCTGAATTTCAACCAACATGTCACCAACTTCGCGCAGCAATGTTGCAGAAATCGGAACATCATTGATGGAGGCGGATGACTTGCCGTCGCTTTTCAGACGACGGCGCAGGATCAGCGTATCATCGATGGAAATATCGGCTTCTTCAAGACGGGCCCAGACCGGATGATTGTTTTGCAGATGAAAGCTGGCGGTTACTGATGCGCTATCGGCACCTTCGCGGATCAACCCGAAATTGGCCCGGCTGCCCAGTGCAAGTCCCAGCGAGTCGAGCAAGATGGATTTACCGGCGCCGGTTTCGCCTGTCAGGACCGTCAGGCCACGTTCAAAATTTAGGGTCAATCGTTCGATCAGAACGATGTTGGAGACGGTCAGGCTTTGCAGCATCGCTATCTATCAAACAATCCGGCTATGGATTCAACGGTACGTTGGAAAATACCTTGCGGTAACTTGCGCGTTGGATCTTCGGCAAGCGCGATTAATTCCTTTGTCCAAAATGAATCCGGATAGTTATAGACCGCCACTGATCCAACGCGGTCCGCCTCATCCACAAGACCAAGTGCCAGATAAGACTCGACCATCCGGTACAGGGCTTCTGGAACTTGGTTACTGGTCTGATAGTCCCTGACAACGAGCTCAAATCGGCGTAACGCTGCGGCATAATACCCTCGTTCGGCATAAAACCGCCCTACCGCGATTTCCTTGCCAGCAAGGTGAGAGCGGGCAAGATCACCCTTTAAGCGCGCGTCGCGCACATATTTACCATCAGGAAAACGGCGAATCATGTCATCGAAGGCATTCAACGCTAGCAAGGTCATTTCGGCGTCGCGTTCCACATCGACAATCTGCTCGTAATAACTTAGTGCTTTTAGGTAATAAGCATATTCGATCAGCGGGTCGGCAGGGTTCAACTCAATAAAACGATCCAGTGCGGCAACCGCGCGTGGATAGTTGTTGTCCTGATAAAAAGCCCAAGCAGCCATAATCTGCGAGCGTGTGGCAAGGTCCGAATAGGGGTGTTGGCGTTCGACCTCTTCAAATTTGGGGGCGGCCTTTTCGGGGCTGCCGTCAATCGCCAGTTGAAGCGCTTCGTCATACAGCACGTTGGCCGGACGTTCGACCTGTTCTGGAACATCGGGCGATGCACACCCGGCAACGCTAATCAGCGCAACAACGGCAAGGCATAGACTCAGGCGAATGGCCACGGGACTCTCCAGCAGATTATGATTTTACCAGCCAACAATAGCCGCAAGGAAGAGATGTGAAAAGACTCAGTTCAAAGTGAAATATCGCTGACAGTTCTTTAACAAAGCAATCATCGCAGAAAACAATCGTTGCGGATAGATGCGATGCACGAAAATATTCATAAAGATTTTGCGATAATATTGTTTTTGGGCACCTCTATCCGCGGAATAAAGGTTAACAAAGCAGCATAAGGTGGGGCGCTAATTTGACGGGGCTGGTGACTAGACAGCGGCGGCAGCGGCAACTTCGGGCATTGCATAGCCGTCTGAATGGCGGCTGAAGGTGCCATCTTCAACAATGTGATAGCAGTCAGGCGAATGCCACAACGTCTGGATCAACCGGGCACACATGGCATGACCAGGGCGAGATGCGGTTACTTTGGCGCGTAGAGGCATCCCTAAAAGATAAAGGTCCCCGAGACAATCAAGGATTTTATGGCGGACAAACTCATTCGGCAGGCGCAGCCCGCCTTCGTTCAGAATGGCACCATTTTCAACAACAATGGCGTTACTGAGCGATCCACCAAGGGCCAGACCGGCATTTTGCATCGCCGCAACGTCGCGCATCTGGCAAAAAGTCCGCGCCGCAGCAAGTTCGCGCTCAAACTGGCCGTCGCCATGCACATAATGAAAACGCTGGCGGCCAATAGCGGCATCTTCGAAGTCAATTTCGGCATCGATTTCCAACTGGTCGCTAGGCTCTAGCCGGGCCCAACCGTCAGCATGGTTAACATGAATGGGCGTGGTAACAACGATTGTCCGCCGCCGTGCCGCCATGGTTGTAATGCCAACACGGTTTACCGCTTCAACAACTGGAAGGCTGCTGCCATCAAGAATGGGAGCCTCACCACTATCGATTTTTACCACCGCGTTATCGATGCCAAGCCCAGCAAATGCCGCCATGATATGCTCAACCGTCTCCAGGCGCACGCCATCTTCATTCACGATACGGGTGCAAAGGCGAGCTTGCTGGACATTGTCGGGATGGGCGGCGATTGTCTGGCGACGTTCGGTGACGTCAATTCTTTGAAATTTTATTCCGGTATTGGCAGGGGCGGGAAAGATGGAAACGCGAACGAACCGTCCAGAATGCAGACCGATACCATCAAACTCGATGATATCGCTGACCGTTGTTTGCAATGGCTGTTCGCTGTACATAGAAATCCCTAAATTGGCGCAATCAAAACAGTGGCGTAATCAAAACAGTGGCGTAATCAAAATTCGAACTTTTTCGCTGATCGAAGTGTCAGCGTTGGAGTTGAAGGGACTTCCTGTTGAAAAAGATACAACTTAAAAACGACCCACCTTAAAAACGATACAAGCCTCACCAAATCAAATCTGAGGTAACCGCAATAATAATTTGCGTCAAAGCTTTCGACATAGAAATTGTTTCAAACCCAAAAGCACCATAGGCAATCGGCAAGGCAACAATCAAATCACGTTTGGTTACTACTTGTTACAACCGGCTGTAACAAAAGCATTTCTGGCGTGATAGGTGGCGTTTGCAGGGGAATCTGTGCTTGAGGCGAGACGAAAAAGGGCCCGGCAGAGGTTTGCCGGACCCTTAATGTTTGGATGGTTATCCGTTAATTTTTCAGGAGCCCTATCCGTTTAGTTGGCTTGACGGCGCAGGAATGCCGGAATTTCCAGATCATCCGCTGGCCGGTCAAGCGATGTTGTACTTGCTTTTTCCGGCATGCGGCTCATCGCTTCGGCGCGGGGCAGGTCCAGAATGGATGGCGCTGCTTCGCTGTCAGCTTCGGCCATTGCCGGAGCCGGGGCCGGAACCGAAGTTGATTCCGGAGCCGGAGTAGAGGCTGGAGCAATAATGTTATCCAACGCCAGCGCCGGGCTAGCCGTTGACGCAGCCTCTGCATCAGCACCGAGGTCAGATGGTCTTTCGACAGCAGGTTCAACGCGCGCGCTGGTTGTCTCTTCAGACGGCTTGCCAGTCCACAGGCCCGATATTTTATTAATCAGGCTTGTTTTTCCGGCGGCCACGGTTGACGCAGGCACTGCTTCATCGTCCGGAAGGCTAGTGGGCGCCGCCGGAATAAAGGGTTTGCGTGAAGGTCCCGAAATGGCATCGGCACTATCGGCCACCATCACTGGCGCATCCCCACCGGATTCAGACGCTTCTGATTGCGGGGTTGCCGGCATGTTGGTGGCAAAGGCTGCCGCCCGTTCGCGGGCAATTGCCTCATCAAGCGACATCTGCTCGGCATCAGAGTTTATCCCTTCTCCGAAAGTCTTGCTTTCCCCTTCGGCAAAGGCTCTTGGCGCTGATTTGCCAGTGGCAAGAAAGGCCAGACGCGAGGTCTTTTTTGTTGGGACAAAGGCCGGAACATATGCCTCATCACCATCATCGTCGGATGTTGTGCTGGACGTATCTGGGGCATTATCAGCGATGTCATTTTCAGCCGGCGATGCAGTTTGACTTGCAGGAGCCCCATCTTCTGCCTTATCGGCTGTGATGGCAATTTCATCATCCTTCTTTTGGGATGCCGTGATAGCGCCTGTTGCCCCGATAGCCGGAGACGCGGCGGCCGCTGCTCCCATAGCGGGGGTGTTGATGATGGTTGACGGCCTTGGCGGTGTCACCATGGTTGGCACATTGGTTGGTCTTACGCGGGCCATTGACGATGAATCGATGCCGGTTGCGACGATCGAAACGCGCATCACGCCGTCCAGCTTTTCATCAAATGTTGATCCGAAGATGATCACAGCTTCGGGGTCGACTTCACGGCGAATCCGGTTGGCAGCCTCATCAACCTCGAAAAGTGTCATATCCATGCCGCCGGTTACATTAATCAGCAGTGCGCGTGCACCCTGCATAGATACGTCATCAAGAAGTGGATTATTGATCGCAGCTTCGGCAGCTTGCGTAGCCCGGTTATCACCTGACGCCTCGCCAGTTCCCATCATGGCCTTACCCATCTCGCTCATGACCGCGCGAATGTCGGCAAAATCGAGATTAATCTGGCCCGGCTTGATCATCAGATCGGTCACTCCGGCAACGCCTTGATGCAGAACCGTGTCAGCGATGTGGAAAGCATCGGCAAAGGTGGTTCGCTCAGTTGCTAGTCGGAACAGGTTCTGGTTCGGGATTACAATCAGCGTGTCAACGTAGGATTGCATCTCTTCGATCCCGGTTTCGGCCTGCGCCATGCGGCGTTGGCCTTCGAAATCAAACGGCTTGGTTACAACACCTACCGTTAGAATGCCGCGCTCGCGCGCTGCTTTGGCAATCACCGGCGCGGCACCGGTGCCGGTGCCGCCTCCCATTCCGGCAGTAATAAACACCATGTTGCAATCAGCAAGCTCGCTCATCACGCCTTCGATGCTTTCTTCTGCGGCGGCGCGTCCGACGTCAGGCTTTGACCCGGCACCCAGGCCTTGGGTTGTCGCCGTTCCAAGCTGAATTTTGCGACTGGCAAGAGAATGCGCCAGTGCTTGGCCGTCGGTATTGGCAACAAGAAAATCAACACCATCGAGATCAGCGTTGATCATGTTGTTAACGGCATTGCCGCCGGCCCCGCCAACACCGACAACGGTGATACGTGGGCGAAGTTCCTGCATTGTTTGTGGAACGGAAAGATTAATGGTCATGATGTGCTCCCTTCGGGTGTAGTCAACCATTTACCTGCATTGGCGTTAATGCTGACAGGCTGGGTTCTGGTTGTTGGACGCTGGCTTTTTTTCTGCGGCCGGGGCGTCTGATTTCTAAAAAACAGGGTGAAAGAAAATTCTTTTGGGTTATTTCCCAAAGCTGGGTCGTTCGCTAAATGGAGTTGCATTGCGGATGTTCCTTTCTCAAAGGTTGTCTCGAAACCAGGCACCAAGCCTCTCGATTGGCCCGTGCGGTATTGTGCGTGTCTGACGTTCGGCCGGGTCATCCTCTGTCAGTCGGCTTACATGGATCATCGCGCCGATAGCTGCGGCGTTAGATCGGCTAATTTCATCACTGGGTAGGTTGTCGATGCCGTGCGGCTTGCCCAGCACAACGCTTTTTCCGGCAACTTGTGCGCAGAAATCTGCAATGCCGGTCATCTGGCTGCCGCCGCCGGTCAGCACAAACCGGTTGCCAGCGGCATATTCCATACGGGCATTGCGCATCCGGTCGCTCAAAAGTTCGATAATCTCTTCGATGCGCGGGCGAATGACGGCGCTGAGCAGGCTGCGTTCAACAGTTTTGCCGCCAACCTCAATCATATCGCCGAACCCCGGAAGGGTGATATTGTCGGACCGTCCATACTGTACTGCTTGGCGAACTGGGGACGGGGCTGCGGCCATTGCATCAACAGGCGTAATGGCGCCATGCACCGCCTTGAGGCGTTCGGCCTCGCCAATTGGTGTGGACAGGATGCGGGCAATGTCGGTTGAAACATGCTGTCCGCCGACCGGAACCGTGTCGATATAAATCAGCTTGCCATCCATGAAAATCGCCGCGGACGACGTGCCGCCACCAAGATCAATCACCGTGCTGCCAAGCGCGCGTTCCTCATCGCTAAGGCAGGCCAGACATGCGGCATATCCGGCATGGATAAACCGTTCGACGCCAAGGTGGTTTTGCGCCAGCGCCTCAATCAAATTGGCGAGGCTGGTTCGCCGTGCGGCGACAGTCAGAAATTCAACCGACAGCTCGCGTCCGCGCATGCCCACCGGATCGGCAATGCCGCGAATATCATCCAGACTGTAATGCAGCGGGTGAAGCTGCATTAACTGCAACGCCGGCGCCAGCTCATGCGCGCCGCAACGGTCCAGAAGTCGGCGAACATCACGCCGGTTGACGGTGCTGTCGGACAGGGTGATTTTCTCGCTACGAAATTCGGAATGCGGACTGCCACCCGGATGCACAACACTGACCGACGCAACGGATACGCCAGCCGAACGCTCAGCGCTTTGCACGCAATTGCCGATAGCATCGCTAAGCTCACCAAGCGCGGTAACTTCACCAGCGCGCATTCCGGCAGAGGCATGTGTTCCCTGTCCAAGCAAGCGCAAACTGCCTAGCTTGTCAGTCTCGCCGATCATGCAGCAAATCTTAGAACTGCCAATATCGAGAACGGCAAAGGGTCGCCGGCTTTGCCGTCTGCGTCCTAACTTCATTGCGTGTCCTCCTTTATTTTAGGCGCCGGGTTTGGTTTGGGCGCCAGATTTATGACCAGATTTATGGGTCGTTTAATCATGTCTTACTGCCTTGACCGCGGACCGGGATATTCGGCTCGACAATCATCTGGTCTGGAACCCGCAGGTCGATAACCGCCAAATCGCGCGCCATAATTTGTTTGGTATGGTCAATCATCGCCAGTTGCGACCATGCGGTGCGCGGGTCGCTTTCGGGCAGGCGCACACGAATTCCGTTGCGAAGATGTACATCCCACCGCCGTCCAGATTGAAAGGTTAGCGCCCACACCTCGGCGAACAGCTCGGGTTCGGTCTTCAAAATGCTCAGAATAGGCGCGGCATTCGGCGCCGCCTTTTTGCCTGCAACGACGGTCAGATGACCAAAGGCAGACGGGTCAGCACCGGAAATAATCGTCCCGGTCTGGTCAATGACCCGGTGTCCACTGGTTGTTTGCAAAAGGGCAATCGGCACGCGCTCAGTCAGAATAACGCGGATGGTTGATGGCATCCGGCGTTCAACCGCGACCTGCTCAACCCAGCCAATGCTGGACAGGCGGGTGTGCAAATCTTTCAGCGAGATACCAAGCATCGGCTCACCTAGCGTTAACTCGCTGGCTGCCAGCAAAACGTCGGTCGGTGTGTGCGCCCGGCCGCTAACCTCAATTTGTTCCAGCTGCAGGCCTGCATCGGCGCTGGCGGTAATCATCATCACCGTCAGGCGTTCGCGCTCCATCGCGGCCGCCGCCACAGCGGCCAGTCCGACCAGCGCCGTTCCGGCAAACAGTATCCGCAAGATACGCGGGGCACGCGACTGGCGCATTACACCGGTTTCGGCGGAGCGCTCGCCCTCTTCACGGCGGATGAACGGGTTTAATCGTCGCATTGCGCTGTCTCCAAAAGGTGGTTGACCAGTTCCTCGCCTGTCATGCCGACAAAGCGTGCCTGTTCGGGTACCAACGAGGTGGCGGTCATTCCGGGCTGGGTGTTGATTTCCAGCATGAACAGCGCGTTGGTATCTTCGTTCCAGCGATAGTCTGCGCGGATCACGCCGCGGCAGCCGAAATGCTGATAGGCGCGTTCGGCCCAGTCGCAGGCCATCAAAGCCACTGCTTGCGGGATATCAGCTGGCAGGACATGCTCGGACCCGCCAGCGGCGTATTTCGCGTCAAAATCATAAAAGCCGGCCTTTGGCCTGATTTCGGTAACGCAAAGCGCCGTGCCGTCCAGAACCGCCACCGTCAGCTCGCGTCCCGGAATATAGGGCTCGGCAATAAGGGTGGTCTCGGTGTTCCAATGGCTGCGGGCGGGGGGACTGGTGCTGTCGCCCTTGATGATCACCACACCAAAGCTCGATCCGTCATTGCGCGGTTTAATCACATGCGGTCCGGTAAAATCGGCTGGATAAACGTGCGTGTCCTCGACCAGCATTAGATCGGCAGGAACACCAATGCCTATTTCGGCCAGCATGCGCTTGGCGCGAAGCTTGTCCATCGCAATTGCAGACGCCAATAGGCCGCTATGCGTGTAGGGGATGTTCAGGATGTTCAAGAGCCCCTGAATGTTGCCGTCTTCGCCAACCTGGCCATGCAGGGCGTTAAACACGCGGGCGGGTTGCATCTCGCTCAGAGACTTGGCGATATCGCGGTCAACCTCAACTTCGACGGCATCCCAACCGGCATTGCGCGCTGCCTGACCACAAAAACTGGCAGAAACGCGGCTTACTCTGGCCTCGGATGTCCAGCCGCCCATCAGGACGGCAACGCGTTCACCTGTCATGTGCTTGCCTCGTTGCTGGTGTTTTTGAAAGGGGACTTTGAGGCGGATTTGTCTTCATTAAGTTTTCCGACACGCCGAATTTCCCACCGCAGGGCAGGCCCGCCATCAGCGGCAACCCGCGCCCGAACCGTCTCACCGAGAGTTTCGATATCCCCGGCGGTGGCATTTCCGGTATTGATCAGAAAGTTGCAATGTTTTTGAGATACCTCGGCGCCGCCAACGCGCAGGCCGCGGCATCCGGCAGCATCGATTTCCTGCCATGCTTTGCCGCCCGCCGGATTGGCAAAAGTACTGCCGCCAGTGCGAACACCGCGCGGTTGAGCATCGCTGCGGCTGGTCACGATTTCTTTCATCCGTGCTTTGATCACAGCAGTATCGCCCGGCTGTGCGGCGAGTTCGGCATGGGTGAAAATCCAGTCGGCAGGGGCATCGGTATGTCGATATGCCATGCCCATTTCAGCCGGCGTTGCCCTAACCGCATTTCCAGCCCTGTCAAAGCCGTGCGCGCGAATGGTAATGTCGCGGAATTCACTGCCATAGGCACCGGCATTCATTGCCAGCCCGCCGCCAACAGATCCCGGAATACCAATCAGAAATTCCAGCCCGCCAAGACCGGCCTTTGCTGCATAGCGTGCAACTTCACCGTCCAGCGCACCCGTTTCGGCGCTGACAATATTGCCTTCATGCGAAATTCGGTTCATATGCGCGGTCAGCCGGATAACAACGCCGGCAATGCCGCCATCACGCACCAGAAGATTCGATCCCGCGCCAACCGGCAGGATGGGAATATCAGCCGGGCAGGCGGCCAGAAACGCGCCTAGATCGTCCGCATCACGCGGGCAGAACACCACATCTGCAGGACCGCCAACACCAAACCAGGTATGGCGGGCCATCGCCACGCCGCAAAGATAATCACCACGAACCGGCGGTAGACGAGAGATCAGTCGATCAATCATTTTATCGCTCATTTGCGCCCCTCCCGTAATGTGTCTAGTGCCGCTGGAAGGTTGGCTGCCCAGCTGGTGATATCTCCCGCGCCAAGACACATGACCAGATCGCCTTCGTTGGCGCGCGCCAGAACTTCACCCGCCAGTGCATCAGGCGACGCCAGTGCCGCCGGGCCGCGATGCCCATGGTCACGAAGACCTGAAACCAACGTATCCTTGTTAACACCGTCGATTGGCGCTTCACCCGCCGCATAGACATCGGCAACCAGAACTTCGTCTGCATCATTGAAACAGGCGCAGAAATCATCGAACAAATCGGCAAGGCGGCTATAACGATGCGGTTGGACAACGGCGATCAGCTTATGTGTTCCGCACAGCATCCGGCCAGCCTGCAACGCTGCTTTGATCTCGACAGGATGGTGGCCGTAATCATCAATGACGGTGATGCCGCCGCTGCTGCCTTTGGTCTCGAACCTGCGGCCAACGCCGCCGAAATTGGCCAATGCATCGGTGATACGCTGCGGCTCAACACCCATTTCCAGCGCTACTCCAATAGCGGCAAGGCAGTTTTGAACATTGTGCTCACCCAGCATCGGCAAACGCACATCGGTCAGTTTTTCATGGTTGCCAGCGGCACGTTCTGACAGGATCACATCGAACACCATCATCGGACCGTCATGCCGCAGATTGGCAGCGCGCACATCGGCATTTGCCGACAGACCATAGGTGATAATTCGGCGATCCTTAATTCCCGACATCAGCCGTTGAACTGCGGGATGGTCGATGCAAAGTGTCGCAAACCCATAAAAGGGGATGGCTGCCACAAAGTTAAAGAACGCTGCCTCCAGCGCCTCGTAGGTGCCGTGATGGTCCAGATGTTCGGGATCAATGTTGGTCACGACGGCCACGGTCGGTTTTAGCTTGGCAAAGGACCCGTCGCTTTCATCGGCTTCGACGACCATCCACTGGCCTTTGCCCAGTTTGGCGTTACTGCCCCAACCGGTGATAATTCCGCCATTGATAACGGTTGGATCAACGCCCGCCGTATCCAGCAAGGTTGCAATCAGCGAGGTTGTTGTGGTTTTGCCATGCGTTCCGGCAACCGCAACGGACCAGCGCAGTCGCATCAACTCGCCTAGCATTTCAGCGCGGTGGACAATCGGGATAAACGCTTCACGCGCGGCCACGACTTCGGGATTATCAGGCTTGATGGCGGTTGAGATCACCACGATTGACGCTTCAACAACATTTTCGGCCTTTTGCCCGCAGATAACCGGAATACCTTTTGCGCGCAGCCGCTGGACATTGGCATTATCGCTGCTGTCACTGCCTTGGACTGAATAGCCAAGCTCAAACAGAATTTCGGCAATGCCACTCATCCCGATACCGCCGATACCGGTAAAATGCAGGGTGCCGATGGACAGGGGAAGTTCACTCATAAAACCTGTCCTTTGGGGGTGAATGTGGGCGCATCGCCCGCGCTGGCACGGATTTCCTGGCTATCGAATTTCAGGCCAGCAAGGTCCAGCGCGTATTTGGCAATGCAATCGGCAGCGTGGGGTGCGGCGATGCGGCGGGCGTTGCGGCCCATCTCGGCGAGTTTGGCGGGATCGGACAATAATGCTTCGAGATGTTTGGCCAGAGTTGATGGGGTTAACCCGGTCTCTTTCACGCTCATCCCGCCGCCAGCTTTTTCAAACTGCAGTGCATTGGCGCTTTGGTGGTCATCCATTGCCGCGGCAAATGGCATCAGGACGGCAGCGCGTCCAGCGGCAGCAAGCTCGGCGACTGATGACGCACCGGCGCGGCTGATCACCAGATGGCTACCGGCCATCACCGCTGGCATATCGTTAAAAAAGGGCTTGATCGCCGCGTCTATTTGCAAGGCTGCATAGCGCCGTGTCAGCGCGTCAATCTGTTCGGCGCGGCATTGCTGGGTGATCACAAGCCGGCGTTGCAGCGAGGCGGGCAGCAGATCAATGGCGGCTGGCACAAGATCGGCAAAAACCCCCGCGCCCAGTGATCCGCCAATAATCGTAAGGCCAATTTTTCGAGGTGCTTTCGCACTGGCATCTTTGATATCGAAAAAGGCCGAGCGAACCGGCATTCCGGCGGTAAAGTGCGTCACCCCGTCGGGAAGATTTCGCGTATCGTCCCAGCTCAGCGCCAGATGACCGGTCCAGTTGGCCAGCATCCTGTTGGCCCGCCCTAAAAAAGCATTCTGTTCATGCAGAAGCGATGGCACCCCGCGCAGCCGTGTCGCCAGAAGCGGGGCAAAGGCAGGATAGCCGCCGAAACCAATTATCGCCGCCGGACGCCGCCGCATGATCAGCATCAGAGTCATTGCTGATCCAGCTGCCAGCAACGCCAGCGCGCGCGCTTTGCGTGTCAGTCCAATCTGGAAAGGCGAGGCTGACGGAAGAATGACATGGCCAGCCTCGGGAACGAGTTTTGCGCCGCGCTGATCGGTTAAAAGAATGGTATCAACGCCCGCACTGCGCAACGACTCAGCAACAGCCAGAGCCGGGAAAACATGCCCGCCAGTACCGCCAGCCGCCAACGCAATCAGGGGTTTACGAACGGCCCTCATGACGCCGCTCCTGAAGGTGATATCTGAGCTGGCGCGGCCGGCGTGTGACGCCGTTGACCGGGAAGGGCGAAAGGTTTGCGCCGCCGTGTCAAAGCAAGAATCAACCCCATCGTCAGGGCGCTGGCAACCAGTGATGATCCGCCATAGCTGATCAGCGGCAAGGTCATTCCCTTGGTTGGGATCAGATCAACCGATGATGCCATATGAATTGATGCCTGAACGCCAAACTGCATCAGTAGGCTAGAGGCGGCAATCAGACAAAACAGACCCTCGTCCGAGATCGCGCGGATAAAGCCGCGAAGAACAATAAACCCATACAGCGCTAGCAATGACAGGCAAGCCAACGCGCCGTATTCTTCGGCAGCTACAGCAAAAATGAAATCCGAATGTGCATCGGGAAGGTGCAGTTTAACCGTGCCATCGCCCGGTCCAACTCCCAGCATTCCGCCATTGGCAAAGGCGTCTTTGGCTTGCTTAACTTGCCACGCGCCCCCCTCAAAAAACTGATTAATCCTGCTTTCAACATGACCAAGAAACAGATAGGCAACAATCAGTCCTAGCGGAACCAGCGCCACAACGCTGATCACCAGCAGCATAGGCAGACCCGCCAGAAACATCTGGAATCCCCAAGTCATAACCATCATTAAAGTCATGCCGATATCGGGCTGAAGTACCAGAATACCGACAATCGCGGCCATCAGTGCCGATGAATAGATCCACCCGGGAAAATCTTGTCCCTCGCGCCACAAGGTTAACAACCATGCAGACACAACAGCGAAAAGCGGCTTGGCGAATTCCGACGGCTGCAAGCTAATTCCGGCAATACTGATCCAGCGCGTCGCTCCTTTAATCTCGCTGCCAGCTAAAATTGTCGTCACCATCAGACCAACCGCGCCAATCAGGCCAACCAGCGCCAGAATGCGAATGGCGCGCGGCTCCAGCAATGACGTTGCCAGCATGATGCCAACCGCGGGGACCAGATACATCGCTTGGCGAATGACAAAATGCTGGGAGGGAAGGTTGATTAACGTCGCCACCGCAGGCCCTGCGGCCATGACCAGCAAAGTGCCAATGACCATTAACAGGATCGCGGCAGCCAGAATCCAGCGGTCAACAGTCCACCACCACACCCCAACAAGTGAACGATCAGTGCGGTCAAGCATGCTGGCCCCTCCGATCCCGGTCACTTGCGGTCAGACGGTGGGCGATGTCGGTAAAAACATTGCCGCGTGCGACAAAATTATCAAATTGATCAAAAGATGCCGCGGCGGGGGACAGCAAGATCGTGGCGGCGATACCGGTATTGTGCGAATTACCTTTATCGTCAGCACAAGCTGCACTGGCGTCGGAAAAGGCGCTGACTGTTGCGCTTTCCAGATCGCCTGAAATTTCTGTTGGGCAACGACCGGAGAGGCTGGCAGCAAAACTGGCAGCCGAAGTGCCAATCAGATAGGCCCGTCGCACCGCCCCGATAGCGCCCCCAATATTGCGAATACCGTCTTCCTTGGCATCACCGCCTGCAATCCAGTAGATGTTGTCAAATGCCGCCAATGCTTTTGCTGCCGCAACGCCGTTGGTGGCTTTTGAATCATTGATGAAAACAATGCCGCCGGTCTGGGCCACCTGTTGCATCCGGTGTGGCAGTCCGGCAAAGCTGGCCATGCCCGTTGAAATTGCGGTTTCACTAACCCCCAGATGGCGAAGAGTGGCCGCCGCCGCCGCCGCGTTTTCTGCATTATGAGCGCCGGATAGTGCCGCCGCGTCGGCAATTGCCTCGGGGGCGTCTGCCGATCCGACAATTTTAACATTGGTTCCGGCCTTAACTGCGTTGCGGGCCAGACTAGCCAGATGATCCCCGCCATTGCCCAGAACAGCAAGGCCGCCCGGGGTCATACTGGTAAGCGCGCGCGCCTTGGCAGCTATATACCCGTCCATTCCGTTATGCCGATCAAGATGGTCGGGCGTGATATTAAGAATAATCGCAACATCCGATTGCAGCGAATATGTGGTCTCCAGTTGATAGGATGACATTTCCAGAACGATCACCCCGTCCGGCCCCGGATCATCCAGATTACAGGCGGCATCGCCGATATTCCCGCCAACAGCGTTCCTGATTCCGGCATGATCTAGGCAATGGCCGAGAAGCGCCGTTGTTGTTGATTTACCGTTCGTTCCGGTTACCACAACAAGGCGCGCCGCCGGTTTGGCGCGAATAGCGACTTCGATTTCGCTGATGATTTCAACCCCGGCAGCAGCAGCGCGTTCGGCGGCGGGATGGGGGACGGGAAAGGCATGCGGAATGCCCGGGCTGATAACCATCGAGTCCAGCTGTTGCCACGGCCAGTCCTGCCAAGGGGCCAGCGTTGCCCCGTCTGGTGATCCATCTTTGCTTTGGGCGACAGGAATGGTGTCATCATGCAACCACAATTCAGCCCCAGCCGCACCAAGAGCGCGCGCCGCCGCCATGCCGGACAGCCCGAGACCAAGGATCCCGACCGTTCTGCCTGACATGGATTGTGGTGATAACATTCTGCCCAGTCCTCTAGCGAAGTTTCAGCGACGAAAGACCGGCTAGCGCCAGCACGACGGCGATAATCCAGAAACGGATCACAATCGTTGATTCAGCCCAGCCCTTCCGTTCAAAATGATGATGAAGCGGGGCCATCAGGAAAATCCGCTTGCCGGTCAGCTTGAATGACGCGACTTGCAAGACGACAGACAACGTTTCGGCAACGAACAGCCCGCCGGTGATCGCCAGAACCAGCTCATGGCGGGTGGCTACCGAGATCGCCCCAAGGGCACCGCCAAGGGCCAACGAGCCTGTATCCCCCATGAAAATGCGGGCAGGCGGGGCGTTAAACCACAGAAAACCGAGGCCGGCCCCCAACAAAGCACCGCACATAACCGCCAAATCACCCGTTCCGGGAACGTAATTAATTTGCAGATAACCGGCGAAATTGACGTTGCCTGCCAGATAGGCGATCAGGCCAAAACACGCAGCAACAATCATCACCGGCACAATCGCCAACCCGTCCAGACCGTCAGTCAGATTGACCGCGTTGGATGCACCAACAATCACCACCATCGCAAACGGTACATAGAAAACACCAAGCGAGATCAGCGTGTCTTTCCAAAACGGAACCGCAACGCCGTACCGAAGCTCGGCAGGCGCAAGTTCCACAAACACCAGCGTTACGAGAAAGGCGACCGCCAGCTGCAACGCCATCTTCATTCGCGCTGACATGCCGTGGTGCGAGCGGTTGCGAAGCTTCATCCAGTCATCAACCGAGCCCACCGCACCAAAGGCAAGGGCAACAGTTAGAACGGGCCACAGATAAGGGTTTGAAAGCGGCATCCATAGCAAGGTAGAAAAGGCAAATGCACCAAGGATTAGCAACCCTCCCATCGTCGGAGTGCCAATTTTGGTGAGAAGGTGAGATTCCGGCCCATCGGCGCGAATTGGCTGTCCCTCACGCTGGTTTATCTTCAGCCAGCGGATAAGCGCAGGTCCGCAGACCAGAGAGATAATCAGCGCCGTGATAATCGCCCCGCCAGTGCGAAAAGTAATGTAGCGGAACAGATTAAAAATCTGATAGTCGTCCGAAAGGGGAACCAGCAAATCAGGCAGCATTAGGCGCCTCCTCGGCATGTGTGGAGCCCGAATTAGAGGAGCCCGAATTAGAGGAGCCTGAAGCAGGGTGAGTGTTTTCCATAATCTCAAGCAATTTCGCTGCGATGCGCCACGCGCCAGATCCATGTGATCCTTTGATAAAAACCGTATCGCCAGACCGCAAATTTGCCCGCAAAGCAGCCACCACATCATTTGATTCTTGCAAATTCATGTGCGTGCAGTTCACTGGCAGACCGCCAGCCATGTGTAACATCTGCTTGCCAAGGGTGATGATCAGGCGGGGGGCCAGATCACCAATCATCGGGGCCAGTGCAGCATGTGCAGCCGGTGCCCCGTCGCCAAGTTCCAGCATGTCTGACAGGACCATAATTTGCACAGGGCTGGCAGCAAGGCTGGCAAAGGCGGCCTGCATAGAGGCGGGACCGGCGTTGTAGCTGTCGTCGATAACGGTTACATCAACCCCATCAATAACCCCGTGGCTGACCGCACCACGTCCGGGTAAATCATTGAAATCATGAAGCTCAATGCCAGCTTGTACCGGATCAAGCCCCAGCGCATGAACCGCAGCCAGAACCGCCATGGCATTTTCGGCCCAGTGCACTGCGCGCATTCCCAGCACAAAGCGAAGCGGCTTTCCGGCAATTTCGGCGGTAATATGTAGGCCGCTCTGATTTGGGCCGCTCTGATTTGGGGCTGGGTCATCTGCATCCGTTGGCATGACGTTTATCAGCCGGACATCTGCATCGCTCGCGCGGCCAAAGCTGATTATTTGCGTAATACCAGCCTCGCGGGCACGCGCTGCCAGATCATCAAAGAACGGATCATCACGATTCAAAATGGCGGTGGTCTTACTCCCATCACCGTCCTTATTAATAGTGGTCATCCCGTCAAAAATCTCGGCCTTGGCGGCAGCAATTTCGGCAAGCGAGTTGAAAAATCCGGCATGCGAATCCGCAATGCGGGTGATGATCGCAATATCGGGAATGGAAAGCGCGCTGAGCGCCGAAATTTCCCCCACTGCGTTCATTCCGATTTCCTGAACGGCAATCATCGGTGCAGCAGGAAGGGCGGCCAGCGTAAGGGGAACGCCAAGATGATTGTTAAAACTGGCACGATTGGCATGGCATCCGGCGGGGTTAACACTCATTCTGCGCAAAATATGCGCCAGCATTTCCTTGCTTCCAGTTTTGCCAACTGATCCGGTAATGCCAACCAGACGCCCGCCCGCAGCTTTATGCGCGGCGCGGCCAGCCTTGCCAAGCGCGCCCAGCGCATCGACAACATTATCAACCACCAGCTGGGCAATCGCAGCACCCTTTTCAGGACGGCGCACAACGGCGGCGCCAGCACCTTTTGCAGCCGCGGCAGAGATAAAATCATGGCCGTCAGACTGGGCGCCTTCCAGCGCGACAAACAGGGTGTTTTCGCGGCACAGGCGGCTATCTATTTCGATCGATGAAATCGTTATCTTGCCGGAAATTCTGGTTGCTGTATCGCCATGCCAGATGCCGCCGGTACGCGCGGCAAGATCATCCGCACCAAGGCTCATTGTCGCTGGGTTGGTCATGCTACCCCCCCATTTCGCGCGCTATCGATCATCGACGAGATGGTGCTACGCGCCACGGCGGCGTCACTGAACGGCAGTGTTTCATCGCCAACCAGCTGGAAGCTTTCATGGCCCTTACCGGCAATCAGCAGAACGTCTTCGGGTTTCAAATCACCGATTGCCCGTTTGATCGCATCGGCGCGGTCACTGATTTCAAAGGCATCCGGGGCACCGCTGATGATTGCCGCGCGGATATCTGCCGGATTTTCTGTGCGTGGATTATCGTCCGTCACATAAATAATATCGGCTAGTTTGCTGGCAACTTCGCCCATCATTGCGCGTTTGCCCTCATCACGGTCGCCTCCGGCTCCAAAAAGAACCGCCAGCTTGCCGCGCGCTTCGGGCCGCAATGCGGTCAGCGCTGCAGACAAGGCATCGGGTGTGTGGGCATAGTCAATGATCACGCGCGCGCCAATCGGATGCCCCGAGATCAGCTGCATCCGGCCATCAGCGCCCGTCACATAAGGAAGCGCACCCAGCGAGTCATGCAAGGCAAGGCCGCTAGCATGGGCCATGACAGCGGCGGTGATCGCATTCATCGCCTGAAAAGCACCGGCGAGTGCAACCGGAATGCGCAATTCTACATCTTTGTGCTGAACTTCAATCTCCAGCCCGAAATCCATTGGCTTGATTGCTGAAATTACAAAATCCGCATGCTCATTCTGGCCAACTGTCAGCACGACATGATCAACGCTTGTCCGCGCTTTCAGCATCTTGGCAAGCTGCGCGCCATAAGCATCATCAATGTTAATCACGGCACTACCGCCATGCATCAGAAGATCGGTGAACAATCTCGATTTAGCGGTGAAATAGGCCTCCATATCGGGGTGATGATCGAGATGATCGCGGGTGAGGTTGGTAAAACCGGCGACATGAATCTTCAACCCGTCGAGGCGGCGTTGCTCCAGCCCGTGGCTACTGGCTTCCAGCGCTAGATGCGTGATGCCCGCCGCGCATAAGGGGTGCAGGGCTTTGTGCAGACTAACCGCGTCCGGCGTCGTCAGCGGCGGCAATCCCATCATGCTGCCCTGCATATCGCGGGGGTCAGCACCTTGCAGTCCCAATGTTCCGATTGAGACAGCATCCCATGTTGCGCGCTGCCATATCTGGCGCAGAAACTCGGCGCATGACGTCTTGCCGTTGGTTCCGGTTACAGCGGCAATCATGCCCGGCTGGCGCGGCCAGAAACGGGCAGCGGCAAGGGCAAGCTCACGGCGCGGATCAGTCCGGTGCAAAATAGGAATTTTCTCCCCATCCGCAGGAACCATGCCTCCTGAGTTCTTATTAATAACGGCGGAGTTCTTATTAATATCGGCAATCAGGCTGGGGCTTAACTCGCGCTCGTCTGTTACAATCGCCGTAGCACCTGCCGCAATGGCACTGGCGATATAATCGCGGCCATCGGCATGATTTCCGGCAATAGCGAAAAACAGATATCCGGGCTCAACATTGCGGGAATCACTCGTAATGCCCGAAATATCGATGTTTGCGGAAGATCCGGGTTCGCCCGGAATAAGATCAGAAAGATGCACGCGTAGCCTCCTCATTTCCAATCTCATAGTCCAGTCTTAGTTTTTGGCGAATTTCGGGCGAATTTTCGTCAACAGGATGAATCCCCAGCATTGGTGCAGTATGTTTGATAATGCGGGATACAGCAGGCGCGGCCACCCATCCGCCGGTGCTATATCCGTGGGAATGTTTCTGGCCTTTTGGCTCATCCACCATAACCACCAGTACATAGCGCGGGTCATGCACGGGAAAGGTGGCAACAAAGCTGGCGATATTCAGCGACTTGTGATACCCGCCGCCGGGCTTAACCTTCTCCGATGTTCCGGTCTTGCCGCCAACCATATAACCGGTTGCCTCGGCATTTTTACCGGTGCCTTTGGGATGGGATACGGCAAGGCGCATCATTGACCGGACGGTCCGGGCAGTAGATTCTGAGAACACGCGGGATTTCATTGGCGTAACCCCGGGCGCGCGCCGGATTATCGTCGGCTCCACCCACAGCCCGGTGCCACTGGCAGCGGCCACAGCCGAGGCCAGGTGAAGCGGTGAGACCGACATTCCATGCCCGTACGAAACGGTTGCCGTTTCGGTCTGGCGCCAGCGAGCCGGGATCAGCGGGTTGGCGGCCTCGGGAATTTCAATCGGCATTCTGGCAAAAAGTCCAAGACGATCAAGATAAGCACGCTGCGTTTCCGCACCGATTTCAGCCGCCATCTGCGCTGATCCGATATTCGATGACAGCACCAGAATTTCGGTGACATTTAGGGGCCAGTTGTAAACGTGGAAGTCATTAATTGAATGCCCGCCAACGCGCAGCGGCTTTGATACTTTATAGCGCCGGTCAGTCGATGTAGCGCCGCTTTCCAGCGCAATAGCGGTGTTCAAAATCTTGAAAGTAGAGCCCATCTCATAAAGGCCTAGCGTGGCACGGTTAAAGCGCGCATCGTCAATCGATTGACCAAAATAATTGGGGTTGAAATCAGGCAGCGAGACCATCGCCAAAACTTCACCGGACTCGATGTCGAGCATGATGCCAGCGCCGCCAATTGCTTCAAACTGCTGAATTTGCTGATTAATTTCGCGGGCAACAATGGCTTGAATACCGGCGTCCAGCGACAATACGACATTATCGCCGCTGGCCAGCGTTGCCTCCAGCGATTTTTCAACACCGGCAAGGCCCAGATTATCAGGATCGACATGACCCAGAATATGCGCTGCAAGCTTGCCGCTGGGATAGGTTCGAAGCGTGCTTTTGCGGAACTGGATGCCGGGGATGCCAAGGTTCAGAATTTCGGCGTGACGCGCCGGGGTCAGTTTGCGGTCCAGCTCAACATAGCGGGTATTTTTGGTCAGCAGGCGAACAAGATCGCCCTCATCATGGCGTGGCAGTAAGGGGGCCAGCCGGCGCGCAGCTGCACGTGAATCCATAATTTCGGTGGGATCAGCGTGCAGAACGGTAATCGGCAGATTGGTTGCTAAAAGGCGGCCATTGCGGTCAAGAATCTGGCCGCGGTCAACGGCCACATTGGCTGCGTTGGCGCGGTTATCACGATCATCACCCGTGCTTGCAAGAAACACGACGCGCGATGCAATCGTAACGAAAACCGCTAGAACTACCACCGATGAGACTACCAGCCGAACCTCGGCAATGCGCCGTGAGCGCGCCGGATCAGGGCGTGGCGGCAACACCAGATTCCGCAATCGCGTGGCAAAGGGCAGGCGGGTAGGGGCCGCACTGGCAGCAGGAACCTGACCAGAATTGTCAATAGTGTCAGTATTGCCAAAATTGATGGGAGGAGCAGCAGACATTAGCGCTTGTCACCCCCCTCAATATTTTGGCCCGATAAACCGGCATTGGCCGAAATGTTGGTCAATTGTCCCCTATCAATGCGGCGAGGGGCAATGCGGCGAGGGGCAATGCGGCGCAGGTCGGTTTCATTTTCCTTTGGCGGCAGCAAGGTGATCACGCCAATATCGGCAATCTGGTCGTTAAAGCTTGGCATAATCCGCATCGGAATAGCGTCCAGCGGCAGGATGCGGTTTTCCGAAATAGGCTGCATTTCCAACAGCCTGCCTGACAGATCAAGAACGCGTTCGGGGCGGGATAGAAATGCCCATTCCGCTTCAAGAACGGAAATTTCGCGCTCGGCCGCACTGATTTCATGCTCTAGGGTCAGCAACTGGCTTTCGCGCGCGTCAATACCAGTCTTCACCTGATACAGGATCGTTCCTAGAATGGCGGTCAGGGTAATGGTGAGCAGGATCATCCGCATGGTGTTACGTCGCCCCCGCTAATGACTGCTTACCGGCGAGATTGCCCGACGGATTGCCCGACGGATTGCCGGACGGATTGCAAGGTGCATCTGTCCGGCGGGCGATGCGTAGCTTGGCCGAGCGTGCGCGTGCATTTTGTGATGCTTCCTCGGCGGTTGGTTGCACCGGTTTGCGGCTGATCAGCTCAAAGGTGGGGGGCGGGCCTTCGATTTCGGGAAGATGCCGCGAAGGGCGGGTGGCACCGCTACTGCGGCTACTCAGAAACCGCTTTACGATGCGGTCTTCCAGAGAATGAAATGACACAACAGCCAGAATACCGCCGGGTTTCAGCATTGCTTCGGCGGCGACTAGCCCGTCTTCGATTTCGCCCAACTCGCGGTTGACGTAAATCCGCAAGGCCTGAAAGCTTCGCGTTGCCGGGTCTATCTGGCCCGGGCGCTGTGATGGCATAACCGCGCGAATAATTTTGGCCAGTTGGCCGGTGGTGGTAATCGGGGCCTCAAGGCGGGCGCGAATGATAGCGCGTGCAATCCGCCGCGAGGCGCGCTCTTCGCCATATTCCCAGAGAATTTTCGCCAGATCAAATTCATCCAGCTGCATTACGACATCGGCGGCGCTTTCGCCTGATTTTGACATCCGCATATCCAGCGGTCCGTCCAGCCGGAAGGAAAAGCCGCGCTCAGCCTGATCAAGCTGGGTTGAGCAAACGCCAAGATCAAAGGCGATTCCGTCAAGGCGGGTATCGGGTCCGGCAAGGTTCTCAATTTCTGAAAAGCAGCCCATACGAAGCTGCAAACGCGCGCCAAACTCCTGTTCCAGCGCGGCGCCGCGCGCGATTGCATCGGGGTCACGGTCAACGGCGATCACCACACAGTCCGCCGCCTCAAGAAGCGCGCGCGTGTATCCGCCATCGCCAAAAGTTGCATCCAGAAAAATAGCGTTGTCAGCAGGGCAAAGGGCGGCGGTAACTTCGTGCAAAAGCACCGGCAGATGAAGAGCCTGATGCTGTGAGTGCGCCCGATCCATTAGCGCTCTCCGCTGGCATTATCAGGGGGGCGGCGACCTCCCAGCCGCAAGCTTGGCATTCCATCGGTTTTAGCGCGCGAGCGGGCTTCGGCTTCGCGGTTGCGATAACGCGCTGGCAACCAGATTTGGAAAGACCGTCCAATACCAGCGTAAAGCGCAAGATCATCCAACTCGGCAAACACCATGAAATCAGTCGACAGCATAATGCGGCCTTCGCCGTCCAGTTTCATTTCCTGCGCGCTCGACAGCATCGTTTGCAAAGTTGCAACTTCGGCGGACAGGCTGTCCATCGTGTCAATTGCGTCGACAATCTGGCCGATACGCTCAGGCCCGCACCCCTCAAGGCAGGGTTCGGTCAGGGATTTGAACAGATATAGGGGATCACGCCGCCGTTCCAAAACCGCACGGAAAGGCGCCGGCACAGAAAGCCGACCCTTTTTATCAATGCGGTTCTCGAATGTGGACAGAAAAAGATCCACGGAATTGTCTCCACCTTATGCACCCCGATTGCAGGTCGCCTAGGTAAGCTGGCGCCAGAAACGCGGTCCTGCGGGATGCAACCCAATGGAGCGCTGATCAAGGCCCCGGAACTGATCCCAATGTTGGCCCCGTTTTGGTGGTGTCATATGCTCTAGAGGGAGGCACACCGGCGAATTCAACGCGCTAAACCAAAAATGGGATTATTTGGGATATCATGGGTAATCATGGACGTCAATGGGTTATAGCTGTTTTTTCATGGGAAAAAGTCAATGCTTTCAATAAGTTAAGTAAATAATTGAAGTTTGCAATATAACTAGCTGAAAAACATGAAAAAAGCTTATTAAGTTCTGTTTTTGTTCTATGTTTACCAACATTCAAAAAAATCATCGCAAACAGCACCACGCACCTACCCGGAAAACCGGATTTTTGAAGCTGTCGCGCGCCTATGGCCGGATTATCGGGGATGTAGGGAGCAGGGGATTTTTTTGAGAATATATAGAAAAAACAGAGCTGTCAGATGGCCTGTAAGCCGGGTTCTGTTCCATTCGAGAATGGTGATGGTTATTCATCTAGCGCGGTTGTTGCCAGCCGCATCGAGCGACCTACCCGGACATCGGCGCAGGATCGCGCCCACCGCATTTAAGCGGCACGTGTCCCTACATGGTCTTGCTCCGGATGGGGTTTACCATGCCCAGCCTGTTGCCAGTCTGGCGGTGCGCTCTTACCGCACCTTTTCACCCTTACCGAGGCGGCGCAGATGCGCTGCCCGGCGGTTTGTTTTCTGTGGCACTTTCCCTAGGGTCGCCCCCGCCGGGCGTTACCCGGCATCCTGATCCTGTGGAGCCCGGACTTTCCTCTCCCCCATTCCAGAAAAATCCAAAACGGGGCAGCAACCATCCGGCCATCTGACAGCGCCATTATCATAGGCTTTGGAGGTTGGCGTGGTCAAGCTTAGGACTTACTCGCTTTGGCTGGCGGCAATTTCTTCGGCGCGTTCGGCGACGTCTAGCCAGCGTATTTCCTTGGCGTCCTTTTGGGAGCGCGTGGCCGTTAGATCGGCGACGGTCGCATTGAATTTGTCGGGGTTTTTGGCGAACAAATCTGGGTCGGTCAGCACCGCCTCCAGCTCGGAAATCTTGGCCTCTAACGCCTCAATTTCGCCGGGCAGAGTGTCCAGAGCATGCTGGTCCTTAAATGTCAGGCGGGGCGCGCGCGGCGAATTTGTCGCCGCTCCGGATTTTCCGGCTGATTTTCCGGCTGATTTTTTGGCCGATTTTTGGGCTCCTGACTTTCCGTTAGAATCGCGGTCCGAACGTCTGGCTTCTGCGGCTTTTCGGCGGGCCAGATAATCGCTATAGCCGCCAGCGTGCGCGGTAACTTTTGCGTCGCCCTCGAATGCCAGAACGGCGGTTACCGTCCGGTCCAGAAAATCGCGATCATGGCTGACGATCAAAATGGTGCCGTCATAATCCGCGATGACTTCCTGCAAAAGGTCCAGCGTTTCGATATCCAGATCGTTAGTTGGCTCATCAAGCACCAGAAAATTATGCGTTTGGGCAAATAGCTTGGCCAGTAGAAGGCGATTTTGTTCGCCGCCCGACAATGTGGCGATTTTTTGTGTCATCTTGTGATCATCAAACATAAAATCACGGAGATAGGCGGTAACATGGCGCGTTGTACCGGCAACCTCGATGGTATCACTGCCACCATCGGTCAGCACCGTCCAAGGTGATGCTTGATGGTTCAAAGCCTCACGTTGCTGGTCGAAATAAACGGGATTCAGCCCAAACCCCTGGCGCACGCGTCCGCTATCAGGATCAGCAAGCCCCAGAAGCACCCGCACAAGCGATGATTTGCCAATGCCGTTGGGACCAACAATGCCGATGCGGTCGCTGCGCCGTACCAAAAGATTGAAATGGTTGAGAAGGGAACGACGGGCCTTTGCATCAGCGCCCGAACTAGCATCTAAATTGGCGTCGGAAGACGGGGTTATATTATTCATCGGCACCGTGATTGACAGATCAATGGCCTCCAGAACCAATTGTCCGCCGCCTTCCGCAGGGCCGGTTTCCATCTTCATCGTGCGTTGGGTGATGCCGCCAGCATGGGCGCGCTCGGAGCGCAGCCTATAAAGATCACGCAGACGGCCCTGATTGCGTTTGCGCCGCGCCGAAATACCCTCAACCGACCATTTTGTTTCCGAGGCAATCCTGCGATCCATCTTATGAAGCTGAACGGCTTCATCGGCCAAAATACCTTCGGACCATTCATCGAACTGATCAAAATCACCGTCGCGGCGGCGCAGCTTTCCCTGATGCAGCCACACAATGCCAGTCCCTAAATTGCGAAGAAAGGCGCGGTCGTGGCTAACCACCAAAAGCGCTCCTTTATGCTGGCGCAACATGCCCTCCATCCATTCAATGGTCGGCATATCCATATGGTTGGTAGGCTCGTCAAGCAGCAGAATTTCAGGTTCGGTATAAAGGGCGCGGGCCAGCGATACCCGGCGAGCCTCACCGCCAGACAGCCCGTCGCTCATCCGGTGCGGATCCAGCCCCATTCGCATCAGGAACGAATCGGCTTTGTGAAGCGGTACCGGTTGGCCAAGCGCATCCGTTTCATGGCCCTCGGTGACAATGCTGCGCAGCGTCATCCCGGGCGGCAGTTTCGGGGCCTGCTGAAGATAGGTAATGCTGGCGCCCGGAGCTATCCACAGGCTGCCTTCATCCATATCGGCAGTGCCAGACATCAGCTTCATCAGGCTGGATTTACCGGCGCCATTGCGCCCGACAAGCGCCAGCCTATCGCCGGCATGAAGCGTGACATCAGCGCCGCGAATAAGCCAGCGGTCAGCAAGATTGATCCCGCAATCAGCAAGCGTCAACAGCGGTGTCGGCATATTAACGGCTCTCCGCTTCGTCAGATTTAGGGCTTGATTTTTCCGTGGAGCCGAACGCCGAGCCCCGCGCGCCTATTACCGCATCATAGGCGGCATTAATGCGCGCTAATCTTTCATTAGCGGCGGCGATAAATTCTTCGGGCAATCCATCGGCGATCATTTTGTCGGGGTGATTGTCGCGAACGAGGGCTTTCCAGTGAGTGCGAAGTTCTGCTGGCGAAATACTGGCATCGACGCCTAAAACTTCATACGGGCTGGGGCCGTCACTGGTATGAATGGCCATCATCCGTTGGAAATCAGCGTCATCAAAGCCGAATATTGTGGCAACGCGTGCCAAATAATCAATTTCGGGAGTGCTGATATTCCCATCCGATACGGCGATATGAAACAGCAGGTCCAGCAGTTGTTCGAGAACGGGAGCGCGCGGGCTGAACATTCGCGCCACCTGTTTGGCGTAATCTTCAAAACCGCCGGGTGTCTGACGGGCCAGGTCCCAGAATCGACCAACTTGCTTAACTTCGGCGGGGGCGATGTGAACGCGCTCTCGAAAAGCGGCAATCTCGTCCCGCGTAACTTTGCCATCGGCTTTGGCCATTTTTGCAGAGAGCGCAATCATCGCCACGGTAAATCCAACGCGGCGGCTGGCCTCGGTATCATCACGCGCCGGAACAAAGCCGCGTTCGACTGCAATTCCCGCAGCCGCACCAAGCAGTCCGCCAATCGGCCCCCCAAACGCCGCGCCAGCAGCGCCGCCAATAATCATCCCCCAAATGCTCATGAGAATATCTAGCGGGTGCCAAGCAGTGATGGCAAGTCGGATTGGCGGCAGAATCGCATCATTGCGTAATTTTGCGTCATTTTGGGGCTGGTCTGCCGGGGAAAGCCGATTTAGGGTCGGGGCGTGATGAGAGATAGTTATGAAATTACCGTCAGCCTCGACCTGACCGGATTGAAATGCCCGCTTCCTGTATTAAAGGCGCGTCGTCAGATTGGCCAAATGACGGGCGGGGTGCTGGAAGTGCTTGCCGATGATCCAGCAGCGCCGCTGGATTTTGAGCATTTTTGTGAAACGCAAGATCTTCGCCTTCTTCGCAAGGATGAGGCTGACGGCGTTTTCACCCTGCATATCGGATTGCCGGAAAGTTAGACAGGCCGCCGCCTGATATCCTAGCCAAGATGGTTGAGGTGAAACGCATAGGCTTGCGGGCCGTTATATTTATCACCGGGGGCGCTGTCATAAAGACCAAGTTCGGCGCATTTTATAAAAAACCCCGGGGCGGGCAGACCGCCTCTGCTTTGTGAAATAACTCGTGCTGCGCGCAGCGGTTGCCCGGATTTTGCATCCAGCTCAATCAGCTCCTCCAGCCAGACAGTCAGCCGGTTTATCCGATGTCTGCCTTCAATTCCGGCGGCATCTGCAAGTTCGGCATAGGTAATCAGCCGGTTGGACGCGGCCATAGACGCCAGCGCCATTTCGGCGCGTATCTGCCAGCTTTTATCCTCAACTGAACTGTCCACTCAAAATCGCCTACTTATCCGGTGATTGCGCCCGGCTTGTTGCGATACCAGCCGAACCCGCTTATTGTCAGGCTTATGATTTATCTCAGATCCCTCATCTTTAACAGTCTGTTCTATGGCATGACGGCGCTGATCGCCGTTATAATGTTGCCGGCATTGATTCTGCCGAATGGTGTTATGCATCAGCTGGCCAGATTCTGGGGCTGGATTACGGTGCAGAGCCTTCGTGTTGCCGGGGGGAGCCACCGCCTTGGCGGTGATGCGGCGCTGGACCAGCAGGTGATTTACGCAGCCAAGCATCAGTCGGCATGGGAGACAACTGTGCTGGGGATGATTCTGTACGCGCCGGTGATAGTGTTAAAGCGCGAATTGTTGCGCTTGCCGTTGCTTGGCTGGTATTTTCAAAAAGGCGGGTGCATCGCGGTGGACCGGTCGGCCGGGATGAAGGCGCTAAGAAAGCTTCGTGAGGATGCGCTGCTGGCCCAGAAAACGGGCCGCTCGATCCTGATTTTTCCACAAGGAACGCGGGTTGCTCCGGGGACGAGCCATAAATATGAAATTGGCGTTTTTGCCCTGTATGAGGCGACTGGCATGCCGGTGGTTCCGATTGCCTTGAATTCGGGCCATGTCTGGGGGCGAAATAGCTGGCTAAAGCGGCCCGGGATGATTGATGTGGATTTTCTGCCGCAGATTCCAGCAGGGCTGGACCGGCGCACTTTTATGGCAGCGCTGGAAAATGCTATTGAGACTAGAATGGCGGAAATCGACGCGCCATATTTAGAGTCTCCACCAAAAGATGATAAAGTAACCGTAAGTGATCGTTAATCACAGGAGATAGTAATGGACGGAAGTCAGGGCGGCCCGCATGGCCAGAAAAATGTTCTTGGCGGCAAGCTGGAAAGTTGCTCGCATGATCCAATGACCGGTTTCTTCCGCGATGGGTGCTGCAACTCCGGCCCGCAGGATCAGGGGCTGCACACAGTTTGCGCGATTATGACCGATGAATTTCTGCGGTTCAGTAAATCGGCGGGTAATGATTTAACCACTCCGATGCCTGATTTTGGATTTCCGGGGCTAAAGGATGGCGATCAGTGGTGTCTTTGTGCGGGACGGTGGGAGCAGGCGCGTGTTGTTGGCTGTGCGCCAAAAATACGGCTGCTGGCCACCAACCATATCACTCTGGCAATTTGCAAGATTGAAGATCTGAAAGCCCATGCTATCGACCTTCAATAGGTGCGCGTGTTAGTCTGACATCTAGGAGGTGCCACATGCTAACACTCGATCAAAAAGTCACCGTGACCTGCAATGATACCGGAAAAGATGCCAGCGCCACGATTGTGCGCATTGTCGGCAGCCGGGTTGACGTAATACTGGATGGCGGTAGCGATTTAATGGTGTCGCTGATGAAACAAAAGCCGGGACTTTACGTGGGCTCAAAATCCGGCTTAGAATTTGTTATGCACATGGACTGATGTGTAACGCGTAATTGCAGAATGAGCGATTGGCCGAATGACCCTACCCTTCAATGCTGATGATAGCGCCAACAACACCGAGGGCGGCAAAAGCAAAACTAAAACGCCAGTAGATATGTCGGTTTGGTTAATCTGGGCAGGACTGATGCTGATTGCGATTGCGGTTCTGCCTTTTGCGGTGCGAAGCCAAGAAGTTGTTCGCGCGATTGCAACAATGTGCGGCTTTAACTTCGACTAACCCTTTAGGCTCTGGGGTTTTTAGGCCTTGGGATTTTTAGGCCTTGGGATTTTTGGACTTTGGGGTGAGTCCGGCGCAAAAGAAAATCGCCATATCAACATATTGGCGCAGGGCGGTGTCCTCGCTCAGCCCCGGCGGTTCCACCATTGCCCAGCCGCGCATCACTTTTCCGGTTAAATCCATGGGCCGGATATGGGCGTCATCCTTGATCATATTCCAGCCATCAATGCCGATTCGGATCACCAGCATATCGTTCCAGATGCCAACACACATATTGCCGTTCACTAAAAAGCCATACCCGCCAAACATCCGGGTAACCTCAATATCGAACATACCTCCAGCATTATCTTCGAAGAAGATTTCATCGAGTCTGGTGGCAAGGCCCTGATCATACATTGTTGCTGTTCTCCAAGCTGTAGAATGGGTCACTATTCTCCAAGCTGTAGACCTAAGGTTTTCAAAAAAAATTACATAAAGGCGCGGATCGGGCAAATCACATCTTTGCGCACAGCCCAATAAATGCCTAATCTGTTGCGAATGAGATGGGAGGCAGGCGTCATGCAGGCGATTTTTGACGGGCATAACGATGTTTTATTACGGCTATGGCTGGCAGGTGACATGGCTGGTGACGGCTTTGTTAAGGGCAATGAGACGACCGATATTGATTTGCCGCGGGCCCGTAGCGGTGGAATGGGCGGCGGTTTTTTTGCGATGTTCGTTCCGGTATTGGACGAAAAAGGGAAGGGTATTTTATCCACCGCCGAGGTTGCCTTTGACGAAGCTGCAAGAATAACAGCGGAAATTACCTCGATTTTTCATTCGCTGCGTGACCGCTTTCCCCAAGATATCAGGTGCTGTCTTAACGCAGCCGACGTTGCCGCGGCGCATGGCGATGATGCACTGGCGGTCATTTTGCATATTGAGGGCGCCGAGGCAGTGCATCCGTCATTGGATAATCTGGAAGCGCTGTACGCTGACGGGGTGCGCTCAATCGGGCCGGTATGGTCGCGCGCCAATGCGTTTGGCTGCGGCGTTCCCTTTGGGTTTCCGGGCAACCCTGATCAGGGGCCGGGGTTGAGCGGTGCTGGCCGTGATCTTGTGCGGGCGTGTAACCGGCTTGGTATTATGATCGATCTTTCGCACATGAACGCCGCCGGATTTTGGGATGTGGCGGCAATCACTGATCGTCCGTTAATTGCCACCCATTCGAATGTTCATGCGCTGTCGCCCACGCCGCGCAACCTGACCGATGATCAACTGGACGCAATTGCCGATAGTGGCGGTTTGGTTGGTGCTAGTTTTGTAAATGCTTTTCTGCGTGAGGACGGAGCGCATAATGCTGATACGCCGCTGGAGATATTTTGCCAGCATCTCGATCATCTGCTGGAACATCTTGGGGCTGACGGGGTCGCGTTGGGGTCTGATTTTGATGGGGCGTTGGTCCCCGATGCTATTGGTGATGTTGCGGGGGTGCAGGCGGTTGTGGGGGCGATGCGGATGCACGGCTATGATGATGATTTGATTGACCGGATTTGCTGGCGCAACTGGCAGCGCCAGATCGCCATTCAGATTAGCTCCTAGAAATGGGATACTCATTGGTAATGCTTGCAAGTCAATCACAGACCTCGGGTGATTAAATGATTATTCTCGATGGAGGTTTAGGGCGGCAGCTCATGGCCATCGATGCGCCGTTTCGTCAGCCCGAATGGTCAGCTCTCGCGCTGATCGAAGGGCCACAATTCGTTCGTCAGGTGCATGATGAATTTATCGCCGCCGGGGCGGATGTGATCACCACAAATTCCTATGCCATCGTTCCGTTTCACATTGGAGAGCAGCGATATGCGGCGGAGTCGTCTAGCTTGTTGAGGCTGGCGGCAAAGCTGGCGCGCGAGGCAGCAGATGCGGCCCCGCATCCCGTAAGGGTTGCAGCGTCGATACCGCCAATGTGTGGCAGCTATCAGCCAGATGCTTTTGATCCGTTGCTCGCGCGTCACAGAATGCAGAATTTCCGCGAACATCTTACTCCGACTGCTGATATTATTATTGGCGAGACGCTGAGCTCTATTGCCGAGGCCGAAATTTTTCTTGAAATGTTTGCCGATCATGCGGCGGATTTGTGGCTTTCGGTCTCTCTGGAAGACGCCAAATTTACCAAAGGCACACCAAAGCTGCGGTCGGGTGAGATGCTTGCTGAGCTTTTGCCGGGCATTGATGGCAGCAGACTTGATGCGCTGCTGTTTAATTGTAGCCAGCCCGAAGTGATGTCTGATGCCATATTACTGGCGCGGGCGGCGCGCGACGCTGTTACTGCCCGCCGCGCTGCACCGCGCACTCTGATTGGTGTTTATGCCAATGCCTTTCCGCTGATGGACGAAGAATATGCCGGCGCGAATGGCGATCTGTTTCAGCTTCGCCAAGATATCACGCCCGGCGCCTATCTTGCCTATGCCAGCGAATGGGCCGGGATTGGAGCTGATATTATCGGCGGTTGCTGCGGTATCACGCCAAAGCATATTGAGATGCTGTCGCAGAATTTGAAGCCCTAACCACTAGCGATGGTTTCAGATTAGGTGCAAAGGTTCAGCTCAAACGGGCGAGCTAAATAGCCGCGGCGGGAGTTGGCTTGAACCCGCGCGTCAAATACCTATCTATCGATCAGAAGTTTCGCCTCGGCGTCATCACCAGATGCGTCAAAGGCGCGGATAAAATTTTGAAAAGGGGATGATATGTCACAAAATCTATCAGCCAAAGCCTATCTTGAGGCTGCCAATGCGGTGGTCCCACGGATTAGCGCCGAAGAAGGGATTGCCGTTCATAAAAATGGCGGTGCCGTCTTTATTGATGTACGGGACAGCAGTGATATCGCCAAGACCGGCACCATTGCGGGTGCGCACCGTATTCCACGCGGCTTTATCGAATTTGCCGCCGATGAGACTACAGATTTTCACAATTCTGCGCTGTCTAAGGATGCCGAAATCCTGATTGTTTGCGCGGCTGGCGGTATGGCTGCTCTGGCAGGTAAAACCCTGAACGACATGGGCTATCAGAATGTGCGTAACGTCGGTGGCATCACCGATTGGATTGGCGCTGGTGGAGATATTGAAGAATGAATAACGTGAAATTACTATCTGGCACGGGACTAAGGATTTTGGCAGTAGCCGCACTGGTTGGTGCGCTGGTCGGCACAATGACGACGCTGGCACGGGCGGCGGGTTCCGACTCATACGGTGTCTCTAGCACCACCGCTGCTATTTCCAAATCAATGCGAGGTGCCTCGGCGCTGATCAAGCGGCAGGATTTTGCTGCCGCGCTGCCGCTGTTGAAAAAGGAAGTGGCAGCCAACCCGGATAATGCTGATGCGTGGAATCTGACCGGCTATGCCTCGCGGAAACTAGGGGATTATGCCGCATCAGAAAAGGCGTATGACCGCGCGCTGGCGCTAGACCCAAAACATCTTGGCGCTCTGGAATATAAGGGGGAGCTTTATTTGACCCTCGGTAATCTGGCAGGGGCAGAGGACATGCTAAAGCGGCTTCGCTCGGCCTGCTCGTTTAATTGTGGTGAGGTCAAAGATCTGGCCAAAGCCATTAGAGCGTATAAAGCATCGAACTAAGCAGAATTCCGGCCTTTGGAATCGGAGATAAAGCCGGGGAATACCGAGATAAGACCACAAATGTAAGGCCCCAAATGTAAGGCCCCAAATATAAGGCCATAGAAATAAGAAAGGGAGGCGAAAACCTCCCTTTCTATTTAGATAGTAACAGATAAACGCAAAATTAGGCTGCGTCAGGCAACATTTTGGAGGCTGCTCTTCAATCCACCTACCGCTTTCGCGTTATCAAAACCTATCACTTTAGACATCAGATCACCTCCTTTGTGTTGTTGAATTGGACCTTTAGCTTGGTTAGATGGCGTTCGGATGTCAACATTTTTTTTGCCAGAGGCATGGTGGGATAGGGACCTTATCCGGGGTGTGCCACCTACAGCCTAGCCGCCAAACAGACCTTTGGTGAATGTTATTGCAGCTTCAAAATTTTCGGCAAGGACAGTGCCAATCGACCCTCCGATAGCACCGGCTTTCTCGCTAACAGCACCGGCTGTCTCGCCTATCGAGTCCCCAATCGCGCCAGCTTGCTCGTCAATGTTTTGGGGAATTTTGTTGCCAAGTTCAGTACCAATCTGACTGCCGACCTCTCCAACTTTATTGCTGGTGCTGCTGAAAATATCCGTCGCACTTTCGGCGACTTCGCTAAGCGCTAACAGAGCACGATCGAGGAGGCTTGGTTCAATTTGATCATCATTCATAAGACTCTCGCAATAAAAGCGGAACAGAACTTTCGGGTTATCGGAGATTGATGCGGTCTTTTACCATTTTTAGTCAAGTTTTGCATCGCCTCATCAGGTAAAGCTGCCGTGTTATGGGGCTAACTATTGGAAACTGGTATTTCGTGCTTATCTAAACAGACTAACGGGAGTTTATATGCCGCTGCCATTCAGCATGTACGGGTGCCAGCTTGTACGGGTGAGGGAAAGATCAATGATGAGCCAGATTTTCACGCGCGCGCTTTTGACAATTCTAGGATTTGCGCTGGTAGCAGGAGCAAGCGCGGCCAATGCGTCTACTGTTAAACTGGGGGCGGCTAAAATGGCGGTTAGCGATAAAAATATGAGTTATAAAATTGGAGTCTATTCGGGCTCGGCGCATGATTTTACCTTTAATAATATCGAAGGTGGCAAGCTGGCGCTGGCCGATTTTGCTGGACAGCCAATTTTGCTGGTTAATACGGCGTCAATGTGCGGCTTCA
>CALLKZ010000003.1:0-15500 GCA_938082345.1 uncultured Alphaproteobacteria bacterium
AGTTTATTACGCTAGCTGGCTTCCACTCGATGAACTTTTCAATGTACCAGCTGGCAAACGGTTATCGTGATCGCGGCATGGCGGCCTATTGCGAACTGCAAAACGCTGAATTTGAGGCCGAGGCTATCGGTTATACCGCAACCCGTCACCAGCGCGAGGTTGGAGCCGGATGGTTTGACGCCATTTCGGTTGCGGTCAAGGGCGGCCAATCAGCCACCACAGCGATGGACGAGTCCACCGAGTCAGCGCAGTTTGCTGCTGAGTAAAGACTTTTCTGGGCGATATTCGCGCATCAGAACCATGTCAACCAGAGCTAAGGCCGGGCGTTTTTCATTTTTTCCGCCCGGCCTTTACTATTCACTCCCGGCCTTTACTATTTTATTTTTAGATCATTTTCCGGCAAGCAACGGGGCGGCCAACGCGGTGACGGTCTGATATGTCAGATCAATATCGCTAGCGCGCGTCGTAGTTGTGCCGATGCTAACGCGAATAACATACCGCCCATCATGCACTGTTTGCGTCAGATACAGCGTCCCATCAGCATTCACCGCGTCAACCAGCCGCGCATTCAGCGCGTCCAGCTCTTGGCCATCTTTCATTCCCTTGCGCCGGATACGAAAGCTGAACAGCCCCAGCCGCGGCGGGCTGGTAATCTCAAACCCTGCGGCCGCCTCAATGCGCGCGGCAAGATCAACGGTCCATGCAACGTGATCACGGATGATTGCCTGCAATCCTGAAACCCCATAACAGCGGATTACAAACCACAGTTTTAGCGCCCGAAACCGGCGGCCAAGTTCCATCGTCATCTGCGAGTAATCGATGATATCATCGGCGTCCTGCGTTACCAGATAGGCAGGTGTAATCGACATTGTTTTCTTGAAATCATCGGTTGATTTAATGAAATGAACCGAGCAATCGAAATTCGTCATCAGCCATTTATGCGGGTTGAAGACGATTGAATCCGCCATTTCAATACCATCAGCAAGATACCGAAATTCCGGGCATATTAACGCCGACCCCGCCCACGCAGCATCAACATGCGAGAACAGCCCCTCAGCTCTGGCAATGGGTAGAATCCGTGTCAGGCTGTCACTGACGCCAACGCCGGTACTGCCAATAACAGCGACTAAGGCGCAGGGCAAATACCCGGCAGCGCGATCGGCATTAATCGCCGCCTGCAATGCATCTGGACACATCGCGCCTTCATCATCGCTGGCGACGCGAACTAGATTTTCGCGGCCAATTCCGGAAAGAAAAACAGCCTTTTCAATTGATGAATGTCCTTCGGCGTTGGCATAGACACGAAGCCGTTTCTGCCCGAATAATCCCTGTTCCTTTGATTTCCAGTCAAGCGCTTTATCGCGGGCAGTCAATACCGCTGACAATGTGGCCAGCGTAGCCCCGCCTTGAATGATGCCGTGCCAACCATCGCCAATACCAATCATCTGCCGCAACCAGTCCAGAACATGAATTTCCATTTCGGTCCCGGCGGGCGAGGTTTGCCAAAGCATGCATTGTGCGCCCATTGCAGCGGTTAGCCATTCGGCCAAAATTGACGGAGGACTGCTGTTAGAAGGAAAATACGCAAAAAACCGGGGATGCTGCCAATTGGTGATGTGCGGCACTACCAGCTTTTCAAAATCAGCAAAAACCTGTTCAACAGTCTCGCCATCTTGCGGGGGTGCTGGCGGCAGACTGGCACGCACCTCACCGGGCCGTGTTGGCGGGCGAACTGGCCGTTCACTTAGCGTTTCCAGATAGTTGGCAGCCCAGCTTGCGGCGCGCCCTCCCCATTTTTCAAGATCGCGGTTATCCATTCAGGTCTCTTTTCCTGTGATAAAAATGGCAATGTCACCAAGGTTGGTTCCGGTTGGCGATGTTTTTAACAATTGATCGCGCGCATCAAGATAAGAGTAGCTGTCATGGTTTTGCAAAGCTATTGCTGCGGCTGTGCTGTCAAAAATATCTTCCGAAGTGATAATCGCACCAGCAGCATCGGTTGGCCCGTCGCGCCCGTCAGTTCCAGCAACCAGAACCATCCAATGATCCGGCGGATTTTTCATTGCATGCATCGTTGCGGCAAAAGCCAGCGCCATTTCCTGCGCACGCCCCCCTTTACCGGACCTGTAATTCTGATCAAGCCGAACTGTTGTCTCACCGCCAGTCACGGCCCAGACGATTTTCGCGCGCGCCTGTTCATCCGTTTGTGCCTCAGCAATCCTCGCCGCAATCACAGCGCCCAGCTTGGCCGCATCACCGGTCAGCTGGGGCAGGCTAAGTTCAACGCATGAATCCGGATCCCCCCCAAAAAGCGCGGCGGCCACAGCATGACTGGCGGCATTCCGACACAGATCATTGCTTGCCAAAAGATGACTGGTCACCTTATCCAGCACCGCATCACCCGGGCGCACCGGAAGATCAGCCTTACCGCCTTCGACCTGGCGTAGTATTTTCGCCGCCCCATCAAGTGCGTTAAGGCCGGTGCTCTCTATTAGCTTGATCACATCTTCCAGCAACACCGGATCACCAACCGCCGGACCACTGGCAATCGCCTCAAAATGATCGCCCGGAACATCCGATAACAAAAATTGCGTTATGCGGGCGGGGGCTGCCAGGCGGGCCAGCCGTCCTCCCTTTAAGGTTGAAAACAGACGGCGCACCGCGTTCATTTCAAGAATATCCAACCCGCTGGCCAGCAACGCATCATGCAGCGCCTGTTTATCCGCTAACGTCATCCCGTTGGACGGGGCCGGCAGTAACGCAGACCCGCCGCCACTGATCAGCAGCAAGAGATGATCATCTTCCTCGAGTGCATCAACAGCCTTGGCAACCGCCTTACCCGCGATCAACCCGCGATCATCAGGCACCGGATGCGAGCTGGCGAAAACTTGCATATTTTCCATATCAGCGCACAGCCTGTCACCATCTTCGCTGGCAAGGCTTTCATCAGTGGTCACCACGATAGAAGGTACATAGCCCAAATTTTTGACCATCGGGCTTTTGGCCATCGGGCTTTTGGCCATCGGGCTATTAGGTGGGGCGTTTGCGATAAAATCACGCGCCGCCAGTGCCATGCTGGCACCCGCCTTACCGATGGCAATAATTAGTGTTGGCATGATGGGGGTCGGCATGATGGGGTCATCCGGGTTGGCCAGAGCCTTATCGGCAAGATCGCGCATTGCCGCCCTTGTAACATCAGCCGGGTGCCCAGCCGCCAACGCGGCATCAAACGCTGTTTTGGCAATATCTGCCCAATGGCTGGCCTTCGCTACCGCTGGACTGGTTCCAACTGGCATTTTTTCAGCCATATCAGCCCACCATATCGGGCATTTTCGCGCCGCTGGCAAAAGCGCGAGCATTGACTAAAACCTTCATTCCCATGGCAGTTCTAGTTTCAATCGTCGCCGAACCAAGATGCGGTAACAGCACCGTATTCGGCGCCGCTAGCAGCGCCGGATTAATCACGGGCTCGCCTTGAAAAACATCCAGACCGGCACCGGCGATTTTCCCAGCTGTTAATGCGGCAGACAGCGCATCCTCATCCACAACATCGCCGCGCGCCGTATTAATCACAAAGGCATCGGGGCGCATCGCGGCAATCGCCGCTATATCCAGAACATGGCGAGTAGCGGGGGTTGCGGCGCAGTGCAAGCTGACAAAGTCACTTTGCGCGCACAACTCGGCAACGCTATCCACCTGCCGCCCTTGAACGCCTGCACCGCCGGGAATCAGCGAGCGGTTATAGTAACAAATATCCATCCCAAAGCCAAAATGCGCGCGCGCAGCCACCGCCTGCCCGATCCTGCCCATGCCAATAATGCCGAGGGTTTTGCCGGTCATCGCACGGCCAATCATATGCGTAGGCCGCCATCCCGCCCATTCGCCTGCGCGTAACTCACGCTCTGCCTCACCGGCGCGCCGACACAGCATCAACATCAATGTCAGCGTCAAATCGGCAGTAGCATCGGTAAGCACGTCCGGCGTGTTGGAAACAGCCAGACCATGCGCGGCAGCAGCCGCAAGATCAATATGATTTACACCAACGCCGTAATTAGCAATCAGGCGGCATTTTCCTTTGGCAGCGGCGGCGATAATATCAACGTCGATAACGTCAGATACCGTTGGCGCGGCAATGTCATGCGCTGCAAACCCTGCCATCAAAGCTGCCTTGTCCAACGGCGCATCATCCGTATTAAAAGTCACATCGAAATGCTCGGCAAGCGCCTCTTCGGCCACCGCTGGCCAGCGGCGCGTAACAAAGATGGACCGTTTTTTGGGCGATGAAGCAGGTGAAGTCATAAAGTCTAACCCAATCTGATTGCGAGCGTCATAAAGAAAAATCAAACAATAGAGAAGCTGACGATAAACGAAAAGAGGGCACCGCCACCACGGTGCCCTTAAATTTTACAGATATGCTTTAGGCGACACTCATTTTGGGTCCGTCAGCAAGAAATTTCCTGATATGGACGCCAAAATTTATCATTAGCCGGGAATCTTACCCGTCACGCCTTCAGCGTAGAAGTTCATGTCGTTCCACAGATTGCCGTCGTTAAACTCTTCGCCAGCTTTCAAAATGACATTTCCTTCATTGTCAGTAATCGGGCCCGAGAAGATGTTATAACCGCCAGCGACCTTTTCAGCCGCAGCCTTACCCGCAGCGGCAACATCGTCTGGCATATTCTCAAACGGTGTCAGCACAAGGTAATCGTTGGACAGACCAACCCATGTATTGCCAGCCCAATGATCAGGACCTTCACCCGTTGACCATGACCCGTCCATCATCGCCTCAATCTGACCGATGTAATACGGGGCCCAGTCGTTAACCGAGCTGAACAGCTGCGCTTTCGGAGCAAACGACTTCATGTCGCTTGACTGACCAAAACCAAAGACACCAGCTTTTTCAGCTGTCTGCAACATAGCAGGGCTGTCGGTGTGCTGAGCCATGATGTCGGCACCTTCAGCGATATGAACCTTGGCAGCGTCAGCTTCCTTGACCGGATCATACCAGCTATTCACCCAGATAACCGAAAGTTCGGCGTCAGGGTTAACCGAACGCATGCCAAGAGCAAAAGCATTGATGCCCTGAATCACTTCGGCAATCGGGAATGACGCGATGTAACCAATCTTGTTTGTCTTGGTCATTTTGCCCGCGACGACGCCCTGCACATACCGGCCTTCATAAAAGCGGATATTACCAGTTGCCACATTTGAAGAGCGCTTGTACCCGGTCAGATGAACGAATTTCACATCAGGAAATTCAGAAGCCACCTTCATTGTCGGGTCCATATAACCAAACGAGGTAGTGAAGATCATTTTATTACCCTGCTGCGCCAGCTCACGGATAACGCGGGTTGAATCAGGACCTTCAGGAACATTCTCAACATAGGTTGTTTCAACCTTGTCGCCGAAATGCTTCATCACGTCCTGACGCGCGACCTCATGCGCATAAGTCCAGCCGTGATCTCCGGGGTTAGTCAGATAGACAAAGCCAACTTTGACTTTTTCATCACCTGTCGCGACCTCTTTAACGTCCTCTTTAGGGGACAACACAAGAAACAGGACAATTGCTATCAGAATGGCGCCCAGAATTAGGGGTAACCTGTTGCCGTTCATGTTTCACTCCTTTTCATTGGATAATTGTTGAATATTTCAAAGTTAGTGTAGCCTCGCTCCATCTGGCTATTTGCCAGCATGAAAAACCCGACCAAGACACGCTGGAAAATTAGCCAGCGAGAATTCTCTGTTCCTTGATATAACGACCAGAACAACAATTGTCGCGATATAAGGTAACATCGAGAGAAATTGTGATGGAATTGTCCATCCACGCGCCTGTCCGGCAAGCTGCATGATCGTAATTCCACCAAAAATCAAAGCACCAATCAAGACGCGCCACGGCATCCAAGATGCGAACACAACCAACGCCAGTGCAATCCACCCGCGCCCCGAAGTCATGCCCTCTGCCCAATGCGGCGTCAGCATAAGTGGCAAATAAGCACCGCCTAATCCGGCCATCATGCCGCCGAACAGAACCGCAAGCAACCGAACTCCCAAAACGGAATAACCTAGCGCATGGGCACTATCATGATTATCACCAACCGCCCGCAACACCAGACCTGCCCTAGTATGCTTCAAAAAATAGGCGACAATAGCAACCAGAGCAACACTAAGATAAAGCATCGCATCCTGCGCAAATAAAATCTTTCCGACATAAGGAATATCGCTCAGAATCGGGATCGTTAGCTGCGGCAAACCGACAATCGCATGACCAACCAAAGGCGCGCCAACAAGCCCCGACAGACCAACACCAAAAATGGTCAACGCCAACCCGGTAGCAACCTGATTTGTTGCCAGCCCCAACGTAAACAACGCAAAAACGCCGGCAGTCAGCGCCCCGGCAACGCCGCCAGCAATAACGCCGAAGGTCAAACTGCCGGTCGAATACACCCCGGCAAAGGCTGCAACAGCCCCCATCAGCATCATTCCCTCAACCCCGAGATTGAGAACGCCGCTGCGCTCAACCACCAGCTCTCCGATGGCCGCATAGATCAACGGAACCGAGGTCATCAACACTGTCAGCAATAGCTGTTCTAGCATCTCCCCCCCTCCTAGCTGCGCGTCACTGGCCAGCGGAGCTGATCCGTGCGAACTTCAACATGGAAGCGGGTGAAGGTCTCGCCCGCCAACAGCATAAACAGCAAAATGCCCTTAAACACCCCGGTCACAACTTTTGGCATCGCCAACGCTATTTGCGCCGAATCTCCGCCAAGCTCGGCCAGCGCTACAACCAGTCCCGCAACAATCACCGCCAGCGGGTTTAATCGCGCCAAAAAAGCAACAATAATCGCCGTAAATCCATAGCCAAAAGAAATGTCGGGTTGCAACTGGCCAATATTTGCCGACACCTCAACCATTCCCGCAAGCCCGGCTGCCGCCCCCGAAATTGACAACACCATGATTGTAACGAGGTTCGGGCTGAAACCAGCAAACCGGCCAGCGCGCGGGGCATCCCCCATTACCTTGACTTGAAACCCCAAAAGCGTGCGCGACATAACAAACCACGCCGATACCGCAACTGCCAGCGCGCCAACAACACCCCAATGCAACTGTCCCAGATGGCCAATTCCCGGAATGGAAATGCGCGAAATCAGCGCCGCATCCTCATACATTCGTGTTAGCGGAAAGCCCATTGACTGTGGATCACGCCACGGCCCGCGCACCGTCCAGTCAAGCAGCAACAACGCAACATAGGTCAGCATCAGCGAGACCAGAATTTCATTGGTATTAAACCGAGTCTTCAGAATTGCCGGTATCATCGCCCATAAAAGACCGCCAAATGCGCCCGCCAAAACCATCGCGGGCATTAGAGCCCATCCAGACATCCCGGGGAAATTCAACGCCACATAGCCAGCAAACATCGCCCCTAGAACCATCTGCCCTTCGGCCCCAATATTCCAGACATTGGCGCGGTAGGCGAACACCAAACCACTGGCAATAATGATCAACGGACAGGCTTTGACCAACAGCGCGCCAATCTGATCAGGGCGCGAAATCGGCGCAATGAAAAACTGATACAGCGCTTGCAACGGATCATAGCCAAGTACCGCAAAAATAACCGCGCCCATGACCAGCGTCAGCGCAACCGCAACCACTGGTGTGATCAGCGTCAGGCTAACCGGAATATCTTTTCGCGGGATGAGATTGATCATGCCCGAACCCCAGATGCTGGCCCAGTTGCTGGCCCGGGCGACATTCCGGACATTCCGGACATTTCTGCCTGTGGTTCACTTCCGCCCATTAACAGTCCCACCGTTTCAGGGGTTACATCGGCGGCAATCATCGGCGCTGAGATTGCACCGTCATAAAGCACCGCAATCCGGTGCGAGACCGCAAAAACCTCTTCTAGATCCTGCGATATCATAATCACCGCAGAGCCGCTTGCCGCCAACTCCAACATCGCTTTGCGAATAAACACCGCGGCCCCGACATCAACGCCCCACGTTGGCTGCGAGACGATAAAGACGCGCGGTTGTTTGCTCATTTCACGGCCAACAACGAATTTTTGCAGATTGCCGCCGGACAAGGACGATGCAATTGGATTTTCCCCCGGAAGACGAACATCAAAAGCGGCGGCGATATCGCCTGCCATCTTTTCGGTAGCGTCCGTATCAATAACCCCGCGATTAACCGCAACGCCCAGCGAATGCGCCGTTAGCAGCGCATTTTCGGCCAGCGTCATGCTGGGGACAGCGGCGTGCCCGTTGCGTTCTTCTGGAACAAAACCAAGGCCCAACTGGCGCCGGCGCGCCGGACCTTCACGGCTGATATCCACCCCGTCAATGCTTATTGTGCCAGCAGTACGGCCCTGCCACTCACCGGTTAGCGCTTCCATCAGTTCATCCTGACCGTTACCGGCAATACCGGCGATACCCAGAATCTCACCCTGCCTTGCCTCGATTGATAACGAGCGCAGCGGCGTTGCAAATTGCGTGGCCCGGTCACGCGACATATTTTTGACTTCAAACAGGCGCACCGGACTGGCATCCGGTTGATCCTGACGCACAATATCGGCAACACTACTCCCCACCATCATTTCGGCGAGCTCTTTGCTGCTTTTTGCGGCAGAATTTACCGTTCCCACATTCTGGCCGCGGCGCAACACGGTGGCACGTTCGGTCAGCGCTCTAATTTCCTCAAGCTTGTGCGAGATAAACAGAATGGCAACACCGGATTCTGAAAACCGGCGCAATACATCAAAAAGCTGGCTGGTTTCTTGCGGCGTCAGAACCGAAGTCGGCTCATCCATAATCAACAGGGACGGGTCCTGAAGAAGACAGCGAATAATCTCTACCCGCTGCTGCTCACCAACCGAAAGGTTATGCACGCGCACATCAGGATCAACACCAATGCCATATTCCGCCGACATTTTGCGAACGCGGTCAGACAGATCGCCAAGCCCCTCACCCCGCGGCATTGCGAGCGCGATATTCTCGGCCACAGTCAGCGCCTGAAACAGCGAGAAATGCTGAAACACCATGCCAATGCCAAGATCGCGCGCATGCTGCGGATTGCGAACCGCCGTCGGTGTCCCGCGCCAGTCAAACTGGCCCGAATCAGGCTGCAACAGGCCATAGATCATTTTTACAAAGGTGGATTTTCCGGCACCATTTTCGCCAAGAAGCGCGTGAATTTCGCCTTCGTTGATGCTAAATGACACATCATTATTCGCCGTAAAATTTCCAAAATTCTTAACGATTCCAGAAGCGTTAAGAAGAGGCGGCCCTGATGAGGATGGAGATAGACTCGGTGATCCGGTCATTCTGATCTCTGCGGTATCCGGCCCATCGCCATTTATCGACACAGGCTCTTTTCATTACAAAAAAATGGTACGCCGAATTTTTAATTAAATAAAGCTCCGAAAAAATATCACCCCGTCGCGCTAACAACGGGGTGATGATTATGGCTTACAGATTTATTGGGATCTCAAGCGATCGCACAATGCGCCTAGCGGGAGAACTCCGGATAGGCTTCCATGCCAAGCTCGGCACTGTCGAGGCCGGCAATCTCTTGCTCTTCGGTCACCCGGATACCCATGGTCACTTTCAGAATTGTCCAGACAATCCATGATACGACGAAGGTAAAGGCACCGATGATCGCGATACCGGATAACTGCGTGGAGAACGATGCGTCACTGTTGGTCAGCACCACTGCAATTGTACCCCAGATACCGGCAATCAGGTGAACGGGGATGGCGCCAACGACGTCATCAATCTTCATCTTGTCCAGCATCGGTACTGCAACCACTACGATCAGACCGCCAACGCCGCCGATTAAGGTTGCCGCACCAAGGCTAGGTGTGAGCGGCTCTGCGGTGATTGACACCAGACCAGCCAGCGCACCGTTAAGCACCATGGTCAGATCGACTTTCTTGAACAGGAGCTGGGTGAGGATAAGAGCAGCAATCGCGCCGCCGGCTGCGGCCGCATTCGTGTTCGCAAAAATCCGTGACACGTCAGCAACATCACCGATAGTCCCCATAGCCAACTGAGAGCCACCATTAAAGCCGAACCAGCCAAGCCACAAAATGAACGTTCCTAGCGTTGCCAAAGGTAAATTCGCACCCGGCATTGGGACGACGCCGCCATCTTTGTACTTCCCGGTCCGTGCACCGAGAACCAGAACACCGGCGAGCGCCGCCCAACCTCCGACAGAATGCACAACGGAAGATCCTGCAAAATCGAGGAAACCCATGGCATCAAGGAAACCACCGCCCCACTTCCAGCTTGCCTGAAGCGGGTAGATCAAGGCTGTCAGAATAAATGTGAAGAAAAGGAATGGCCAAAGCTTGATCCGCTCAGCAACCGCGCCCGATACAATTGACGCTGTTGCCGCACAGAACATCAGCTGGAAGAAATAATCAGATGCTGTTGAGGCATAGGACAGATCGTCCGCACCTTCAGCAGAAATGCCGACTGCTTCCATCACGGCTGTACCAATAACGCCCGACAGAATGCCATCAACCGTCCACGTACCCAACGGATACATCAGATTATAGCCAACAAGGTAGTAGCCAATCGCTGCAATCGAGAACAGAGCAATGTTCTTGGTCAACTGCATCGTTGTATTTTTCGCGCGGACCAGGCCAGCTTCAAGCATGCAGAACCCGCACGCCATAAACATGACCAAAAAGCCGCCAACTAGAAATAACAGGGAATTAAGGATGAAAATACCATGCTCTGGCACTTCTTGAGCAAGCGCAGGGCTCGCGATGAGCGCGGCAATACCGGCAAGCGACATGGTGGAAAGGATAGGTTTAAACATAACTGATAGCTCCAAAAAGATTAAAGTGCGCTAGCGCCGCTTTCGCCCGTGCGAATTCGCACAGCAGATTCAAGGTCGAGGGTAAAGATCTTGCCGTCACCGATCTTGCCGGTTTCGGCAGCGGTTTTAATGGCATCGACGGCTTTTTCGGCCATCGCGTCATCAACAGCGACTTCGACTTTCACTTTCGGCAGGAAACTCACCGTGTACTCGGCGCCGCGATAAACCTCGGTCTTGCCCTTTTGACGCCCAAAACCCTGGACCTCGGATGTGGTGAGCCCCTCGATGCCGACAGCACCCAGCGCTTCATGCACAGCAATCAACCGTCCTGGTTGAATGATTGCCACTATATATTTCATAGTTTTTCCTTCCTTCGTGCGTTCGGTGCAACGGCCTCGAACGCTCTGTTTGATGGCGATTTAAAATCAGCGTCAACGTCACGGAAACGCCATCGGTATCACCAAACCGGCCTGTTTTCAGACACACCATCCCTACCAGTCAACATCGGGGCTTAATTCTGCTAAATTTGCATTTTAGCGATGCATTTTTTGCAGCACGCTGTTATTGAAAGCTGTAATAGCACGGTAAATTTAGATGAGGTGCCGTCCGCTTATGGTCATATTTTTGGGAAGAAATATTTTTGGGAAGAAGTATTTTTGGGAAGGAATGTTATGCGGTATATGACAACTTTGCGGTTTATTGATGTGGTTGCCAGAGAAGGGTCCATCCGCAAAGCGGCAGATAAACTGGCCATCACATCAACAGCGTTGAACCGGCGCATTCTGCAAATCGAAGAAGAAATTGGTCAGCCCTTATTTGAACGTTTGCCGGGCGGGGTGCGCCTGAATACGGCGGGGGAAATTTTTGTCCAGCATATCCGCTCGCAATTTGCCGAGCTGGCGCGCGTCCAATCCCAGATTTCTGATCTGAGCGGGATTCGCCGCGGTCATGTCCGGATTGCCAGCGGTGCGGATGCCCTACGCCAGTTTCTGCCCGAATCGCTGGCCGCATACCGGGCAGATTATCCGGCAGTTAGTTTCGATCTTGCGCGCTGCTACGGCGATGAAGCCGAGGCCAAACTGTTCACGCTGGATGTTGATGTTGCGATGATCTTTGCGCCTATCAAAGCTGCGCATGTCCATGTGGCGGCAACCCTGCGCCAGCAAATTCAATGTGTGATGCCGGCCGATCATCCGCTTGCCAGTAAAGACGATATCCGCCTTCGCGATTGTGTGGGGCACCGGGTTGTTCTGCCAACTGCGCAAAGCGGGGTTCGCCAATTGCTGGATGTTGGGTGCTTGCGACGCAATGTTGAGCTTGAAGTGATTCTGGAATCAGACAGTTTCGAATTCATGCATAATTTTTTACAGTTCGAACCTGCTCTATTCTTCCAGATTCCGATTGCGCTGGGCGATGTAGGAGGCCGGTTGCCTGTTGGCGAGTCGGGCGAATTAGGGTCTAACCTGATCTCGCGGCCACTCCATCTTGGTGATATTCCAGCAGGAACGCTGCATATCTGTCATTTGAAGGGCCGTGTTTTGCCCGTGGCTGCAGCGAAATTTACCGACAGGATGATTTCCATGCTTCGCGAGGAATACGGGGATGATGTTGATCAATAGAGTAGAATAATCAAATCTCAGCACGCAAATCTAGATTTTCCCGAAGTGTTAAGTTACAGATAAGATTCGTCGAAAGGGGATCATGATGACCGCCGGATTACCATTGCCTCCGTATCTCATCCAGCGTTATGCCGGGTGGAAGGCTACAAAATACGTTGAAAATAAAGTCTGGTACAAACACCTTGCCGAGGATGGGCAGCACCCGCGTGCAATGGTGATTTCCTGCTGTGACAGCAGAGTTCATGTCACCGCCATTTTTGGCTCGGATACGGGTGAGTTTTTCATTCACCGTAATATCGCCAATCTGGTCCCCCCCTATAATCCGGATGGCGACCATCATGGGACATCGGCAGCGGTTGAATACGCGGTCACAACGCTGAAAGTCGCGCATATTATAGTTCTGGGTCACTCAAACTGCGGCGGCGTTAATGGCTGTTATCACATGTGCAATGGCAGCGCCCCGGAGTTGGAGCAAAAAACCAGCTTTGTCGGACGATGGATGGATATCTTGCGCCCAGCCTATGAGCGCATCAGCGATAAAGGAACCGAGGAGGAGCAGATCGCCGCGCTGGAACGTGAGGGGGTTCTGGAATCATTGAACAATCTTCTCAGCTTTCCTTTTGTTAAGGAAGCTGTCGATGCCGAAACTCTGTCAATCCATGGGTTGTGGAACGATATCGGAGAAGGCAATCTATATTACTACGATGGCACGTCATTCGAGCCGGTTCTCTAGCCGTCCGGAAATTATTTAGGAGAGTAAGTAATGGATACAGTTCTGGTTGGCGGACTCGCTTTTCTGGCCTCGGCAGGGGCACTTTTCCTGATCAATGACCGGATCAGTAAATCATCCATCTCCCCCAGAAAAAAACGCCTGTTAAGCTATCTTATGTTTGCGGTTCTGGTGGCAATGACCTTTGGTATTTTTGACTGGCATAGCAGTTCATATCTTGCCGAATATGGCAGTTGACCAGCTTTGGTTTGACCGGCGTGGCTCTAGTGAGCACAACTCTAGTGAGCTTAATAGGGCGTGCCGTCACGGTGAAAAAACATGTGCTTTCCATCGCGCTTTTCATACCGCAGATCATCATCGGGATAATGCGCGATCTCGGTGGGCTCACGCGTCCCAATTTCAAATAGCACGGCAGATTTATCTGAATGGTTATGAAAAGCATGACCATTCGGATCGCCAGCCTTAAAGCCTGCGCAATCCCCGGCGTACAAAATCGTCTCGCCGGAATCATCATGTAACACCACCTCGCCTTCCATTACGATAACGAATTCATCATCGACCTCATGCCAATGCCGCAGCGCAGTTCGGGAATGCGGCGGCAATACCACACGATTGATCCCCATTTTTTTAAGACCTGCAGCATCCCCAACCCGCTGAGCAGAATATCCCGCGGTGGCCTGAAGAAAAGGTTCGGGATAAACAAGCCGGCGGTTAACAGGCACTTTATCAAGATCAATTTTGGGCATTTTACATCTCCCCTTATGTGATTATAGGCTAATTGTTAGCTAGGTAGACGCCCCTTGTGGAACGCCGAAAATCCAGCCCTCTGTCAAGGCCGCATCCGGGACCTGCCAGCACCAGGGCTCACGCGCAAAATAGCGTAGGGCGGCAGCGGAAATAAGGGCGTCAGATTCATCTGCATCCGCGCCCTTCGGGACATAGTCCCGGGCGACACCATCGCTGTCATATGCAGCCAGTGCAGCCGTCATGAAACCGGGATCAGCCGCTGCATTCTTTGCCGGATTTAACCCGGCGCGATGGAAATAATAGCTTGGGAAAATTTCCACAAGAATCATTGCCAAACCGCGATTGAGATTAGATTCAGACTCAAAAACCGGATCAAATGGCCAGACCGCAAGACGCGAACCCAGCGCAGATTTCAAGGCATGGATAAGACGCATTCCCGCCATCGATCCGGTCGCCACATTATCCGCCCCAATCGCCTTAAACGTTGGCGAGGGTGATCGACCAGCCGCGCGCGCAGCACCCTCAGTAACCCGCCTACGACTGGCATAGTTGGGTGCCCCATGATTCTTCGGCGAAAGATAGAAATCACCAAATCCGGCGGCGGCAAACATTGCACCGCCATAAAGATGCGGCGCCTGCACCGATATCCCCTCAATCAAATTCCAAAGCTCAACCGGGGAATGCGGCGATGCGGCAAGCCCGGGATAATAGGCACCTTCATCAACAAAGGGGTGGGCAAATGCAAAATCTATCCCGGCCAGAACCGGACCCGTTTCTGCCGCTTCCAGCAACCAGCTCAGAATACCGTCACGCCCCCATGACCGGCCATCTTCGGGCGAAACGCTTATCGGAACACCGCGCCCTTGCTTGGCAATTGCCAGTTGAATTCCGGGCTGACGCGGCCCTTGTGCGCCCGACCAATCAATGCCGATGAATGAGGTGATCACGTGGCAACACTCAGCGCTTTTGCGGGGGGCTGGGGGCGGCAATGCTGGCCAGCAAATCGGTTGCAGTCGCGCTCAAACCAGTGGCAGGGGCGCTGCCCGCCATCACCGCCTCAACCTGTTTTGCCATTGCCTTGCCAAGCTCAACGCCCCATTGGTCAAAGCTGTTTACATCCCAGATAAAGCCGCTCGCAATCGTCACATGCTCGTATAATGCCAGCAAGCGGCCGATCGAAAAGGCATCACTGACCGTCCAGCTAATGATGCTGGAGGGCCGCCCGCCGGGGAAATGACGATGCGGCTCGCCAACATTCGGGCTGCCAACGGCCAGCGCCTCAGCCTGTGCAACCGCATTGGCGGCCAAAACGCGGTGACTGCTTTGCCAATCTTGATCCGACGAATTCTTATCTAACGACAATCCGACGGGGGTTAGCGGCAACAAAATGTCCAAGGGCACGATGTCATGCCCCTGATGCAATGACTGAAAAAAACTATGCTGCGCTCCGGTTCCGGCCGCGCCCCAGATTACCGGTGTGGTGGCATAGTCCAGCGGTGATCCGGCGGTGTTGACGCTTTTACCGTTCGATTCCATTTCCAGTTGCTGGGCCCATGAAGGCAGCATCCACAGACGCTGGTCATAAG
>CALLKZ010000004.1:0-5454 GCA_938082345.1 uncultured Alphaproteobacteria bacterium
CCCAAACGGGCCTAATTCGCGTTTAGCCGCCTGACCCCGCGCGGATCAATCCAGCCGATCGAATCATCATGGCGGCGATAAACGACGTTCAGTCCAAAATGGCTGGCATTACGAAACATCAACATTGGCACCTCGCTCAACTCGAGCTTCATTACCGCCTGCTCAACCGTCAGCATTTCGATGTCATACGCCATTTCAGCGACGACAGGCGGCAACCCGCCTTCAAGATCATCATCATCATCATCATTATCAACTTGTTCGGCAGAGGCATAAACCATCATTGGCGCGCTAAAAACATCATCTGCCTCGCCATCAGTCATGGCGGCCCGGTGATTCTTCAGCCGCCTTTTATGACGGCGAAGTCGTTTTTCAGCATGTTCCAAAGCCGCATCAAGGGCCGCATGCGCGTCCATCGCGTATCCGGTTGCCTCAAGTTCAGTTCGTCTGGAAAGCGCCACACGCGTTTTGACACGAAATCCGGATTCAGCCTTTTCCAGAGTGACATGACCGCTGACAGCACTATCGAAATATTTTCCGACAATTCCGTTAAGCGCATTTTCCGCATGTATCTTAAAGGCCTCACCGGTACTCATATTCTTACCTGATACACTTATGTTCACTTTGATCTCCCCTCATCGACCAGAACGTGTCTTCGGAGCATATCATCAAAATATCCCGCCGAAATAAGATACCGAAATAAGCTACCGAAATAAGCCGCCGAACTAAGCGTAACTTTTGCCCTTCGCATCAGCAACAAAGTTGGCATTTTTGGGAGGAACAAACGCTCCGATATCAAAACCATGCCTAGAATAACACTTGAAAACAAGGCATATTGCCTAGCTATCTTGATCAATGAAAAACGGTATTGTTTGTCACGTTAATGTAGAGGAATTTAATACAAGGTTCGGGTAATCAGAGGTTCGGGTCAACCTATCGTTGGGAGGTGGCGAAAACCCAACGACAAACGCCCACCAACCAGGCTGTCAACGCCGTGAAGCGGGCGCATATGTTGGCCGTCATACCCGCCAAATCCTTCAGCAGAAAGCAAAACAATCCGCCCGGGCCTGTCATCAATCACCCGCCTATTGCGCCCCTCGCGGTCATCGCAGGTGAACAGCCGCGAAGCTCCGGCAAGGGTGATGATGATCACCAGATTGCGATACCTCTTGCCATCACGGTGAATGCCAATGCCACTTGATCCCGCGGCATAGCGCTGGATGGCAAAATCATTAAAGCAAATATTTTCGGGTAAAACCGAATTTGGCATTTCAACACTGGCATCCCGCACCACCGCCTCTAACAGGCTGGCAAGACGGTCAAAACTATCCTTGCGGGGGGCCGGAAAACAAACATCAAAATCCTGCGATACCTTGCGCCCCTGATGTTGAATTATAGGCTTTGCGCGGCGAAAACTCTGCCCCTCCGCCATTTTGATCAGCGCGTCCACCTCACAGCTATCAAGGAACTGCAGGCTGGTAATACCGTGCTGATTGCGATGCAACCGCAACAAGGCCCGCCGCATGGCAGCATTTCTGCTTGGCGTTACTTCAAACATCGGCCAGCACTACCCAAATTACCCAAAATCCCAATTTACCCAAAATCCCGGGCGCGCTTAAATTCCACCGCCTCCCGGCAAGTGACGCATACAAGGCCAGCCTTGCGGCGATGGCGTTCAACAGAAAAACACCCGTTCGGGCAGCTCATGATCCACGGTGCCTCGGCAAAGCGCAGCGTGTGACACCGTGTAGCGGTACAGCCGATTTTGCGGGCTTGCTGGCGCCAGACAGCATCATGGCCATGGTGCGGGCCAACCAGCGCATGCGCAATTTCGTGAAGGATTGTATCGTGGATATGCGTGTCCTCGGCGTGCCTGACGTAATGGCGCGACAGGGAAATCACCCGCTTATTATAGTCACATTGACCGGCGCGGCGACGCGCATGATCAAGCCGGACAGTCCAGCCGGATAGACCATGCTCATCCATCAATTTTGCGGCAAGATCGAGCGCGGCCTGATGCGGACGTTCGGTTAGCCCCATTCTATCCGAAGTGAGCCCATCCGAAGTGGGCCCATCTGAAGTGGGCCCGTCTGAAGTGGGCCCGTCTGATTCAGAGATCATGCATCCCCCAAAAACTAGTCCGCTATAAGGGCAGCGCGGTCATCTGGCCTCATGCGCCGCCAACCATTTGACTACGGAGCTGGCCGCTGGAATCCAGGCAAGTCCGGCAATAACAAAAAACACTAAATCGAGTAGAAAGTGAATCTCAATAACAAAGCTTGAGAGCCAAACCATTGCCCCCACATAAATTCCCAACGCAGGGACAATACCAAGTGCCACCGCCAAATGCCGCCACCGTTTCATCCTACACCCTTTCACGAAGTACCAATACCGCCCCACGTTACATCATATAGGAGCTTGATGCTCATCAGGAAGAGCACAGCATGACTGAAATGATAAAAAATGCGGTCCGACATTTTCTGATTGAGCCATTTACCTATAAACACCCCGACCGGGATCACTGGCACAAGCCATAATGACAGCGTCAACGTGTCAGGAGTGAACAACCCCAAATCAGAATAAAAGGGCAGCTTTGCCAAATTGATCACAAAGAAATAAACGCCCATCGTCCCGACAAAGGCTTGGCGCGGCAAACCGTGCGGCAACAGGAAAATCTGCGCCGGAATTCCGCCAGCCAAGGACAGGAAGCTCGCCATCCCCGATAATCCGCACCAGCCAAAAGCCCTCACCCATAAACGGCGCATCACGCGCACCGCCACCTCTTCACTGGTCTCCCCCGATGGAAAAACCAGCCTGCGGGCATATTTCAGCGCGGTAATCAGGCCGACAAACCCGATCACCCCGATCAGAACGCGATCACTCAAATAGCCAAATAGCAGCCAGCCAAGCAACTGACCAAAAACGCCAAACCCGCACATGATTAGCAAAAACCGCCAGTTCAGCCATTTTCGCCATAAAACCACCACCCAGATATCGGTTAGCAGAAACAAAGGTAGCAACACGCCAAGCACCAGTTTTGGAGGTAGTACAAACAATAATATAGGGGTGCTGAGCGATGCCAGCGCGCCGCCAAATCCCGATTTTGAAACCGAGAAAGCAATCGCCGCAAGGATGCAGACAAACCAGAACAGATAGGGGCTGGCCTGATAGCTCTCAAACGCTAACATTCAAAAACTCCTGCATCATAACTAGCATACATCGCCCACCGAACGCGCCGCCTTCATAACCCGGCCCCTCTCATCAAAAATATCAGCGTCCTTTGTGAGGAGTATCGGGGGAACAGCGTTAAATGCTGCTTTATGATTGAAGCTTGCGCGCGCGCCCTTCGCGAAAGGCAATGTAGGACACCGCAGCCAAAACCACAAACGCACCAACAATGGTTGAAACTAGGGGAATTTCGTCAAATAGCGCGATACCAAAACCAACAACGAAAATAAGCTGCATATATTTGCCAGTCTGCGCCGCCCACATCGGCCCCCTGAACGCCCGCATTAACCCAACATGCCCCAAAGTAGCGAACAGACTAATCGCCAACACGCCGCCCCAATGCACGGCATTCATCGGCTGCCATACCCAAATTGCCGGGATCAGCAGCAAGGCCGAAATGCCAAAGGACAGCGCGAAAATAATAAAATTATCCTCATGAACCTTCTTCAGATGCTTCGCCAATAAATCCGAGCCAGCAAACAACGGCGCCGCAATCACTACTGCAAGCGTTCCAAAATTAACCTCGGCAAACCCCGGTTTAATGATGATTAACGCCCCGATGAAGGACACAATAATAGCAGCAATCCGGCGAATTCGAAGGCGTTCGCCCATGAATAATGCCGCCCCGATCGCCGCATAAACTGGCCCCATATTCAGCATCGCATTCACCTCGGCAAGCGGAATGCGCAGGATGCCAAAAAACCACGAGAAAACACCCACGCCATGAAGCAATGCCCGCAACCACAACCGCCAGCGCTCGGACGATGTGAACATCATCATCGTCGAGCGCCAGACCAACGGCACTATCATCACCGTCCCAACGAAATATCGCAAAAACACTGTCTGTTCAGGGGGTAGGTCGATCAGAAATAACTTGATTGTCACCATGACAAGCGAGAAAAACAGGGTGCTGAGAATCATCCACCCAAGCGCATGTTTTATGATTTTAGAGCTGGTATTTCCTGTGTCATCCGTGCTCATAAAGATTTTGCTTCATCCCAGAACACTGGGCCACCACGAAAACTGGGAAAACCGATGCCAAAAATACAGGCAGCGTCAGCCATTTCAGCCGAATCAACAACATTCTCGGCAATGGCATCACGGCATTCTTTAACCAGAGGGGCGAGTAGCTGATCAGCAATCTCGGCCAGCTCAGCCGCATCGTATGAAGCGCGCGGGCGAATAGCCTTTTTGTCATCCCAAGCATAAAATCCGCTGCCGCTTTTACGGCCAAGCGTTCCGGCTTGCAGCATTGATTTTAGTTTCATCTCAACGTCTTTCGGCATGCCAATAACCATCCCGGAATCATGACAAACATCAAGACCAACCTGATCGCATAATTCAATCGGGCCCATCGGCATTCCAAACCGGACAAGTGCCTGATCCAATTTATCAGGGTCAGCCCCGTTGAGAACCGCCTCAATCGCGTGAAACAGATAGGGAAGAAGCGCCCGATTAACCAGAAAACCGGGAGAAGATTTGCACCGAATTGGCAGCTTTTTCATGGCACCAGAGGCATACATCGCCCGGTCAACAAAATCAGCGCGGCTGGCCTCGGTGTAGATAATTTCGACAAGGGGCAGCACCGGAACCGGATTGAAAAAATGCATCCCTATCAGGCGCTCAGGCGCATTAAGGGCAGCGCCAATGTCCTCCAGCGGAATCGCCGAAGTATTGGTGGCAAGGATCGCCTCAGGCTTCATTCGCGCCTCGGCGGCAGCAAAGACCTTTTTCTTGATGTCCAGATTTTCCGCAACGGCCTCAATCATAAGATCGGCGGTGGCAAGGCCATCACCCTCGGGGTCCGCCTTTAGCCGCGCCAGCGTTGCGGCAACTTTCGCCGGGTCTTTCAATCGGCGTTCATATAACGCTTTGGCACGGGCAATGGCCTTATCTATCACCTCAGGGGACAGATCCTGCAAGGTTACATCAAACCCGCTCATCGCGGCCACGCTGGCAATATCACCGCCCATAACACCGGCGCCGACAACATGGATGTGGCGGATTTGCGCGTCACCCCGGCTGCCTTTTTTCACCGCATCATTCAATTGAAAACTACGCCTAAGCCCAACCGAAGCAGGCGTTAGAATAAGGTCAGAGAATAGGCTAGTTTCTTTAGCTAACAGATTGTTCTGGCTCAAATCATCGTCGGAGTAGTGATCAAGAATTGCAAACGGCGCAGGCAAATTTTCGGGAAGCATTCTTTTGGCAATTACAGCGCGCTCAGCA
>CALLKZ010000005.1:0-18766 GCA_938082345.1 uncultured Alphaproteobacteria bacterium
CTTTAATGGGCTTGCTTAAAGGCCGAGATCACGCCGTTTCCCGTCTCAACCCCGGATCATAGGGCAAGCTTGAGGGACGAAATAGCAAGAAATGGCGGGAGTGACGGGACTCGAACCCGCGGCCTCCGGCGTGACAGGCCGGCGCTCTAACCAACTGAGCTACACCCCCAATTTATAAGGCCGCTCTGCTAAACTGGCGTGGCGTGCAGCCTCTTAATAAGGTGGGTGAGTGGTAGAACAACATGGTTGGACTGTCAAGCATCTGCACGCGGTGAAATCGGGTTTTTTATGCTGAATGAGAAGGACGGAGATTAGCTGACAGCAGCAGCGCCGCCGGCGCGCGTTGAACACACCATAACGCAATCCCCAAATATAACGCACCGCAGATAACGTATCGCAGATAACGCATAGAGGGCAGCAAACGCAAGGCATAGCGTGCCTAGCGTGTGCATAGCGTATGCCTAGCGTGTGCCTGGCGTGTGCCTAGCGTATGCATAGCGTATGCCTAGCGTGCCCCCTTGCGAGAGCTGAACACCGGTTTATGGCCCACCGGTTTATGAGGCTGTCGGTGTAGTCCGGTTTCCGGACGCGTACTCTTGACAGATTCCAGCCCCAATCTTTGGGAAAATGATGGGTTCTTTGGGGAAATGCTGGGTTCTTTGGGGAAATGCTGGGTTCGTTAAGGAAATGGTGGGTGGTGAGGGGCTCGAACCCCCGACCTACTCGGTGTAAACGAGTTGCTCTCCCAGCTGAGCTAACCACCCCTGTATCAACGCTACCTCCGGACTTATCTGGTTGGAGGCTGTATGCAAACGACGCCGACCCTTATATCGAGCCGGCGCCGCAAAAGATAGATTTATTTAGCTATTCACTGCTTCTTTAAGCGGTGCGCCAGCTTTGAATTTAGGCTGCTTTGAAGCCGCAATCTGGATGGCTTCGCCAGTACGTGGGTTACGTCCAGTAGTTGCAGCACGCTGCGCTACAGAAAATGTACCGAAACCAACGATGCGGACTTCATCACCGGATTTCAGTGCGGCCGCAACACTTTCGAAAACGGCATCCACAGCACGTCCTGCATCTGCTTTAGTCAGGCCAGAAGAATCAGCCACGGATGCGGTTAGATCATTTTTGTTCATCGGTACCCCCGTATTGAGATTGCTAAAAGTGTAAAAGGTGTACATCATTTTTACGGAAATTGCATAACAAAAGAACACCCCAACTGCAAAAAATTTAGGGTGTTTTTTTTGTTAATCTCATTTTAGTGGGCGGTTATTTCATCACTGGCAGGTGGTTTTTCAGCAATTGGTACGGATGCTACCTCACCGTCCGAGCCACCAGTTATGCTATTTGGCAGCGGTTCGCGCACCAGCGCAGCAGACAAAACTTCGTCAACCATGGTTACCGGAATGATTGTCATTCCTTCCTTCACATTGTCAGGAATTTCAGCAAGATCCTTTTCATTATCCTTTGGAATCAATACTGTCTTTACGCCCCCGCGAAGCGCGGCCAAAAGTTTTTCTTTCAGACCACCGATTGGCAGCACGCGCCCACGCAGCGTAATTTCACCGGTCATGGCTAAATCGCGCTTTATTCCAATATCGGTGATAGCCGAGATGATTGACGTTACCATTCCAACCCCGGCAGACGGCCCATCCTTTGGCGTTGCGCCCTCAGGAACATGAACATGAATATCCATTTTTGCGAGTTTTTCGAGATCGATTCCGTAGGTGGAGGCCCGTGATTTAATGAAAAACTCGGCCGCCTGAATTGATTCTTTCATCACATCGCCAAGTTTTCCGGTGGCGCTGACCTTTCCTTTACCGGGAACACGAACCGCTTCAATCCGCAAAAGTTCGCCGCCAACCTCGGTCCAGGCAAGACCGGTGGTCACACCAACATCGTCTTCCTCTTCGATCTCACCAAACCGAAAGCGCTTAACACCCAAATATTCATCGATGTTATCGGCATCAACCGCAATTTTTTTAGCCTCGCCACTGACAATTTTAGTGACGGTTTTACGGGCAATCTTGGCTATTTCGCGCTCAAGATTACGCACCCCGGCTTCCCGCGTATAAAGGCGAATGATGCTGCGAATTGCATCTTCACTGATAGACAACTCGCCGTCACGAAGGCCATGATCCTTGATTTGACGGTCCAACAGATGCCGCAGGGCGATTTCAACCTTTTCATCTTCGGTATAGCCCGACAAACGGATGATTTCCATCCGGTCAAGCAGCGGCTGCGGCATGTTCAACGTATTCGCCGTGGTAATAAACATCACGTTGGAAAGATCTAAATCGACCTCCATGTAATGATCCTGAAAAGTGTTATTCTGAGCTGGATCAAGCACTTCGAGCAGCGCCGAGCTGGGATCACCCCGCCAGTCAGCCCCAAGCTTGTCCACCTCATCCAGAAGGAATAGCGGGTTGTTGGTGCCAGCCTTTTTCAGGCTTTGCACAACCTTGCCGGGCATCGAGCCAATATAGGTGCGCCGGTGCCCCCTGATTTCCGCCTCATCTCGTACACCGCCCAACGCAAGGCGCACATATTTACGGCCCGTCGCTTTGGCAATAGACTTACCGAGCGAGGTTTTACCAACGCCGGGAGGGCCAACAAGACACAAGATAGGGCCCTTCATCGATTTTGTTCTTTGCTGAACAGCCAAAAATTCGACGATACGATCCTTTACCTTATCCAGCCCGAAATGATCGGCATCCAGAATTTCGCGCGCGGTCACAATGTCTTTTTTCAACCGGCTGGCTTTTTGCCACGGAACCGCGAGAACCCAGTCAAGATAGTTGCGCACGACAGTTGCCTCGGCACTCATCGGCCCCATATTTTTCAGCTTACGGAGTTCGGCGTCGGCTTTTTCGCGCACCGCCTTTGGCATTTTCCACTCGGCTAAGGCCTCTTCGAGCTCTTCCAGCTCACCGCGACCGTCCTCACCATCGCCAAGTTCCTTTTGAATGGCCTTCATCTGCTCATTCAAATAATACTCACGCTGGGTTTTTTCCATCTGCCGTTTGACCCGGCTGCGAACGCGCTTTTCAACTTGCAGGGCGCCGATTTCATTTTCCATCAACTGAAAAATCTTTTCCAAACGCGCATGCACATCCAGAATTTCAAGAAGCTCCTGCTTTTCAGAGATTTTGACAGCCAGATGTGAGGCAATCATATCGGCAATCTTGTCCGCCTCTTCGACCTGCTCAATGGCTCCAAGAACCTCGGATGCGACCTTTTTGTTAAACTTGATATACTGGTCAAACTGCTGCACGGCAGCCCGCGCCAGCCCGTTTGTGTCGGCGTTATCATCATTCGTCTGATCAAGGATTTGGGCATTGGCCGCAAGGAAACCATGGTCGGAATGCAGCGATGTCGGATCAATAACAACGCGCTCCCCTCCCTCAACCAGCACTTTGACCGCCCCATCCGGCAGTTTTAACAACTGCAAAATAGACCCGACGGTGCCAATTGTATGCAGGCCATCAACCTCTGGATCTTCGGTATCAGCTTCTTTTTGCGTGACCAGAATGATCTGCTTATCTTCGGCCATTACAGCCTCAAGTGCGCGAATCGATTTCTCCCGTCCAACGAAAAGGGGAACGATCATATGCGGGAAAACGACAATATCGCGAAGGGGCAGCACGGGAAGGCTGATGATGGCTTCGTCTGACATTTAAAGCTCCTTAAACTCGCCCGGAAGGCGTACCAGCCGACCTTGGCGCCTTACGGCTATTCGGCTTTTCATAAACTGTAATTGAGATATGGGGCCGATGGATACCGACTTCAACCAGCAGAGCTAAGTGAAGATGCGCAGGTTACACCAATAAACAAAATGGAAGCCGCATTTTCTTAAAGTTTGGCCAGAAATGATTACTGCCCAGCATATAGCCGGGCAGCATACTCAAGTTCGGTTTTTATGTATCAAGGCTCCGGATGCCCTAATTGTGGACGGGGTTTATTGGGCCGGTTTATGGGGGAGCTGCCTTAATCCTATTGTGCTAGGCGCTTTTCTCGGCGCTGGATGCCTTTTTGGCGTGCACAACAAGCGGTGCTGCGCCCTCATCAACGACGTCGGCGTTGATAATCACTTCCTCAATATCGCCCGCTGTCGGAATTTCGAACATCGGCTCCATCAAAATATTTTCCATGATTGACCGCAGGCCCCGCGCGCCGGTTTTGCGGGCGATTGCCTTTTTCGAAATCGCACTAAGCGCATCGTCACGGAATTCCAGCGATACTTCGTCCATCTCGAACAGTTTCTGATACTGTTTGACCAGCGCATTTTTCGGCTCGGTCAGAATGCGTATCAGCGCGTCCTCATCAAGATCTTCCAGCGTGGCAATGACAGGCAGACGTCCGACAAATTCCGGTATAAGGCCGAATTTGATCAGATCTTCAGGCTCTAACATTGACAGCAATTCACCGGTTTTACGATCATCAGGAGCGCGAACATTGGCACCAAATCCTATACCGGCGCCCGTTTCACGTCCGGCAATCACCTTATCAAGGCCGGCGAATGCGCCGCCACAGATAAACAGAATGTTCGTTGTATCAACCTGCAGAAATTCTTGTTGCGGATGTTTCCGCCCGCCCTGCGGCGGCACCGATGCGACCGTGCCTTCCATAATTTTCAAAAGCGCCTGCTGCACACCCTCACCCGACACATCGCGGGTGATCGAGGGGTTGTCCGCCTTGCGCGAAATCTTATCAACCTCGTCGATATAGACGATGCCGCGCTGCGCACGCTCAACATTATAGTCAGCCGCCTGCAGCAATTTCAGGATGATGTTTTCTACATCTTCGCCAACATAACCAGCTTCGGTCAGCGTAGTTGCATCAGCCATGGTAAAGGGAACATCCAGCATCCGGGCCAGCGTTTGGGCCAGCAAGGTTTTGCCGCACCCGGTAGGCCCGACCAGCAGAATGTTGGATTTTGAAATTTCGATGTCGCCGGTTTTGCCAGCGTTAGCCAGCCGCTTGTAATGGTTATGAACGGCAACCGCCAGCACACGCTTGGCACGGGATTGGCCGATTACATATTCATTCAGAACACCGTTGATGTCAGACGGTGTAGGAACACCGTCGTGGCTTTTCGACAGCGAGGTTTTATGTTCCTCGCGAATAATGTCCATGCACAGTTCAACACACTCATCACAGATGAACACGGTTGGGCCGGCGATCAGCTTTCGCACTTCGTGCTGGCTCTTTCCGCAGAAAGAACAAAAAAGCGTACTCTTATCCCCGTCTTCGGTGTTTGACATTTTTCAGACTCCCTGAGTCGTATATCTCTGCGCTGCTAACCGACAAGCGCACGCTAACAGTGTAGGGGTGCTTACACCATGGTTTCAACGATATTTTTGGCAGCCCTGTTGAATAGCCCTGCAAATCACATACCGTTTTACCTGCCTTCGGCCAATCAATTATCACTTTCTGGCGTTGGACGCTTTTCAACAACCTCATCGATCAGGCCGAATTCCTTTGCATTTTCGGCCGTCATGAACGTGTCACGCTCCATAATTTTTTCTATTTGTTTCAGTGTCTTACCAGTATGCTTTTCGTAAATGCGGTTTAGGCGCTGGCGCAGATCAAGAATTTCCTTGGCATGGATTTCAATATCACTTGCCTGCCCCTGGAACCCGCCACTTGGCTGGTGCGTCATTATGCGCGAATTTGGCAAGCTAAAGCGCTTTCCGGCAGCACCAGCGGTTAACAGAAGGGATCCCATAGAAGCGGCCTGACCAATACAGACTGTCGAAACATCAGGGCGGATATATTCCATGGTGTCATAAATCGCCAAACCCGAGGTCACGATACCGCCGGGTGAATTGATGTACATGGCGATATCTTTTTTCGGATTTTCTGATTCCAGAAACAACAACTGCGAGCAAACCAGCGCCGATGTTCCATCGTCAATCGGCCCGGTCAGAAAAATAATGCGCTCTTTCAGAAGCCGGGAAAAAATATCGTAGGAACGCTCACCACGGCTGGTCTGTTCGACCACCATCGGGACAAGGTTGGCGGATGGCTGTTCAAACTCGTTTATTTGCCCGTTCAATCGACTATCTCCTGCGTTTATCATCCGTCCGGTTTCCCTGCCTGTTGTGTGGTTCATGTCAACATAGGTACTAAGGACACTATTTTTTAGACGCTTTTTTTGCTGCGGCCTTTTTTGGGGCTGCTTTTTTTGCAGATGCCTTCTTGGCCGCCCCTTCTTTCTTGGCTTTTCCAGCACTTTTAGCCTTTGCAGCCGATTTTTTAGCTGCGGCTTTTTTAGCCGGCTTTTTCTCGGCAGCAGGGCTTTCCGGTGCGGCATACAGCGTTTCAACGTCGGTCTCGACCTCGGTCACGCTAGCCATTTCGAGAATAAAGTCGATTGTCTTATCTTCAAAAATAGGGCCGGCAAGCTGTTGCATGGCTTCTTTGTTTTTCTGGAAATATTCCAGAACCTGAGATTCCTGCCCGGGATACCGACGCGCCTCCTCGAAAACGGCCTGACGCGTGTCTTCGTCCGACACTTCAACATTGTTGGTACGGCCAATTTCCGTCAGCAATAAACCAAGGCGAACGCGGCGCTCAGCAACAGACTTAGCCTCGGCTTTGGCGTCATCATCCATGCCTTCATCAACGGCAGGCCCGTCATGGTTATGATCATGGTCATGGTTATGATCATGGTCATGATCGTGGTCATGATCGTCTTGATTATCATCTTCTGGCGCGGCATTCGGTTTCATTGCGCGGGCAACATTCTCATATTCCGACTTGTATAATGATGGCGGAATATCAAACGCATCGCCGTCAGCCAGCGAATCCAGAACATTCTTTTTCAGCATCTGGCGCAGCGCGGTGGCATGCTGACCATTGATCTGACCGGCAACAGCTTCACGCAGGCCGCCAAGGTCCTCAAAGCCAAGACGCTTGGCAAGCTCATCATCAATGGCAACCTCGCCCTTTTCGCGGATTTCCTGAACCGTTACTTCAAAAACGGCATCTTTGCCCGCCAGATGTGCCGCCTGATACTCTTGCGGGAAGGTCACAGTCACGTCGCGCTTTTCACCGGCTTTTGCCCCTTCTAGGCCTTCTTCAAAGCCCGGAATAAAGCTGTTTGAGCCAAGTTCCAGCGAATGCCCTTCAGCGGCACCCCCTTCAAAAGCCTCGCCATCGAGACGGCCAATAAAGTCGATAACGACAACATCGCCGGACGTTGCACCACGCTTTGACGTCACTTCGACCGTTGGGCGGTTTCCGTCAGCAATGTTGGAAAGCGCTTCGTCGATTTCGCTCTCACCAGCTTCGAGTGTTGGCTTTTCGATTTTCAGCGCTGCCAGATCTGGCATCGAGATTTCCGGCATGATTTCACACGCCAGTGATGCCTCAAGGTCTTCGCCTTCTTCATATTTGGTAATTTCAACGGCGGGCTGGCTGGCGAGGCGAAGGTCGTTGTCTTCAATTGCGCGGCGCGCGCCCTCATCCAGCGCGTTTTTCAGCGCCTCACCTTGCACCTGCGGGCCAAAGCGGGATTTTACCACGGACATAGGAACCTTGCCGGGACGAAAACCCGGCATATTCACGCTGCCGGCAAGTTCGCTCAGTTTGGCCGCGACCTGTTCTTCAATCTCAGCTGCTGAAATAATAATGGAATATTCACGGATCAGCCCTTCGGCCTTGATTTCATCAATCTTCATCGAACCCTATTTTCCTCTACAAGAGAGCGCTCCCTCGAACCAGCTTCCATGAAGAGGCCGTGATCTGGAAACACCGGCCCGCTGGCGACGGACATTGAATGGTGCGGGCGGAGGGACTTGAACCCCCACGATTTTCACCACTGGAACCTAAATCCAGCGCGTCTACCAATTCCGCCACGCCCGCAAAAGTGATCCCGCGCGACACGAAGCAACAAGGTTGCCTCATCCCGGGGTAATGGGGCGAGTGACCGGTTTTGAACCGGCGACCTCCAGTGCCACAAACTGGCGCTCTAACCAACTGAGCTACACCCGCCATAACATTTCGATACCAACCCCTTTGTGCCATTCACCCAGACCATGTTTTCGGACCTGCTGAATCCGCCCAATAAAGCGCTGAAATGCAGGGCGGGACATTAGCGGAGGCAATGGGCCTGCGCAAGTGTGATTTACTGCGCAAAACACAAATAATCTGTCGCCCTTCGCTGGTTGCTGCCTAATCAGCGACAATATTCGCATTTTATCCTGATTTTCTTCCCCGGAACGCGCGTGTATGCTGCCGATGTAAACTTCGGGGCCGATGTAAACTTCGGGGGTTTGGTCCGGCTGTGTTTGCTGGTATTGAAAACGCCTCTACCAAACCGCCGCCAAGCGCAATAAATTAGGGGGTTCATTTAGGTTAATGCCAATATTGCCGCCAAAATTATCAAAAATATTAACGACGACTCCGGTGCGCGCCTTGGTATTGGTTTTGCTGTCCGCGACATTTTCCGTTCCTGCGACGGCGGAGCGGTCAATCATTGTTCAATCCACCACATCAACACAAAATTCGGGATTCTACCGGCATGTTGTACCGGCATTCACCGCGGCAAGTGGAATTGAGGTTCGCATTGTCGCCGTTGGCACCGGTCAGGCGTTAAAAAATGCCCGGAATTGCGATGCCGACCTGCTGATTGTTCATGCGCGTGAGGCTGAACAGGCCTTTGTTGATGCCGGTTATGGCACCGGGCGCGTCAAGCTGATGTATAATGATTTTGTGCTTGTCGGCCCAGCGCATGACCCGGCCAATATTGCCAGCACCAAAACCGCCGCCGAGGCCGTGCGGTTGATCGCAACAACACAAAGCAGCTTTGCCTCACGCAGTGATAAAAGCGGAACCCACCGTAAGGAGGTCGCGCTGTGGCAAGCGGCAAATCTGACCCCAGATTCTTCCAAATCCAGCTGGTATCGCGAGACCGGTAACGGCATGGGGGCAACGTTGAATTTTGCTGTTCAATCAGACAGCTACACCCTGACTGACCGCGCCACCTGGCTGGCTTTTAACAATAAATTCGATCACCGGATTTTATTTGAAGGCGACAGATTGCTGTTCAATCAATACAGCATCGTTTCCATCAACCCAAAACATTGTCCAAAAGTGCGGGCCGCGGACGCACAGGAATTTGCCGCGTGGCTGCTATCGCCAACGGGCCAGACGCATATTTCGACTTTGCGGACACTTGGCCAGCAGTTGTTTTTCCCGAATGCAGCCGAGTAACGGGCCAGATTCTGCCCCGCCCCCCCGCACGAGTCTATCGCGCCCGATTCTAAGTTTTGGATCTCCAAATCAACAGAGCATTACTTTGCCGGAGACCTCATTCGGCTTCATTTTAGGCACGATGCCTATTTTTTAGGCATTTTGCGCTGAAACATCCGTTTTCGGTATGATGGTATCACGCACGGGTTGCACACCTCGCCCGCCTGCGCAAGTTTGTCGCCGTTGAGAGGTCAACACCATCAAATTTGACTGTGCGGTCCCTCACGCTGAGAGGTCAGCCGTCTTTTTTGCAAAGGATCGACGCCATGAAAAAAATCGAAGCTGTCATCAAACCCTTCAAACTGGATGAGGTTAAGGAAGCGCTTCACGATGTGGGCATTCAGGGAATTACCGTTCTTGAGGCCAAAGGGTTTGGGCGTCAAAAAGGACACACAGAACTCTACCGCGGGGCTGAATATGTTGTTGATTTCCTGCCCAAGGTAAAAATTGAGGTTGTTATCGAGGACGCGCTTTGCGAGCGCGTTGTTGATGCCATCCAGCAAGCAGCGCAAACAGGCCGGATCGGCGACGGCAAAATCTTCATCTCCAGTATAGACGAAGCGATCCGTATACGCACCGGGGAGCGCGGCGCTGACGCGGTTTAGAACCGGTTAGCTCCAACCCCAAAACCACGCCGGTCCGCCGGCATCAACGTTCTAAAATACGAATGGAAGGAATACCCATGTCTGACGTCAAAGCAATCATGGAAATGATTAAGGAAAATGACATTACTTATGTCGACCTTCGGTTTACTGATCCGCGCGGCAAGATGCAGCACGTAACCCAGCATATCGACACCATCGATGAAGAAGCATTGGCCGAAGGCTTTATGTTTGATGGCTCGTCGATCGCGGGCTGGAAAGCAATCAACGAGTCTGACATGACGCTGATGCCTGATCTGTCACGCGCCTACATCGACCCGTTCTTTGCGCAGCCAACAATGGCGCTGTTCTGTGATGTGATGGAGCCGTCAACTGGCGAGGCCTATTCACGCGACCCACGCGGCACAGCCAAAGCAGCACTGGCCCATATGCAGGCTGCAGGCATTGGCGATACCGCGTTTTTTGGTCCAGAGGCCGAGTTTTTCATCTTTGAAGATGTGAAGATCGACGTGTCAATGAACCGGGCAATGTATTCTGTTGACTCGGTTGAGGGCCCTTACAACAGTGCCCGCGAATATGAAGAAGGCAATCTTGGCCACCGTCCCGGCGTTAAGGGGGGCTATTTCCCGGTGCCGCCGATCGATTCCGGACAGGATATCCGCGGTGAAATGCTGTCAGTTATGGCTGACATGGGTGTGCCCGTTGAAAAGCACCACCATGAAGTTGCCCCGTCGCAGCATGAGCTTGGCATGAAGTTTGGCACGCTTATCGAAACCGCCGATAACATGCAGATTTACAAATACGCCGTTCATCAGGTTGCCAATGCTTACGGCGTATCGGCAACGTTCCTGCCAAAGCCAATCGCTGGCGATAACGGATCTGGCATGCATGTTCACCAGTCAATCTGGAAAGACAGCAAGCCTTTGTTCGCTGGCAATGGCTATGCCGATCTGTCGGAAATGGCGTTGTTCTACATTGGCGGTATTATTAAGCACGCCAAGTCGTTGAACGCTTTCACCAACCCGTCAACGAACAGTTATAAGCGTTTGATCCCGGGTTATGAGGCGCCAGTTCTGTTGGCATATTCATCACGCAACCGGTCAGCATCGTGCCGGATTCCGCATGTGAATTCACCGAATGGTAAGCGCGTTGAAGTCCGTTTCCCGGACGCAATGGCGAACCCTTATCTGGCATTCTCGGCAATGCTTATGGCGGGTCTGGACGGCATTCAGAACAAGATTCACCCCGGTGATGCCATGGATAAGGATCTCTACGACCTGCCGGCTGAAGAGCTGTCACAGATTCCAACGGTCTGCAGCTCGCTTCGTGAAGCTCTGGACTCGTTGAACGCCGACCGCAGCTATCTGACACAAGGCAATGTGTTCACCGATGATCAGATCGATGCCTATATCGAACTGAAGATGGAAGAAGTGATTGCCCTGGAACATGCACCACATCCAATCGAATTCCAGATGTACTATTCGGTGTAATTGACCGGTAGCGATGGTTCTTCATCGGGCCAACCTTTAGATGGAAATGCAAAACCCCCGACAGAAATGCCGGGGGTTTTTTTTAAGGAATGATGCCCCCCTCACCCTCCGCCATAACCCTCGGCGGAGAGGATTTTATAGCCTCGGTCAACCATGCAACGGTCGACGATTGCCGTTGGACCAAATTTTGTAATTGTGTGTCCATAATCCATATTATTGGCCCCCACCGCTGCACCGATAGCGCCGCCATAAACCGCACCTGCTGTCGCCGAACGACCAGAGTGATAATTGTTGTTATCGCCAATCGCACTGCCTACAAACGCGCCGGCCAACGCGCCAAAAATCGCTGATTTTTGAGCATCCTCACGTTCACGCTTTTGCTGTTCTTTATAAGCTGACTGCACACGAAGGCCAAGCATGCGGCATTCATCCAGATCGTTGTTATAGACCGCCATATCATAGCCTTGGCCTTTGACGTCAATCACCGGCGCATAGGTAGCAAGATCAATCGTTGCCGACTGGGTGGCGCATCCGCTAATTGCGATCGCTGCTGCTGCCACTCCCAGCATTATCCCGCCTCGCACTTTGGCGCTTTTGACCGCCATGTTGCCGTCATTATTGCCGTCATTATTGCCGTCATTATTGAAGTAGCTTTTTTGGGAATGGAGTTTTCTGGATTTTGAGAATGTTGGTGTTTGCATGAAATAACTCCTATCGGTTCTGGGTTCTGGTCCTATCGGTTCTGAAGATATACAAACGGCACTGACGGCACTGGCGGCACTGACGGCACTGACCATTCGATTGCCCGTCGATCGCAGAGAAGCCGCTGGTCTTGCAGTCTGGGTTGGTCTATCGATTAAACTTACAGCCTCAATAATACCGCAGTTGCTGTTAAAATAAGGTTAACCTCTACTTTGTTTTGATGATTTTCTGCCTTTGCCCTTATTTGCCATCTTCAGGGCCGATAATGACAAAAAATTATCGCCCAAACGCCCAACATATCGCGTCAGCACTTGGCGACATCCGCAAGATACGGTAGAAGATAACAACCGATCTCAAATTAACCGATATCAAATTAGCTGGTCGGGCCTCATGAGGTCTGGTCAAACGGGAAATGCATCACATATGGCCGATCTTTTTGGATCAGCGGCGCCGTCCGATGGATATGACGCCGCCAATATTGAGGTTTTGGAAGGGCTGGAGCCGGTCAGGCATCGCCCGGGAATGTATATCGGCGGCACCGATGATCGGGCCATGCACCATCTGGCGGCCGAAATTCTGGACAATTCAATGGATGAGGCCGTTGCCGGGCACGCCAGCCGCATCGACATCCATCTTGAAGCGCGCGACACGCTGACCATCCGTGATAATGGCCGCGGAATGCCAGTGGGCAACCATCCGAAATTCCCGGGAAAATCTGCCGTTGAAGTGATTCTGACAACGCTTCACGCTGGCGGAAAATTTTCGGGCAATGCCTATTCGACGTCAGGCGGACTGCACGGCGTAGGCGCATCTGTGGTGAATGCGCTTTCCAGCCTGCTGACCGTAGAAATTGCACGGGAGAAAAAACTATTCAGCCAATCGTTTGAGCGCGGCGTTCCCACCTCTGCGCTAACCGAAATTGGCAGCGCTCCAAACCGGCGCGGTACAACCGTTACCTTTACCCCCGATGCTGAAATTTTTGGGGCAAATCCGACCTTCAAACCCGCCATGCTTTACCGGATGGCGCGCTCTAAGGCCTATCTGTTTGCAGGTGTCGAAATTCGCTGGCGCTGCGCTGCGGAATTGCTGGCAAATGATGATACGGTACCGGTTGAGGAAACATTGCATTACCCGGGCGGATTAGCTGATTTTCTAGCTGATGCAACCAGCACAAAATCGCTGTTGGTATCAACGCCCTTTGCCGAAATGGTGGAACTGGACGGCCAGAAATTTGAATGGGCTATCACTTGGCTTGGCGCGGGCGAAGACGGATTTTTCAATTCCTATTGCAATACGGTACCAACCCCGTCGGGCGGAACGCATGAAACCGGCTTTCGTCAGGCAATCACCCGCGCCCTTCGTAGTTTTGGCGATTTAGCTGGCAATAAAAAGGCCGCTGACATTACCGCCGATGACGTATTTTCCGGCACCGCCGTCATGCTGTCGGTGTTTTTGCAAGACCCCCAGTTTCAGGGCCAGACAAAGGACCGGCTGGTATCAAATGATGCCACGCGCCTGACCGAACAGGCCGCCCGTGACAGGTTTGAGCAATGGCTGTCCGCCGATGCACCGCGCGCCACCTTCCTGCTGGATGCCGCCATTGAGCGCGCCGAAGACCGTAAGCGCCGCAAGAAAGAACGCGAAGTCGCGCGTAAATCTGCCACACGGCGGCTGCGGCTGCCGGGTAAGCTGGCCGATTGTACCGCCAATGATACCGAGCTGACCGAGCTATTTCTGGTTGAGGGTGATTCCGCCGGTGGATCTGCTAAACAGGCCCGCAGCCGGAAGAATCAGGCGGTTCTGCCCCTCCGCGGCAAAATCTTGAATGTGGCGAGTGCCAGCACGGAAAAGCTGGGGGCCAATCAGGAACTGACCGATCTGGCACTGGCGCTAGGGGTGCGGCCCGGGAAGGATTTCAGGATTGATGATCTTCGCTATGGGCGTGTGATCATCATGACCGATGCCGATGTCGATGGCGCGCATATTGCCGCGCTGCTAATGACCTATTTCTACCGCGAAATGCCAGCATTGATTGAGGCTGGCCGCCTTTATCTGGCCCAACCGCCACTTTACCGGATGACCCAAGGCGGCACCACTCTTTACGCACTGGATGATGCACAGCGTGAAAAACTGACCGAGACCGGCTTTGATGGCAGGGGTAAGATCGAAATTAGCCGGTTTAAGGGGCTGGGAGAAATGCCGCCAGCACAGCTTCGTGAGACGACAATGAATCCGGAAACACGCCGTCTGCTGCGCGTCGAAATTCCGCGCCGTGATAGCACCGGCGCCGATGACCGCCGCGGCGTCGACCAGCTGGTCAGCACTTTAATGGGGAAAAAGGCCGAACTCCGGTTTTGTTATATCCGCGACCATGCTGAAGAGGTTCTCGCCGATCTGGATGTCTAGGACGCGGTACTTAGACGCCGTGCTTAAAGGTGAAGACCAGATGTTTGAGCTAAATTGACGCTAGATAAGCGTCCAGTGCGGCGGTTACAGCGTCAGCCGCCTCCAGCGTTGAAAGATGACCAACTTCATCCAGCAAAACCAAATCTGATTGCGGGGCTAGCGCGGCCATTTCTTGCGAGATTTCGGGCGGGGTTAAAGTATCCAGCTTGCCGCATAGCACCAACGCCCGAACGCCGAGATTACGCAATGTCCGGCTCTGATCCCGCCGGCCCATAATGGCCTTTTGCTGGGTCAGGAAATTTTTCCGCCCGACATCATCTGCCATCTTGATCACCCGCGCGACAAGGGCCTCGTCAGCCAACGCCGCTGGGGACAGGAACGTGCCAAGAAGATGCCGCGTAACGCCCCGGAATTTTTCACTTTTTGCCATCTCTATAGCGGCAAGACGCTGACTGGAACGGGCCGCATCATCGGTCCGGAACCCGGTGTTCAAAAGGGCAATTCCAGCCATCCGGTCGGGCGCGATGCGGGCCATTTCCAGCGCCACATACCCGCCCATCGAAAGGCCAACCGGAACCAGCCGCCCCTCGGCAAGTGCCAGCGCATCGCGGGCCATGCCGGTAATGCTATCACATTCAAGCGTATTGGCGATTTTTGGGGCAACAGGATGCTGAAGATCCCTTATCTGCGCAGCAAAAAGATCGGCTGTACAAATCAGACCGGGGATGAAAATAGGAGTGGGTTGAAGCGACATGACCAAGCCAAGGTGCGGCAGAATACCGCTTGATGTCTAAGAAAGATTGACCTTTAGAGAATATGTCTGTACCACTCATCGTCATAAATGCCCAGCATAAAGCCTTTTTATCTCTCAACAGAAGTTCTGTTAAGGCGTTATGACTAAATTTTACGGCGAACCGCCTGCCTGTAGGCCTGTTGCAAGGTCTCATGCGCCAGATAGGTTTCATGTGCCAGTTTGGATACATGTGCCAGTTTGGATACATGTGTCAGATTGGGTTGGTTCAGATAGAAAAGGGGCATTCCCTCCCGTGCAGTACAAAGTAAACGTTACCAAAGGACGGTACTGGTGAATTTTTCCGAACTTGGCCTTTGCCAAGAACTTAGTCAGGCAGTTGATGACCTAGGCTACACCGAACCCACTCCCATTCAGGAACAATCGATTCCGTATGTCTTGATGGGCCGCGATATTCTGGGGTCTGCACAGACGGGAACCGGCAAAACAGCGTCATTCACGCTGCCGATGATCGAAATTCTGGCGGCTGGACGCGCCAAATCACGCCTGCCAAGATCATTAATCCTAGCACCAACGCGCGAGCTTGCCGCTCAGGTGGCAGAGTCTTTTGAAAAATTCAGCACCTATCACAAACTATCGATGGCGCTGTTGATTGGCGGGGTCAGCTTTGCCGATCAGAACATGGCACTGAGCAAGGGCGTTGATGTGCTGATTGCAACGCCGGGCCGCCTGCTCGACCATTTTGAGCGCGGTAAGGTCATGCTGACCGACGTAAAAATTCTCGTGATCGACGAAGCTGACAGAATGCTGGATATGGGATTTATTCCAGATGTTGAACGCATCGTAGGTCTGCTGCCGCCATTACGCCAGACTTTGTTCTTTTCGGCCACGCTGTCCAACGACATTAAAAAGCTAAGTGAAAAATTCGTGCGCAACCCGAAAGTTATCGAAGTTGCCCCTCCAGCATCGACCGCCGATACAGTCGCCCAGCATCTGGCCTGGACAACCCCAAAGGCCAAACGCGAGACTTTGCGCGCGCTGTTGCGGAGCGAGGATGTCAAAAACGCCGTAATCTTTTGCAATCGTAAGAGGGATATAAGCACGCTTGTAACCTCATTACGGCGTCACAAGTTTGACGCCGTTGCGCTGCATGGTGACATGACACAATCGGCCCGCCTTGAAGCTTTGCAATTGTTCAAGGATGATAAGGTGCCTCTGATGATCGCCTCTGACGTAGCGGCACGCGGTCTGGATATTGTCGGTCTAAGCCATGTCTTCAATTTTGATGTGCCCAACAGTGCTGAGGATTATGTGCACCGCATCGGGCGTACCGGACGCGCAGGCAAGTCAGGGCGCGCGTTTACCATTGCCGCCAGTGAAGATGACCGGAAATATGTCAAGGCTATCGAAAAGCTGATTGGCAAAGCCATTCCGCTCGTGGGTGCCAAGGAAGACGCCAACACGGATCAGGCAAATCCAGCCAATACAAAGAGTAAGGCCAAGACCACCGCAAAAAAAGACGCTAAAAAGTCTGGCGATAAGGCTGAAGAGAATACGGCCAAGGAAGCAAGCCCGGAGCAAGTGTCAAGTCAGGATGACGCGCAAAACGCGCAACAAACATCCGCGCGCAATAAGCCCAAGCGGGATAATAGTAAGGCTAAGGATACTGATGCCAAGGCGCCTGATGCCAAAGAGACCAATGCCAAGGGGACTGATGCGAAAGAGACTGATGCCAAAGCTGGCAAGCCGCGCAATGGCCGGTCACGCGGCGGCAAGTCATCAAGACATCCAGGTGAACTGCCATCGCCGCCTGAGTGCAAGGGAGATACCCTGCAGGATACCGGGCATGTACCCGCGTTCCTTTTGCGCTAGAATTTTCATAAATCGAACACAAGATAGCCAGCCCTGATCAGCTGGCTGTTTTTTTGGCAAAGACAGTCTCAGCGCCCCTATCCTCTATCGTCTTTCCCCTATCGTCTATCCCCTAGAGGGCCTTATCGACTACCTCGCGCAGGTCGCTTGACGTTGCCCCCTTCTGGACAATTTTCAAGGCCTCACGCATTGCTGCCTGACGCCCCGCATCATAGCCAGCCATCCGGCTGAGAGGCAGTGCCATTCGCGCCGCCAACTGGCCATTACGCGCGTCAATCCGAACCAGCTGTTCAGCAACAAACCGATAACCAGACCCATCTGCCGCATGAAAACGCGGCACATTGCCCATCATAAACGCTCCTAGAATGGCGCGCATCTTGTTGGGGTTTTTCGGATCAAACGCCGGATGCTGCATTAGCTCAACAAGACGCGCGATGGTGCCGCCAACCCACGACATCGATTCCATCTGGAACCATTTTTCCATCACCAAGGGGTCATCCTGCCAGCGATCATGGAACGCTGCCAGCGCACGAATACGCGCATCGTTACCTGTATGGATCAGGGCTTTCAGCCCCCCTTGTGAGAGCGTCATATTCGCATCCATCACCATTGCTTCGGCAGCAATAATCGCGGCTTCATCCCCCGCAGCAACGCCAAATTCAAGCAGATGCGTCAACAGCGCCCGGCCACCAGCACTAGACGCCAGATCGGCAGACGCCGCCAGCGCCGCACCGATTTTATCGCCAAGCGCCGCCCCCAGAGCCGCCTGAAGGGCTATACGCGCATGAAACAGGGAGACAGGGTCCGCTGGTTGGCGCGCCGCCTCCAGAACCGCTAATCCGGGAAGGCGCAGACATCCGGCCTTAAATTCATTCAGCACCCCATCATCATCCAGAATCTGGCGAAATCCAGCGGCGAGCGGGGCAATATCCGGCGACTTGCCCGCTGCCATTTCCAGAATGGCGTTGGCAGTCAGCATCTGCGCCGAATCCCAGCGGTTAAACAGATCACTATCATGCGCCATAAGATGCAGACGATCGGCAGAGCTAAGATCATCCTCTAATTGCACCGGCGCGGAAAAGCCGCGAAGCGCACTGGGGATAATTCCGGCATCAACCGCCCCGCCATCACTGGCAACGAACCGATACGCGGCTGATTTTTCGGTCAGCAACATCACATGCTCATCCCGGGCTGCATCCGCATCCGCCAGACGCAGGCGTACCGGACTGCCATCACTGCCAACAAAGCCAACCCGCACCGGAACCGGCAAAGGTTCACGCGGGGTCTCGGCAGCGGTTTCGGGAACAGTCTGTTCCAGCGTTAAGGTCAGACCATCATCACCATGAACGCGGCTGATTTTTAGATGCGGCGTGCCGGCCTGCGAATACCAGCCCTGAAATGACGACATGTCCTGCGCATTGGCGTCGGCCAGCGCGGCGACAAAATCATCGCAAGTGACAGCATTGCCGTCATGTCGCTCAAAATACAGATCAATGCCGCGACGAAACCCGTCACGCCCCAAATATCCGGCCATCATACGGATAACTTCAGCGCCTTTTTCATAAATAGTTGGCGTGTAGAAGTTGTTAATTTCACGATATGATTCAGGCCGGATCGGATGGGCTGTGGGGCTGCGGTCTTCGGGGAACTGAGCCGCGCGAAGCATGCTGACATCGCCGGCGCGC
>CALLKZ010000006.1:0-23406 GCA_938082345.1 uncultured Alphaproteobacteria bacterium
AGCGCTTGTTGCGTTGGGTGGTGTAACCGCAGCAACAGCTGACGTTTCATTGTCAGGTCATGTTCGCTTCCATTATGATTCATGGAGCGACAATGTCAAAGATGCTAAGGGCAGCGGTAACAGCAACAACACAATGGGCACTGATCTAAACGTCTGGGTCAAGGGCAATATGGTTACAGATTCAGGTCTGACCGTCGCTCCTGAAGCTCGGATCGAAAAATCTGACAGCACACGTCACTACATTAAACTGTCGGATGATTGGTGAACCCTGATCCTTGGTAACCACCATTCACCAGCAGTCACCATGTCGCTTAGTGCCGACTGGCGTGGAAGTATCAGCACGATTGTTGCACCTAAAGTAACGCAACGTGACGGCGCAGCCTCTGCAAAGATGATTACGGCGTCTCCTTACGGCGTAACGGGTCATAAAGACACCAAGGCCATCTATACGACACCTGATATTTCAGGCTTCAAAGTTGGTGTCTCAATGGCGAATGCCGGTGAAACAAGCTCAGGTGATAGCACTGAATATGCTCTGCAATATTCAATGGCTGGTTTTGGCGGCGGAACGCTGAAGTTTGGCTATACCGGTGCTAGCCAAAAGGCCGCAAATGGCTTGGATGCTTCCGGTAAGACAAAAGTCAATGAAATGGGCGTTTCTGCAACATCTGGCCCATTCCTGGTATCGCTTGTTCAGGCAACCAAAAAGGTCACTCCAAATAAAGGCATGGTGACCCAGGATGATAAAGGTCAGGAACTTGAAGTCGCCTATGATGTGACTGACAGTCTTAAGCTGAACATGGTTTATTTCTCAGCCAAGGCCAGAAAAGGTGCCAACAAGGATGACACCTTTAAGTCGACATCTTTCGGAGCAAAATATACAATCGCTCCCGGCCTCTACACGTCGCTTGGCTACAAGAGCTTCAGCTACAAAGACAAGGACAATGGCAAGTTGGGTGACAACAAGGGCAGCGGTATGCGCCTGCGTGTACACGCCTCGTTCTAAGTCTTTTGCAAAAGTCGATTTGATACAGGCTCCACGCCTGACATTAAATCTCCAAGGGCCTGTCTTCGGATGGGCCCTTTTTCATACGGCCCCTTTTTCATACGGATGATACAAAATCGCCAACTCACCCGCACGGGCCACCCGCACGCAACCCACGTAAATCCTTATAAGGGAGTATCAAGATGCCTCTTCCTCTCGTTGCCAGCGGTATCGCGCTGGCGGATGCGCTGGTGCGCATGTTTGCCCCGGTCAATCGCTTAATTGACGAATTTCAAATTTCCGACGAGGGTCGTGCGCGCGCCAAAGCCGAAATGACCGCGCTTCAAAACGATGCGCTGGCACTGGCGATCGCTGTTGAAAAGGATCGGCTGGCGGCGCAGGCCAGCATGCTCGTGGCCGAGGCTGGCGGCCAGTCATGGCTGCAAAGGAATTGGCGGCCAATTACCATGCTCAGCTTTCTGGGGTTGGTTGTGGCGGACTCATTCGGCTTGCTGGCTTTTAGGCTGGCCGATCAGGCATGGCTGTTGTTGCAAATCGGGCTTGGCGGATATGTTGTCGGTCGCAGTTTTGAGAAAATTTCGCCGCAGACCAATGGTGCCATCCATCAATCCCTGCATAACATCGCCTCTCCTGCCCCTGAAAAGACGCGCCGTAATACTGCTAAAAATACCGGTAAGGGGAAATTGGTGAAAGATGTTAAGTGATCCAGCGCTTCGCCGTATGATTATTCAGCATGAGGGATGGCGCGCCTTTGCCTATAAGGATACCGCCAGCAAACTGACCATCGGCGTTGGCCGTAACCTATCGGATCGCGGGCTGGCTGCAGACGAAATTGACCTTCTTCTGGACAATGATCTGGAACTGGCACTGGCGATCTGTGTTGATCTGTTTGGCTCTGATTTTGCTGGTGCATCGGTGCCCCGGCGTCATGCGCTGATCTCGATGGCGTTTAATCTTGGCGGGCCGCGTCTGGCAAAATTTATCCGCTTGCGCGCGGCGATTAAGGCAGGGGACTGGCAGGGCGCGGCGCATCATGCCTTGGACAGCCGGTGGGCCAGCCAGACCGGGGGACGCGCCCGGCACATCGCCCAGCTTATCAGCGGACCAGAATCCCCTAAACCCTTAATCTAACTTCGCAAAAATCTAACTTCGCAAAAGCAGGGGTTATGATGTCCGGTAGGCGGCAAATCTGGCAGCCTCATCCAGCGCGCGGGCTAGCGGTAAGGTGCGCTCATCATCATAGAAAGGGGCAAGTGCGACGCCAGCATTCTTGGCATAATCTGCAGCAATAGCCATTGACCGGCTAATCGCGGCATGGCGCATCAGAATCTGCTGAGCCTGTTGCAGGTCGCCCTCTTGAAAATCTGCATCGCCAAGGGTGCGTTGCCAGAAATCACGCTCGTCTTTGCTGCCATCCCGCCACGCCAGAATAACCGGAAGGGTGATTTTCTGATCGGTAAAATCATCCCCGGTGTTTTTGCCCATATCCACGGCATCAGCGCTGTAATCCAGCGCGTCATCCATAATTTGAAAGGCCATGCCAAGGTGCATGCCATAGCTGTGCATCGCGTCCACCGCATCCAGATCGCCGCCTGTTACCTCGGCTCCAGCGGCAGCGGCGGCGGCGAACAGAATGGCGGTCTTTCCTGAAATAACCTCCAGATAATCATCCATCGCGGTGTCCGGTGCGCCGGTGATCGTCATCTGTTTAATTTCGCCTTCGGTGATGTGGGCCGACGCTGACGCCAGCCGCCCCAAAACCGCAATATTGCCAGCCTCAACCATCAATTCAAAGGCGCGTGCAAACAGAAAATCCCCCACCAGAACCGATGCATCATTCCCCCACAGCGCATTCGCTGTATCTTGCCCGCGGCGAAGTTCTGATTCGTCAATCACATCATCATGCAGCAAAGTAGCCGAATGGATAAATTCAACCGCGGTGGCCAGTTTGATTGCAGGCGCGCGTTTATCGGCATCGCCAGACGCCAGAATTGCCCCGGCAATTGTCATCATCGGCCGAATTCTTTTGCCGCCCGACGCAATCAAATGCCCGGCGAGTTGCGGGATCAGCGGTACGTCACTGGCCATTCGCGCCAGAATGGTTTCATTCACTTTGGCAATATCAAGCGCCAGCATCTCAATCAGGGGGGTGATTGATGGTGCCTTGTCGGCAAGTGACGAAGGGGATGTTGAAGGCATGATTTAGGGGCTCCAACGACGTTGCTCTAAACTCGATCGAGACAAATTCAGACGCAATTATACATGTATTAAGACTAATCAGCAGATGGCGTCGATGAATTGTTATCGCCGGTTGGATGTAATCAGCAAGCAAAATCATGAAATTTGCCCCCGGTTCTGTCTTTTTGTCGCAGATAGCCCGGCCCGTTGTCGCAGATAGCCCGGCCATCGCCCCCACTTGATTTTAGGGCTGTCTGCGGTGTAGGGGCTTGGCTAATGGACGGATTTGGCGCATATATTTTGAATGGTGACGATCGTGCGAACTACCAATGCGGTGCGCCTGTCATTTTTGCAGGTGCTTCTGGCCGATGCTGGAATACAAACCGACGTGTTTGATTCAAATATGGCAGCGCTGGAGGCAGGAATTGGCGCTTTTCCGCGCCGGCTTATGGTGTTGGCCGACCAACGCCTCGCCGCCGAGACAGTGCTGCGTGAAGCCGAAGAATTTTATGATGACTAAAAAATCCGGGATGCTACCCAAATCCAGGATTGGAACCCCGATAATCAATGGGCCGAACTAATGAGCGAAGATCCCATAGCCGATAATAGCAATCTGAAAGATGATGCTCCAATGATGCGGGTTACCCACGATCATCTTCTGCGTGAGGCTGTTAAAATCACCCAACCGGTGGACGGGTACCGGGTTGGTAGTGATGCTATTTTGCTGGCGGCGTCGGTTGGCACGGCGCGCGGACGCGTTCTGGATATGGGGGCGGGGGTTGGCGGTGTTTCGCTTTGTTTGGCGCACCGGCTTGCTGGCCTTCAGATTACCGCTATTGAAAAGAATGACGATCTTGCCGCCCTCGCTCTTGAAAACGCTGCGGCGAATGATTTCACCAGCCGTATCAGGGTTTTAACAGGCGATATTCGCGATATGCCATCGGTTCTGGCTGGCAGCTTTGATCATGTTGTAAGCAACCCTCCCTATCATGATGCGCGCGGCACCCGTCCGCGAAATCCGGACCGTGCGCTGGCACATATGGGCGGTGACAGCAGTATGGCGGATTGGGCAAAATCGGCGATCTGGGCAGCCAAGCCGCGGGCCCGGATTAGCATGATTTGCCGGGCTGACCGAATTCCTGAATTGATCAGTCTGTTTACCGAAAATGGAGCTGGTGAGGCGGTTATGTTTCCCCTATGGCCGCGGCATTCCAGCCCGGCAGGCAGGGTGATTATTCAGGTCAGGCGTGATGTTGATGGCCCCGGTGCCATTTTGCCGGGGATGGTTATGCATCGTGATGATGGCGGCTTTACCGATGCAGCGGATCAGGTTATGGCGGGCGGCGCATTAGCGCTAAAGCATCCGGCCCGCCCGCAAACGCGCAATAGACGGCGTGATGGAGTGTCAAATGAGCTTTCTTAAATCAATTTTCCGCATCCTGTTTTTCTGGCGGCGCAAACGCGCGGTAGTGCCGGTGGTGCGCTTGAGCGGCGTTATTGCCAGCAGCAGCCAGACACGCCGCGGCCTGTCGCTCGAAGGGGTGGAACCGCAGCTGAAAAAAGCTTTTTCGGTTACCGGAGCAAAGGCAGTTGCGCTGATCATCAATTCACCTGGCGGATCTCCGGTGCAATCGGCGCTGATCGGGCAACGCATTCGTGCGCTGGCAAAAAAGGCTGATATTCCGGTGTTAGCTTTCTGCGAGGATGTGGCGGCCAGCGGCGGTTACTGGCTGGCGGTCAGTGCGGATGAGGTTTATGCCAATGCAGCCTCGGTTATCGGCTCAATCGGGGTGGTTTCGGCAGGCTTTGGTTTTGACCGGGCGATTGAAAAACTGGGGGTTGACCGACGCGTTTACACCGCGGGTAAGAACAAGATGATTCTGGATCCGTTTGCGCCTGAACAGGGGGCTGATGTTGACCGGCTGAAATCCTTGCAGAGTGAAATTCATCAGCAATTCATCACCCATGTGGTTGATCGGCGCGGTGCCAAATTGAAGGGTGAGCATGATGATCTGTTCAGCGGTGCGTTCTGGACCGGGCTTGCGGCGGTTGATCTGGGGTTGATTGACGGTATTGCCGACTGCCGCGCACTGGTTACCGAGCGGTTTGGTGAGAATGTTGATTTGATGATGATCATGCCAAAGAAAAAGCTGTTTGCCGGTTTTGACGGTATCCCCGGAATGCGCAGTGGTGGCGGGTTGGCCGGAAATCTAGTTGATGAAGTGGTTGACGTGGCGGTTGAACGTGCATTCTTGGCGCGTTTTGGTTTATGATAGCCCCTTCAATACTGGCACATATATTTTGGTTAGGGGCTGACGGCCCGACAGGTGTTTTATGATTCCATCTCTGCCCAAACTTCTGGCGCTAGCGGCGATTATCTGGGTTGTCTGGAAGGGGTTTCGCCTGCTTGAGAGGCGCAATCACAGCAATAATCCCCCTGCAGATTCGAATAATGATCCGGCTCAAAATAATGACGGACAAAAAAAAGAGCATCGCGCGCTGGACCTTGAAGAGTGCAGAGTCTGTCGGGCGTGGGTTAGCGGCGAATCGTGTGAGCGCGAGGCCTGTCCCTATCGCGGCCAATCTTGATGAGTCCAGTCTCGATGAGTCCAGTCTTGATGAATTCGGGCTTAAGGAATCCTGTCCTGAAATGCCAATTTGATTTTCCCGAACCAAAAGGTTGCATTGCCCGCCTGTTTGGGGCTAATTTGCGCGCTCATCCCTCATTAGAGAAGCGCAAATGGCCAAGTCGAATATAGCTCCCCCGGGGCTCGATTTTCAGTCAATTCTTCTCAAGCTTCAGGCCTATTGGGCCGAGCAGGGCGCGGTGATTCTGCAACCTTATGATATGGAGGTTGGCGCCGGAACATTTCATCCGGCCACCACGTTGCGCGCGCTAGGCCCGGACCATCATTGGCGCGCTGCCTATATTCAACCGTCGCGCCGTCCGACCGATGGCCGGTTTGGTGAAAACCCGAACCGGTTGCAGCATTATTATCAGTTTCAGACGATTTTCAAACCATCCCCACCGAACTCGCAGGCGCTTTATCTTGGCAGTTTGGCGGCGATCGGGCTCGACCCTGACAGCCATGATATCCGGTTTGTTGAGGATGACTGGGAATCTCCAACATTGGGGGCCTGGGGCCTTGGATGGGAAGTGTGGTGTGATGGGATGGAAGTGTCGCAATTCACGTATTTTCAGCAGGTTGGCGGATTTGAATGCGATCCGGTGCCGCTGGAATTAACCTATGGATTGGAACGTTTGGCGATGTTCATTCAGGGCGTCGATAATGTCTATGGTCTTGATTGGGACGGGGTTCCGGCGGATCAGGGCGGCAAATGCTATGGCGATATTTTCCACCGTGCCGAGGTCGAATTTTCGAACTGGAATTTCAATCACGCCGAAACCGACATGCTGCTTCGCCATTTTCGGGATGCCGAGGATGAGTGCGGCCGGTTACTGGTTCTGGACGAACCTTTGGCACTGCCTGCCTATGATCAATGTTTGAAGGCCAGTCATCTGTTTAATCTGCTGGATGCGCGGGGCGTCATTTCGGTAACGGAACGCGCGTCCTACATTGGCCGGGTTCGGGCGCTGGCACGCGGATGCTGCGAGGCATGGATTGGCGTTGATAGGAAATCCGGCGCTGTGGTGGCTGACGATGGCTGATCTTTTGATTGAACTCCTCAGCGAGGAAATTCCGGCCCGGATGCAGCTTCGCGCGGCAGCAGATTTAGACCGGTTGATGACCACCAAACTTGCTGATGCCGGGTTGGCGCATGGTGCTGTCAGCCGTTTTGTTGCCCCGCGGCATCTGGCGATTTATGTTGCCGATATTGACTTGCGGCAGGAAGATGTTGTTGATGAGCGCCGCGGCCCGCGCGCCGACGCGCCGGATCAGGCCATCGCCGGGTTTTTGAAATCAACCGGGTTATCGCGGGATCAACTAATCGAACAGGAAACGCCGAAAGGTACGTTCCTTTTCGCAAAAATTGAGCGCGCCGGAGCCGAGACTGCCGATCTTTTGCCCGAAATGATTACCGGTATTTTGAATAATTTCCCATGGCCGAAAAGCCAGCGCTGGGGCACCACAAGGTTCCGTTGGGTGCGCCCGTTGCATCGCGTTAACGTAGTTTTTGACGGCCACCCTCTTTCTGGCAGCCTAGATTTAGGCGGCGATAGCCTTGCCTTTACTGCCGCCAGCCGTGGTCATTATTTTGAAGCACCACAAGATATCGACCTTACCGGTATTACCGGAAACGTCGGCCCTGGGGGTATCCTTGGGCCTGATGAATATGTTGCCCGATTGCAGGCGGCACATGTGATGGTGGATTTTGCCGCGCGCCGAAACGCAATTAACGAAGGGGCGCAGCAGTTGGCAAGCGCGCATGGCTGCACGCTGCATCCAAATGATGACCTGATTGATGAGATAACCGGCCTTGTTGAATGGCCGTCCCCGTTATTCGGCGAAATTGAAGCGCAGTTTATGGATTTGCCCGACGAGGTTCTGGAAGCGTCAATCCGTGTACATCAGAAATATCTCACCACTGATATGATTGGTGATAAAACCCCGGATAATACCGAAAATCAGCCTGTTGCTCTGGCTCGCGGATTTGTAGTTGTTAGCAACCGCCTGCCTGACGTCCGGCGTGATGCGGTTATTCTGGCGGGCAATCAGCGGGTGCTTCGGGCGCGGCTTGCCGATGCCCAGTTCTTTTTCAATGAGGATCGCCAGTCACCGCTTGCAAGCTACCTTCCAAGGCTTGCCGATATTGCCTTTTATGAAGGCCTTGGATCGGTTCATGACAAGGCGCTGCGGATGGAAAAGCTGGCTTTGGTGATTGCGCCGGCGGTAGCGGGGTGTGATGCGGCGGTGGCAGCGGGTGCGGCGCGTCTGGCCAAGGCTGATCTTGTCACCGGAATGGTTGGAGAATTTCCCGAATTGCAGGGCATTATGGGCGGTTATTATGCGCGCCTTGGCGGTGAGTCTGCGGATATTGCCGATGCGATTGCAGGGCATTACCGCCCGCAAGGTCCGGCTGACAGCCTGCCATTCAGCCCCGAGGGACTGGCGGTTTCGCTTGCCGATAAAATTGACAGTTTGACCGGATTTTTCGGTGTCGGTGCAAAACCAACCGGATCGAAAGACCCGTTTGCGCTGCGTCGTGCGGCCCTTGGCGTGATCCGAATCATTCTGGAATCTCGGATTCGGTTGCCCCTAACACCGCTGTTTGAGGCGGCAGCTTCGGCGCATGGGTTTGCGGCAGTTGACCCCGATCTGCTGGCGTTCATCCGTGAGAGGTTGCGCGTTAGTCTTCGTGATGCGGGAATTGCCCATGATGTTATAGCGGCGGCCTTTGGCGATCTGGATACCGCTTTGCATGATGATTTGCTGGGGCTTGCTGACCGCGCGGCGGCGCTGTCCCAATTTCTTCAGGGCGAAGACGGTGCTGGCTTGCTGGCAGGATGGCGCAGGGCTGCCAGTATTTTGAATGCTGAGGAAAGTAAATCCAAACAGACATTCGCCCCCGAAACCAATCCGGCCCTTTTTGTAGTGCCAGCGGAAGGCGACCTTCACGCCGCGCTAACCGGATTATCTGCGTTGCCTAGCGGCGGTGAGAATGCCGATCTATTGCTGCAAATGATGCGTTCTCTTGGCGGTCTGCAAGGCCCGATTGACAGTTTCTTTGACAGAGTTGTCGTGAATGATCACGATGCATCTATCAGGCAAAACCGCCTTGGTCTGTTGGCCATGGTGAGGGATGCCATGCAAAGGGTTGCGGACTTCTCAAAACTTGAAGGATAACCGGGCATGAACAAAGATACGACGCAGTGGGTCTATAAATTCGGTGCAAATGTTACCGATGGTAACAGCTCGATGCGTAATCTCCTTGGAGGTAAGGGAGCAAATCTTGCGGAAATGAGCGGCATTGGCTTGCCTGTTCCCCCCGGCTTTACCATCACCACCGAGGTTTGCACTTATTTTTATGACAATGCGCGCACTTATCCCGGCAATCTGAAAGCCGAGGTGAACGAAGCTGTTGCCGGTATTGAGGCCGAAACAGGTGCCAGCTTTGGTGATGTTGATAATCCGCTGTTGGTTTCGGTTCGCTCAGGCGCGCGTGCCTCAATGCCGGGGATGATGGACACTGTTTTGAACCTTGGCTTGAATGATGCAACCGCTGCCGGTCTTGCCAGGCGGGCCGATGATACGCGCTTTGCCTATGACAGCTATCGCCGCTTTATCCAGATGTATGCTGATGTGGTTATGGGCGTGGATCATGGGTTGTTTGAAGACGAACTGGAAGAGCTAAAACTGCGCCGCGGCGTGTTTGATGATACTGGACTTTCCGGCGATGATCTGGTCACGCTGGTTGATAGCTATAAAAAAATCGTTAGCGAGGAAGCTGGCAAAGACTTTCCGCAGGACCCTGAAGACCAGCTATGGGGCGCGGTTGGAGCGGTCTTTACCAGCTGGATGAATGCCCGTGCTGCCACCTATCGCCGGTTGAATAGCATTCCCGCATCTTGGGGGACTGCGGTCAATATTCAGGCAATGGTGTTCGGCAATATGGGCGATGATTGTGCCACTGGCGTTGCCTTTACGCGCGATCCATCAACCGGTGAGAACAGCTTTTACGGTGAGTATCTAATTAATGCGCAGGGCGAGGATGTGGTTGCCGGAATTCGCACGCCCCTGCCCCTGACGAAAGCGGCGAGTGCAGCCAGCGATGCAGGCGAAATATCGATGGAAGAGGCGATGCCGCAGGTATTCGCCCAGCTCGACAAGGTTCGCGGCCAGCTAGAAAAGCATTATGCCGATATGCAGGATCTGGAATTTACCGTCCAGCAGGGCAAGCTCTATATGTTGCAAACCCGGAGTGGCAAGCGCACCGGTGCTGCTGCGCTTCGGATGTCGGTTGATATGGCCGAAGAGGGGTTGATCACGCGTGAGGAGGCGTTGCTGCGGATTGATCCGATTGCGCTCGATCAACTGCTTCACCCAACGCTGGACCCTGACGCCAAAAAGACCGTATTGACCAAGGGACTTCCTGCATCACCCGGAGCCGCTGCGGGCTTGATTGTGCTTAGTGCCGATAAGGCTGAGGAAATGGCAGCTCATGGGCATGAAGTTATTCTTGTGCGTCTGGAAACAAGCCCGGAAGACATTCACGGCATGCATGCCGCTGCGGGTATTTTGACTGCGCGCGGCGGAATGACAAGCCATGCTGCGGTTGTGGCGCGTGGAATGGGGCGCGCTTGTGTGTCTGGTGCCGCTGATCTTCGCTTTGATGAGGTGAACGGCAAGGTTTTTATTCGCGACGCCGAATTGAATGAGGGCGATACCATCACCATCGACGGCGCCACGGGTGAGGTGTTTATGGGGACCGTCAAAACGATCCAGCCGCGTATGTCGGGGGCATTTTCAACGGTTATGCAATGGGCCGATGATATCCGCCGGATGAAGGTCAGAACCAATGCTGAAACGCCGGCTGATGCCCGTGTTGCGGTTGATTTCGGCGCTGAGGGTATTGGCCTTTGCAGGACCGAGCATATGTTTTTCGACGTTGATCGGATCGTTGCTATGCGCGAGATGATTATGGCGACGGATATTTCCGGGCGTGAGGCGGCACTTGCCAAATTGTTGCCGATGCAGCGTCATGATTTTGAAGAGCTATTTACCATCATGTCGGGCTTGCCGGTGACTATCAGGTTACTGGACCCGCCTTTGCATGAATTTCTGCCGCATTCCGCGGATGAGCTAGAAGATGTTGCGGCGGCGGCGGGTATCTCGCCCGAAACTGCCCGTCAGCGTAGCTTAAAGCTGTCCGAATCCAACCCGATGCTCGGCCATCGCGGGTGCCGACTTGCGGTAACTTATCCTGAGATTTGCCGGATGCAAGCGCGTGCGATTTTTGAGGCGGCGGTGAATGTTGTCAAATCAGGTGCGACAGCACCCGTTCCTGAAGTGATGATTCCCTTGGCTGCCACTGCGGGTGAAATTTCGATTTGCAAGGCGTTGATTGATCAGGAGGCCAAGCTGGTGATGGCAGAGAGTGGCATCACCATCGAATATCTGGTTGGTACCATGATTGAATTGCCGCGAGCTGCGATTTGTGCCGGTGATCTTGCCGATGAAGCTGAATTCTTCTCGTTCGGTACAAATGATCTGACGCAGACAGCCCTTGGCATCAGCCGTGATGATGCTGGTGCATTTATGCACGCCTATACCGATGCCGAGATTTATGCGACTGACCCGTTTGTGTCGATTGACCGTGACGGTGTTGGCGCGCTGGTGCAGATGGGGGCCGACCGCGGCCGCGCTGCGCGGGATAATCTAAAGCTTGGTATTTGCGGTGAGCACGGCGGTGATCCGGCATCAATCTTCTTTTTTGAAGAGGTTGGCTTGGATTATGTATCCTGCTCGCCTTACCGGGTGCCCGCTGCAAGATTGGCATCGGCACAGGCGGTCATCCGCAACCGTGCCAAGTAATCCGGTAGGCGCCAGAAAAAGACCAAAAAAAGGCCAGCAATGCCAGCCTTAACTCTGAAATTATCTTAGGCGATTTTTCTTTGGCGATATGGGCTTCCGGATATGCTCCGGAACAGCATATCGGCATTACTTCATGCCTAGACCTGCAAAACGCTTATTAAAGCGTGCAACCTGACCGCCTGAATCGACGATGCGGTGCTGGCCTGTCCAAGCTGGATGTGTTTTTGGGTCAATATCGAGTTTCAGAACGTCGCCCGGCTTGCCCCAAGTTGAACGTGTCTTGCGCTCGCTGCCATCTGTCATGACGATGGTGATCTCGTGATAGTCAGGATGAATATCTTTTTGCATAACTTTGCTCCCGGCCTTTTTTTGGCCTGCTTCTAACCGTTCTTAACCTTAGCGCATGAGGTGTTGTCGTATATATTAGCCCGCACATATCAGCCCATAAATGTCAGCCCGTAAATGTCGGACCGTACGCTTGGCACCGCGCTGGTCAATAACTGGATGCGGTGGTATATCGTCAACGCTGACGCAAAGCAAGCCCCAATCCGTGAAATGCGGCGGGCCTACCCCATATTTACGCGCCGGTATATTTGTGCCTCCCAAGATAGGGGCACCTCCCAAGATAGGGGCACATCCCGAAGCGAACAGAAGGGTCTTTTTAAGTGAAATCCAACGCGCCAGAAAAATCTGTTGTTATCTCCTTTTCGGTGCGCCAGTTGATGACGGTATTCTGGCCCTATTTGCGCCAGTATAAACGGCAGATTTTTGGCGCAATCCTCTCGCTTTTCATGGTGGCTGGGGCGTTGTTGACAATGGGGCGCGGGCTGGCCTATCTGGTTGATGAGGGGCTTGGCAAGCAAGATCCGGCGCTTCTCGATAGGGCGGTACTTGCCACTGCGGTGATTGCGTTGTTTCTGGCGGCGGGAAGTTATTTACGGGCCACACTGGTCAATCAAATTGGCGAATCGGTTCTTGCCGATGTGCGCCGCGCCGTTTTTGCCCATATTCTGACATTATCGCCGAGCTGGTTTGAATCCACTCGGACAGGTGATTTGCTGGCGCGAATCACCACCGACACAACTGTTGTCCAGACAGTGATGACGTCCACGCTTTCGATGGCAGCGCGGAACGTCATTCTTCTGATTGGTGGGTTGTGTATGGTGGTTCTTTCCAGCCCCAAAATGTCGCTGGTCGTTCTGGTGGTGGTGCCGCTGGTTGTGGCGCCGCTGATTTTGCTGGGACGTCGGTTGCGGCAGGCGTCGCGGTTGGCTCAGGACCGTCTGGCGGATGTGTCGGTTCAGGCTGAAGAGACCGTTACCTCAATTCGCACGGTGCAGGCCTTTGACCGACAGCAATTGATGCGCGACAGGTTTGAAGAGGCCGTTGATGACAGTCTTGCGGCGGCGCTTTCGCGTGTGCGGCTTCGCGGCTGGATGAGCGGCATTGTAATATTTCTTGTGTTCAGCGGAATTGCCGTGATTTTGTGGATTGGCGGGCAGGATCTGCTGGCTGGACGGATCAGCGCCGGGGATCTGTCCTCTTTTATTTTCTATGCATTTCTGGTGGCAAGCTCGACCGGCTTTCTGTCGGAACTTGCCGGTGATTTGCAACGCGCTGCGGGTGCCGCAGAACGTATTGCCCAGATTTTATGTACTGACGATCATCTGCCAATCCCTGCCAGACCGGTTGAGCTGGCCATCGATAATCCGGTTGCTTGCGGGTTTTCGGCGGTTGATTTTACCTATCCTGCCGGGTCCAGCCGCCCTGCAGTTAGCAATGTCAGCTTTGATGTTCGGCGCGGCGAGCGGGTGGCCCTGGTTGGTCCTAGCGGCGCGGGTAAATCAACGCTGTTTCATCTCCTACTTCGGTTTTATGATCCGGGGAAGGGACGTGTTGAGCTTTGCGGTACCGATTTACGCGATCTCGAACTGTCCGATATTCGCCGCCATATAGGGCTGGTGCCGCAGGAACCTGCGCTGTTTTCAACAACGGTTCGCGATAATATTTTGTTCGGTTTGCCAAGCGCCAGCGAGGATGAGATTATCGCCGCCGCCCAGCAGGCCGAGGCGCATGATTTCATTGTCCGTTTGGAAAATGGGTATGACACTTTGGTTGGTGAAAAGGGCATTCGCCTGTCAGGCGGCCAGCGCCAACGTCTGGCGATTGCACGCACAATTCTGCGTGATCCGGCGCTGTTATTGTTGGATGAGGCCACAAGCGCGCTTGATGCACGCTCCGAGGCTGCGGTTCAGGCTGGATTGGAAAATCTGATGCGGGACCGCACGTCAATTGTGATCGCGCATCGTCTGGCAACGGTGATCAGAGCCGACCGTATTTTACTTCTGGATAATGGAGTGATTACGGCTGCGGGAACGCATGAAGAGCTGATAACCGAATCTTCGCTGTATCGTCACCTTGCCGATCTTCAGTTTTCGACGCCAAATTCGCGCGTTCCTCGTTCACCCTCTTAGGGTGTTGCTTCGAAATAGCCGGTTATGCCACCTGACTGTTCGGATGCGCGGGCCTGTTCGGATGCGCGGGGTTGTGCGGAGAACATTCCCGCTGCCTGCTGTTGTCTGTTTAGCCACATGACAATCTGTGCATCCAGCTTAAGCGGGGTTTCGTCCGGCATTTTTGCCTCAGCGCCGGGTTTCAGAGTCAAATCCAGTGTTGCCGAATAGTCGGCTGCCAGACCGGGGCCAAGATTTTCAGGCTGAAACTTCAGCGTTCCCGATGCTTTTGCTCCTGATCCGGTACTGAGGTTGATATTATCAATCCGGCCCTCACTCATCTGGCCGCCACTCATCTGACCGCCACTCATCTGACCTGAGTTTGTCCTAATGGGGAAAATTGACAATTGCGCTGTGCCGCTAAATGTTTCTACCAACCTCTCACTAAGGCAGTTTTCACAGTAAAGAGTCATTTTCAGCGGCTGAGTCAAAGTTGTGGGAATGCTCGCAAATTCGGGTAGAAACAATTTTTGAGACACTGAAACCAAAGGCTGATTCCACACTTTGCAGCATGATTCTGATCCACGCACAGTCGTTGTCCGCGGCAAAGCCCAAGCTGCATCGGCCTCAATTTCTTGATCCAGATAGATCTCGGCAAAAATGTCGGTATTCTCTTGAAACTCCAATTTCCATTTCGTCAAATCGACCAATATTTCATATGAGTTCCGCTTTTCCAGAACACGAGGTGCGGGCGCAGTTGGCACGATGATGACAACCGGTTTTAAGGAAATTGGTGTTGTTGCCGTGCTGGAAATATTGACATTGCTTGGCTGAATGCGTGTCAGATCATCAAAAACCAACGTCTTGTTGACCAGCTGCAAGAAAAATAAATCTATTTCGCCTTGGCAATCAGCGTCTTTCTCGCATGCCCATACAGACGGGCAAGTTAGTGATGTCAGAATCACCAGCAAATTTAGATAGAAAAACAGTAAACGCGTAAAACAGTATGTCCGGCGGGCACCAGAGACACTAGCGGAGATGCCAGAGACGCCAGCGGAAATGATGGCAGGATATTTGTACCTAATAGGGGCGAGCAACCTATCCGAAAAGATCATTCAATCAGATAGGCTGATGCGCGTTAATAAAAGCCGAGGTGCTTTTCACATGTGGGTGAAACAGCGAAAGGATTTCCATGGCTGGATGCAGGCCCGATATCCGGCGTCCCGCTTATTTACCTGTCGGGGCCTATTTACCTATCGGGGCCTAGTCTTTGGATGATACCCGCTGCGTCAGCTTCATTTCGATTCGCCGATTGCGGCGCCGTGCGGCGTCATTATCGTCGGTATCGAGGGGCTGAAACTCTCCGTAACCCGCAGCGGCAAGTCGGTTTGAAGCAAGCCCCTGCTCGGCAAGGAACCGCACTACAGACAGCGCGCGTTCAGTAGAAAGGTCCCAATTGTCGGTAAACCTGCCAGCTCGCACGGGAATATCATCAGTATGCCCTTCGACCTGAAGAACCCAGTTGATATCATCAGGAATATCGTTGGCAATTTTGTTCAGCACCACGGCCAGTTTGGTTAGCTGTTCCTGACCTTCGGGGGCGATATCGGCCTGGCCTTGGGCAAACAGGACTTCTGACTGGAAGACGAACCGGTCTCCGACAATCAACACGTCATCACGGCCACTCAGGATTTCGCGAAGCCGGCCAAAAAACTCAGAGCGAAAACGTGTGAGCTCTTGAACATGGGTTGCCAGCGCGTTGTTCAAAGATTGTCCCAGGCTGGCAATAGCAATCTTGTCGCGCGCAGCTTGGGCTTCTTTATCCGCCAGTAAAGCGGTCAGCTCTTCAAGACGGAACCGCAAGGCGGTCATCGCAGTGGTTAACTGTGCCACCTGATCCCGGGCGGCGGCATTCTTGCCTTCAAGTTCAACAATCCGGGTGCCGTCTTCTATGGTCCGCGCGGTGGCTTCGGTCAGGCTGTTTTCGGACTCTTCCAGCGCCAAGGTGCGGCTTGCCAGCGCTGCCTCGGCCTCCGCCAGTGCTGCGTTGGATTCGGATTGCAGCAGGGACAGACGATTGAGTTCTGCCGTGCTGATACTCATCTGGGCAGTGGCATCGGCAAGTTGGGCAGCAAGATTATCACGCTCATAAGTGGCTGCCGATAACTGGCTGGTGATCCGCTCCAGATCGGCGGCGAGATCGGTGTTTTGCTTACGCTCAATATTCAACATGTCGCCAAGGCTGGCGATTTGGGCGCGCATGTCGTTCATCGTCGCGTCCTGCCCGGAAACGCGGTAGGCCAGATTGACTTGGATCAGAACAAACACCAGCAATACAAAGATGATGACCATAAGCAAGGTCGCCAGCGCATCGACAAAGCCGGGCCAGGTATAATTTTCCGGGCGACGTGAGCCGCCAAGACGCGCCAGCGCCATGATCAGGAAGTTCCCTTGGTTTTGGTATTTCGGGTCACTACCTTGTTAACGGCGTTCGATAAGGTACGAAGCTCGGTGGTAACAGCGGCAGCAGCTTTGGTGCGATCATCATGCAGGTCTGCGGCAAGGCGGGCAATACCGGCATTCAGCTGAGCCAGTTGATCACGCAGTCGCCGGTCATCGGACAACGCTTCATTCAATGCTGCCAGCGTTTCATTTACACCGTTTAGCTGGTCCAGAACGCGCTGGCGGTTATCTTCACCAGCGGCAATCGAATTGCCAAGATGAATAAGCGCGCGTGCTGCTTCCTCGCTCATCCCGCTAGCCAGCGCACTGGTTGGACCCTGACCGCCGTTTGGCGTGCCATCATTAAAGCGGGCAAAGGCGGATAGCCAGTCTTCCAACTCATTAAAGAAACGGCCAATCGCCTGTCCAAGCTGAAGGTCGAGAAATCCTAGGATTAGTGATCCGGCAAGGCCGAACAGCGATGATGAAAACGCCGTCGCCATTCCTGACAGGGGAGCATCAAGCCCACCTTTCAGCTGTTTCATCATAGCATCGAAATCGGAGCCAGCGGTATCAAGAGATCCGACAACCATCCCGACGGCACCAATTGTCTGTAACAGCCCCCAAAAAGTTCCAAGCAGTCCCAGAAAAACCAGCAGGCCAATCATATAACGGGAAATCTCGCGGCCTTCATCGAGACGTGCAGCAACACCATCAAGAACCGAGCGAAGTGACAGTGCGGATAATTGTGATTCCGAACGCTGGTCAGCCAGCATGGCATGGACGGTTGCCAGCAAAACCGGTTTAAGGTTGCGGCTACTCAGCTTGCCGGTTTTCTGAACGTTCAAAAGCCAGCGTCGCTCTGGATCAAGGCGCAGAATTTGTCTGAAAACAAAAAGAATACCAATAAACAAGGTGCCAAGAATAACCGCGTTCAGGGCGACATTTCCCATGAAGGCGTTAAGCAGCGGTTCATGCAATAGCCCGGCGATAGCGCCCACAACCAATAGGAACAAAAGCATTCTTACAAGATAGCGATGTGGATTGGTCTTCATTGCCCTGTCTCCATTGCCCTGTCTCCTAATCTTGCCATGTTTCCTGACCGGCTCCATTTCCTGATCATAGTGACCGTCAATGCGCCTTTCCAATAATGCCGAGTATCCCAAAAACAATGGCAGGAATATGGCCGCCCGAATTCCAATTAAGGCAGCAGCAATGCTTCAAACGGTGGTTACGTGCGCAGAAGCTTGATCAGTTCGCCGTGAATGGCCGGGTTTGCCGTCACGATATCACCGCTCTCCAGTGCCTTGTCGCGTGATGCAAAATCAGAGACAAAACCGCCTGCCTCACGTACCAGCAGCACCCCGGCTGCGATATCCCACAAATGCAGACCGCGTTCCCAGAATCCATCAATCCGCCCGGCAGCCAGCCATGCCAGGTCCAACGCCGCCGCCCCGTTGCGCCGCACTCCTGAACTGACCGACATCACGGCACCAAGCTCACGAAGAAAGCGCGCATGGTCTTCGGCGCTACCTCGTCCCAGAAACGGAATGCCGGTTCCAAACAGCGCATCGGCCATTGCGCGGCGGCCTGAAACGCGAAGACGGCGTCCGTTCAGATATGCGCCTTTGCCACGCTCGGCGAAAAAGAATTCATTCATGATTGGATCAAAAACACAGCCCGATGTGATGATTTTATCGCCCGATGAATCCCGCTCCATCACTGCAATTGAAATTGCGAAATGCGGAATGCCGTGTAGAAAATTGGTGGTTCCATCCAGCGGATCAACGACCCAGATAGGGGCGTCGGGGTCTGTGCCTTCGATGAAGCCAATCTCTTCCATCTCAAAGCCCCAGTCGGGGCGCGCTTTAGATAGTTCTTTGCGGATTACGCGCTCGGCGTTGATGTCGACACGGCTGACAAAATCGGCTGGGCCTTTGCGGCTTACCTGCAGATTCTCAACTTCGCCAAAATCTCGAAGCATGCCGCGGCTAGCCGCACTTGCTGCTTTTTGCATGACATTGATCAGCGCGGATTGGGTGGCCATGGACTTGCCTTCCTGCGTTAAACGCCATTCTGGCGCGGGGCATTTAATACCCGGAAATTATTGGTAGTGACCTTGATACATGGGGATGTAGGGGCGGCGATTAGGCTTATTTTGCGCGTTCAACATAGGTCTGATCTTCCGGGCGCACAACAATGCGCGTTCCGGCTTCGATGTGCGGCGGAACCATGACGCGAACACCATTATCCATAATAGCAGGTTTATAGCTGGAAGACGCTGTCTGGCCCTTGACCACAGCATCGGCTTCGACAACTTCCATAACAACTTTGTCAGGAAGCGCCACCGAAATCGGGTCACCCTCGTGACTGGACATTGTTACCGCCATACCATCCTGCAAAAAGGCTGCCGCCTCGCCAACCATGTCACGCGCAATGCTGATTTGCTCATAAGTATCGCCATGCATAAAGACCAGATTATCGCCATCATCAAACAGGAACGTACACTGGTTTTCTTCAAGGATAACCCGCTCCACCGTTTCGGAGGACCGAAAGCGTTCGTTCAATTTGGTGCCATCGCGGATGTCACGAAGCTCTATCTGGGCAAAAGCGCCGCCTTTGCCGGGCTTAACATGTTCAACCTTAACCGCGGTCCATAGCCGACCATTATGCTCGATTACATTGCCGGGTTTTACAGCATTTCCATTGAGTTTCATTGTTACCCTCGTTCGCTTTAATCTTACTTTAGCCAGCCTTACTTCAGCCGTTCTTACTTTAGCCGGCCTTACTCTAGCCGGTCTTGCCTATTGTCTTGCTGATTTCGGCGACATTGTCCAGCATCCGGCAGGAAAAACCCCATTCATTGTCGTACCAAGCCAACAGCCGCACAAGGCGCCCGTTCATCACATGGGTCTGTGTCAGGTCGGCAATTGAGCTGTGCGGGTCATGATTAAAGTCGATGGATACAAGCGGGCGTGCATTGATGCCGAGAACACCTGCCATCTCATCAGCGGCGGCCGCCTCTAAAAGGGCGTTGATTTCCTCGGTGCTGGTTTCACGCTGGGCGGTAAAACCAAAATCAACGGCGGAAACATTAGCCGTTGGCACGCGGATCGCCGAGCCGTTCATTTTTCCCTTTAACAAAGGCAGAACATCGCCAACAGTTTTCGCCGCACCGGTTGATGTGGGGATCATCGACAAACCGGCTGCGCGCGCCCGCCGCAAATCCTTATGACTGCTATCCAGCGTTGGCTGATCACCGGTATAGGCGTGAATAGTGGTCATATATCCAGCCTCAATACCCACCCCATCCGACATAACCTTTGCAATCGGTGCCAGGCAGTTGGTGGTGCATGATGCATTTGAGATAATTTTCATTTCGCTGGTGATAGTCTGATGGTTGACGCCGTAAACAATGGTCGCATCTGCGTCATTGCAAGGGGCAGAAACAAGCACACGGTGCGCCCCGCCAGCAAGATGCGCAGCGCATTTCTCACGCGAATTAAATTTGCCCGAACATTCCAGCACGATATCTATTTTATGCTCAGCATGCGCAATCGCCGCCGGATCGCGCTCATGCGTCATTGCAATGCGGCCGCGACCCACATCCATCCAGTCATCACCGTGCGTTACCGTACCGCGCGCCCGGCCATGGACAGAATCAAACTCATACAGATGCGCCGACGCTTCAACGGAACCGGGGGTGTTGATCAAAACGATTTCCATATCGTCGCGCCCGGTTTCCACAAGCGCCCGCAGCACCATCCGGCCGATGCGCCCAAATCCACTGATCGCCAGTCGCGTTGTCACTTTGCAGTCCCCCTACTGGACGAATTCATCGGCGGTCCGATTTTACGCCAGCTATCAGTTAAATCCCCTAGCTAAAAATTTATCTAGCCAATAAGAATCTTGGATTGGGCAACGACGGCATCCGGCGTAATGCCAAAATGCTCATATAAATCTCCGGCTGGCGCTGAAGCACCAAAATCATCCATTCCAACGAATGCATCACCTTCACGCAATATTCTGTCCCAAGGCGCGCGCAACGCTGCTTCAACGGCAATGCGCGGCGTTGTTCCCAGAATGGTATCACGATAAACATTATCCTGCTGCCAAAACAGCTCAAGACATGGTGCAGAAACCACAGCTGCGGCAATGCCGTCTTCGGCCAGCGCGGCCTGAGCTGCTATCGCAATACCGACTTCCGAGCCGCTGGCAATCAGGGTAATTTGGCGTGTGCCTGATGATTCCGAGGCAATATAGGCGCCACGTGCGGTTTTGTTTTCGCTCATATCACCGCTGCGAAACTGTGCCAGACCTTGTCTGCTCAGCGCCAGAATAGACGGGGCAGTTTTTGATTCAAGGGCACGTTGCCATGCCTCGGCAGTTTCTACGGCATCCCCCGGGCGGAATACCAACAGGTTCGGTATAACCCGCAAGGCTGCCAGATGTTCGACCGGCTGGTGGGTTGGCCCGTCTTCGCCAAGGCCAATGGAATCATGCGTCATCACATAAATGGCGCGCTGCTTCATCAATGCCGAAAGCCGGATAGACGGGCGGCAATAATCGGTAAAGACCAGAAAAGTCCCCCCATACGGAATAGCCCCGCCATGCAGCGCAACACCGTTCATCGCCGCCGCCATTCCATGTTCACGCACCCCGTAATGGACATAGGTGCCAGCATAATCATCGCGGCTGAAAATAGTCTGTCCTGCGGCGCGCGTATTGTTAGATCCGGTCAGGTCAGCCGAACCGCCAAACAGGGCAGGGCAAGCCGGAACCAGCGCATCCAGTGTTTTCTGGCTGGCAACGCGGGTGGCAATTTTTTGCGGCTCGGCAGCGAGGGTGTTTTTCCAGTCGATGATGGCGGCATTGATAGCGGCGTCATAATCGCCGCTGATGGCGGTATCAAAGGCGCTGCTGTCGGCAGCCGAATGACGCGCCTGCCAGGCTTCGCGCTGGCTGCGTCCACGGCTGCCAACCTCGCGCCAAGCGGCAGCAATCTCGTCCGGAATTTCAAACGGTGCATGCTCCCATCCAAGGGCGGTTCGTGCGCCGGCAATCTCGCCCGCCCCAAGCGGGGCTCCATGCACGCCGGACGTTCCGGCTTTCTGCGGCGCGCCGAATCCAATCACAGTACGGCAGCGGATCAGACTTGGCCTTGTACCCTCACTGCGCGCACAGCTGATCGCTGCCGACACGCCATCCATGTCATGTCCATCAACCGCCAGCACCTGCCAGCCATAGGCCTCAAAGCGCGCGGTAATGTCCTCGGATACAGCCAGATCGGTGCTTCCATCGATGGAGATTCCATTATCGTCAAACAGCACAATCAGCCGGTCCAATCCCATATGGCCAGCCATTGATGCCGCCTCGTGGCTGATGCCTTCCATTAGACAGCCGTCACCCGCGATTACATAAGTATAATGATCGACCAAATCATCGCCGAATTTCGCGGCAAGATGACGTTCTGCCATTGCCATGCCGACGGCGTTGGCAAACCCCTGACCCAGCGGGCCAGTTGTCGTCTCAATTCCGGGGGCGTGTCCTGTTTCAGGATGTCCGGCGGTGATCGACCCCAGCTGGCGGAAATTCCTAAGCTGGTCCATGCTCATTTCCGGATAGCCTGTCAGGTGCAGCAATGAATAAATCAGCATTGAGCCATGTCCGGCGGATAAAACGAACCGGTCGCGGTCCGGCCAGTCTGGCGAGGCTGCCTCAAATTTCAAATGATCGGCGAACAGGGCGGTGGCCGCATCGGCCATTCCCATCGGCATTCCGGGATGACCCGATTTTGCCGCTTCGACGGCATCCATTGCCAAAGCGCGAATGGCATTGGCCATTGCTTGGCGTTCAGGGGTGTTCGCCATGAAAATCTCCTAACTGGTCCCGGGCTAAAACGCCTTGGGAAAAACGCATGCTGTCAGCATGGCGCAATTTGCCTTTATGCCGCCGGTTCGTCAATCAGTGAGTCGGTTAATTTTACCAATTTCGACAACGTGATGTGATTGGAGACCGGGGTGTAATCCGCAAAACTACTAAGGATTCCAGCATGATGAAAATGGGGCTTTATTTGATAGGTCAGTTGAGGCAATCTTGGGCCAATGTAAATTTGTTGGATTCGTAAGGGATGCGTGATTGGGGCGCTCTCGATTTTATTTCGGCTTGCATCTGCTTGCTTATATAGACTGGGATGATGACTGTTAAAAAGATTAAGCCTCTGATTTTTATAGTAAATAAGTATATTTATTATTGCTTACATGTCTTGGTCAAGCATTTCTCAGCACTGAAACGGGAGTTAAAAAATGTCGCGGCTGACTGACGCCCAAACCAAACTCACCTCGGCGCTTGATGCGTTGGAGGCGGCATTGACATCACGTCTGGATAGTCTGGAGTCCAATTCTGCAGACCCACAAAACCCAACCGACGGCGATGTCGATCACGCGCGGCTTCTTAAAGAAATCACCCGTATCGATGGCCAGTTATCGCAGGCTATACAACTGATTGCCGATGCCCAGCGCAACAATCTAAACGGAGGCGGCACCGCATGAGCCAGTCAGTTGTTACCATTCGCCTGAACGGTACCCCCTATCAGATCGGTTGCGGCGCCGGTGAAGAGGCGCGGATTGAGCAGCTCGGCAACGAGATTGAAACCGTTGTTCAGTCATTGGTCGAATCGGTCGGCCAGATTGGTGAAGCGCGTTTGCTGGCCATGACTGCGTTAATTTTTGCCGACCGCACAAACGAGGCAGAGAATAATTCTGCAGGCACACCATATGATACCGGAAGTGGTGCACAGGCTGATGAGGGCGCGGCGTTGGCGTTGGAAAAA
>CALLKZ010000007.1:0-40951 GCA_938082345.1 uncultured Alphaproteobacteria bacterium
GAATCCACTGCGTCTACCAATTCCGCCACGCTCGCATTAATCCGTCTTTTACTAGCTGACCGCTTTGGCTGAAGCAAGCCTCTGCTTAACCAACGCACTCAATTTTTCGAGATGCGGGTCCTTGAATCCTTCGGCGTGCAATGCGCTTACCGTGTCAAATAGATACTCGCAGCATGGTCCAATAAAGCCGTGGGCATTGGCGATAACATCTGCTTCATCGCTAAGTGTCATCGGCTTTGCGTAATTTTCGCGATCGGGGCGAGATACAAATCCGATGGCTCGCTTTGGGCCGTGGGGGGTTTTAATTGGCATCCAGCACGCGCGGTATGAAAGGCTGATCATTTCGCGTCGCCACAATAGATCAAGCTCACTGATCGCGGTCTCCGGATTCAAACGAAAGGCAACACCGGTACAACTGCCGCCACGGTCCAGCGCCAGAACCAGCCCCGGAAAGTCTGGAGTGCCGCGCCCAAGGCGTGTCCAAAGACAAAATCGTCGATGATAGCCAAAGATGCGGGTCCTGACGCGATCAACAAAATCCATCACCGGATTAAAGATCAAACTGCCATATCCGAACACCCAGATGTCGGAACAATCGGCATCGTCCGGGACAATGCCCCGGCGGGATGCCAAAAGCTCATCCTCGCTGGCAAGAATGGTTTGCCCATCATTGCGCTCTGCTACCATTTTGGCGACGGTGCCTTGCAGAAGATTTTCCCGGGTTATTTTTACAATCGGCCCATCGTTCATTGCTTGTCAGTACCTCGGTCATTTTCATCTACGTCAGCGCCGTTGCTATTCCCAGTATGATGTATAACCCGCTGCGGGAAGGGAATGTCAATTCCATAGGTGTCTAATACACCCTTCAACCTGCGGTTAAGATCCCAGTAAAGATCGAAGAAATCATCATAACTGGCATAGGCGCGAAGTCTTACATTGATGGCACTGTCCCCATAGCTGACAACCAAAAATCGCGGGCTTGGATCGCTGCGGACGCGCGGGTCTTTGGCCAATTCCAAGAACGCTTTTTCAGCCACATCCAGATCACTGTCATAACCAATTCCGATATCCATATCCAGACGCCGCGTGCCATAGCGCGCATGGTTGATGATGTTCGATGTCCAGATCGCCGAATTCGGAACGCTGATATAAACATTGTCAAACGTGTCGATGGTCGTGGTGAAAAGGCCAATCTCCCGCACCGACCCAGATACATTGGCGGCCTCAACCCAGTCACCAATTTTGAAGGGGCGCAGGAACAGCAACATCAATCCCGCTGCGACATTCGATAAAGTTCCCTGCAGCGCCAGACCAACGGCGATGCCAGCAGCACCCAGAACCGCAATGATCGAAGTCGTCTCAATGCCAAAATTGCCAAGGGTGACAATGACAGTCAGCGTCAGGCCAGCATACCGCACCAATGCCGACAAGATGGGAACCAGAGTTTGATCAATGCGCTTGGCCCGTGATAACCATTCATGGGTAACTTGGGCGGCTTTGCGCGATACCCAGATGCCAAGAGCCAGCGTTAAAACGGCAGCCAGAAAATTCAACCCATATGAGGTCACCAGCGAAAGTGTCTGCTGCGTCAGCAATCCAGCGATATCCAGATTACTTGCCAGATTCGACACCACATCACTGGCAACGTCACTAGCCAGATTGGAGCTTGTCTCGCTGGTTGAAGATTCATCCATGATTTTGACTGTGCGCCTTTTTTGAGTGGAATAGCTGTATTCAGGTGGACCAGTATAGCCATCTTGGCATCTGCCGCCAACCGCTGAGAATAGGCGCCAGTGCAGCCTGTTATTGAAACCGCTGGTCGGTGCAGGTTTGTTTAGCAGGGCCGCGGTTAAAATAATCCGCTTTCCGGCGTTGATATTGCCGCGCTATGCACGATATAGTGCCGCCTTATGAGCAAAAATTTGAACCATCAATTTGAAGTTGTTACTTGGTCTGTTGGCGATGCACCGCTGACGGGGGGAGATGTGGTTGCCGCCATCGGTAATTTTGACGGCGTCCATCTTGGCCATCAGCAGGTAATTAATGCGGCAATTGCGGCTGCGCGGGCGCGCAGCCTGCCATCGGCTGTGGTCACTTTTGATCCACATCCGCGCGAATTTTTTCGCCAGGATGATACGCCGTTCCATCTTGTTGACCGGCTGGAAAAGGACCGGTTGATTGCCTCCCTTGGCGTTGACCGGATCGTTCATGTTACGTTTGATGATAATCTGCGCTGCACTGATGCTGCTGCCTTTGTAACAAGAATTTTACCTGCACTTGGCGTGCGCTCCCTTTTTGCCGGAACAGATTTTGCCTTTGGCAACCGGCGCGGTGGTGATATTGCAACGATTAACAAAATCGGCGCAGATGTAGGCATTGATGCCACATCGGTACCGCTTTTGACTGACGCTAATAGCGCGGTAGTTTCCTCGACGCGCATTCGGGCGGCGTTGCAATCGGGTGAACCTGATCTTGCGGCTGCGATGTTGGGGCATAACTGGTCGGTAACGGGGATTGTGCAGCAAGGGGATCAGCGCGGCCGCACAATTGGTTTTCCGACGGCAAATATTCCGCTTGGGGCGTTGCTTCATCCGGCCTTTGGTGTTTATGCGGTGCAAATCCTCGCCGCTGACGCGCCCAATACGGTAAAACCGGGCGAAGACAGTTTTGAATTACTGGCGAATGGTGTTGCCAATATTGGCATTCGGCCTACGGTTGATCACCGGGGTGTGCTGTGTGAGGCGCATCTGTTTGACCAACAGATAGATTTGTACGGGCGCCGGCTTGCCGTTAGCCTGAAATCGTTCCTGCGTCCGGAGCAGAAATTCACTGGTATTGACGAGCTTACCGCCCAGATTGCAAAGGATGCCCGCGCCGCCCGCGCCATTTTGCCGCCCCTAAGAAAGACTGCCTGACCCGACACCGTTACCCCTATAACGCAGCCGATTAAGCGAAAGACCAATGCGATGAATTACAAAGAAACAGTGTTCCTGCCCCGCACCGAATTTCCCATGCGTGGCGGTCTGCCAACGAAAGAGCCAAAAATTCTGGCGGACTGGCAGAGCATTGATATTTATGAAAAGCTGCGTGAAACCCGCAAAGATGCCGAGAAGTTCGTGCTGCATGACGGGCCGCCCTATGCGAACGGGCAGCTTCATATCGGTCATGCGCTGAACAAAATCCTGAAAGATGTGGTTAACCGGTCGCAGTCAATGCTTGGCAAAAACGCCAACTATGTTCCGGGCTGGGATTGTCATGGTCTTCCGATTGAATGGAAAATCGAAGAGCAATACCGCAAAAAAGGCAAGGATAAGGACGAAGTGCCGGTTGATGAATTTCGCCGTGAATGCCGCGAATTCGCTGCGCATTGGCTGGATGTTCAGTCCGATGAGTTCCAGCGTCTTGGCGTTCTGGGTGATTGGAAAAATCCTTACACCACCATGGCGTTTGATGCTGAGGCGACAATCGCCGCTGAACTTGGCCAGATCCTGATGGAAGGCAGTCTTTATCGCGGGGCAAAGCCGGTGATGTGGTCGCCGGTGGAAAAAACTGCGCTTGCCGAAGCTGAAATCGAATATCAAGACCATACGTCGGTTACCATTTATGCCCGGTTTCCGGTCAAGACCGCTAGTCATCCGGCGTTAGAGGGTGCGAATATCGTGATCTGGACGACTACTCCATGGACGATGCCGGGCAACCGGGCGATGGCTTGCGGTGCTGATATCGAATATTCGGTGCTGCGTATCACCGCGGTTGCCGAGGGCGCATTGCCGGTCAAGGACGATGTGATCTGCCTTGCCAGCACCTTGGTGGAAGAGGTAAGCGCCGCTATCGGCATTGAGGGCACTCAGATATTGGCAACACTGAAGGGCACCAATATTGCCGGTACCATCTCGCACCATCCGATGAAAGGGCATGGCTATGATCATGACGTGCCGATGTTCCTTGCCGATTATGTAACCACCGATCAGGGAACCGGATTTGTGCATATTGCCCCCGGGCACGGCGTTGAGGATTACGAATTGGCGCATCTTGTGCACGGCGTTCCGCTTCCCGATACCGTTGCCGAGGATGGCAAGCTGATGGAACATTTGCCGATGTTTGCCGGGCTGCATGTTCTTCGCGACAACCAAAAGATTGCCGAAATGATGGCCGAACATGGGGGTGTGATCGGTATTGGTAAGCTCGTGCACTCGTATCCACATTCATGGCGCTCGAAGGCACCTTTGGTATACCGCAATACGGCGCAGTGGTTTGTGTCGATGGAATCGCATGGGCTTCGAGATACGGCGGTATCCGAGCTGGGTCGTACGGCGTTTTATCCGCCTTTGGGGCAGCGCCGCCTAACCGCGATGATTGAACAGCGCCCTGACTGGTGTCTGTCGCGGCAACGCGCTTGGGGTGTGCCTCTGACCATTTTCGTCAATAAAGCCACCGGCGAGCCGTTGCGTGATCAGGCGGTGATCGACCGCGTGGTGGCGGCGATGCGCGTTGAAGGCGCTGATTGCTGGTTTGCATCGAAGCCCAGCCGTTTTCTTGGCCCGGATTATGATCCCGAAGATTACGAAAAAGTTACCGATATTCTGGATGTCTGGTTTGACTCAGGCTCGACCCATTCCTTTGTTTTGGAATCGCGGGATGATCTTTCTAGTCCGGCCGATCTCTATCTTGAAGGCTCGGATCAGCATCGTGGCTGGTTCCATTCATCGCTGTTGCAATCCTGTGCGACGCGCGGCAAAGCGCCCTTCAAAGGGGTTCTCACGCACGGCTTTGTTCTGGATGAATCTGGTCGTAAAATGTCAAAATCCTTGGGCAACGTGGTAACCCCGCAAAAGGTAATGGACCAGAATGGCGCTGACATCTTGCGTCTGTGGGTGGTCAGTTCAGACTATTATAATGACCTTCGGATTGGCCCGGAAATTATCAAGCGGACGACCGATAATTATCGCCGTTTCCGCAATACGCTGCGCTATCTTCTGGGCGCGCTGGACGGTTTCGATAAAGGTGAAGCGGTCGCTTATGATGACATGCCGGCGCTGGAACGGTGGGTTTTACACCGCCTTGCCGAAATTGATCTTCGCATTCGCAAGATGACCGAAGCTTATGATTTCCATGGTATTTTTACCGAACTTCACACGCTGTGTAATAGCGATCTCTCTGCATTTTATTTTGAAATCCGCAAAGACCGGCTTTACTGCGATGCGGCAGAGTCACCGGAACGGCGCGCCTGTCGCACGGTGATGAACGAGGTCTTCCAACGGTTAACGGCTTGGCTGGCCCCGATCCTGTGTTTCACCGCTGAGGAAGCATGGCAATCGCAGGTGAACGACATCGAAAACTCAGTTCATCTTCGCAGCTATGATGCGGTTCCTCCCGAATGGTATGATGAGAAAGTTGGGTCGCGCTGGGCCGCTATCCGCCGCGCCCGTGCGGTTGTGACCAGCGCATTGGAGGCGGCGCGCAATGACGGGGCCATTAAGGGGTCGCTTCAGGCAGCGCCGATTGTTCATGTCAGTAATGAAATTGCCGCTCTGTTCGCTGGCGAAGATGCAGCCGCATTATTCATCACCTCGGGGGCACATATTACCGATGCTGCTGCTCCGGGCGATGCTTTCCGTGTTGAGGGAATTGATGATGTGGTTGTTGCATTTGCCGTTGCCGATGGCGAGAAATGTGCGCGTTGTTGGAAAATTACGCCCGAAGTAAAGGTTGAAGATGGTATCTGTATACGCTGCGAGACTGTGGTGAATGGATAGCTGGATAAGGCTGGAACGTGACGGGTGACCAAAAATGAGGCCCAAAGACGAGATCAGGGACGAGGCCAGCGGCGAGCCTGATGGTTTGGCGCGTCTGTCGGTCCGCCAGAAAATATGCCTGATTGCGGGGGCGGTGTTGCTCGTCGATTTTATCACCAAGCAGATCATGCTGGACTGGATTTTCTATCCTCCGCTTCGTGTTGAGGTGTTACCGTTTCTAAATTTTGTGCCGGTCTGGAATCCAGGTATTAGTTTTGGTATGCTGACAACCGATGGAATGCTTGTTCCGGTTCTATTGACAGTGCTGGCGATAGCGGTTGCCGTTTGGTTGATATGGAAGGCGCCGCGCTTTCACCGCTTTGAGCGAATGGGCGCAGGTCTGATTGCTGGCGGTGCAGTTGGCAACGCGCTAGACCGCATCCGCTTTGGCAAAGTAGTTGATTTTATCGATGTTTTTGTACAAACATGGGGTTTGCATTGGCCAGCTTTCAATATTGCCGATGCGGCGATTACCATCGGAGCGTTACTGTGGTTCTACAGCATTCTGGCCGAACGGGAGACAGAGGCATCATGAAGAACAACATCATGACGAACAATATTGGGATCAATAGCGGGATTAATACCGGAATAGGATTTGAAATGGGTTGTGAGACTGACTCAAAGACCGAATCAATTGGGCCCGGATCAATTGGGCCCGGTTCATCTGGACCCGGATCATCTGGTGTCGGCAGGCTGGCCGCGTCTCTGCTGGTGATTGCGATGGCGGGTGTTTTTGTCAGTGGCTGTTCGGACGTACGGCGCGCTATTGGGGAAGAAAAATCATCACCAGACGAATTTGAAGTTGTAATTCGCGCCCCGCTATCTCTTCCCCCGGGTTTTGCCTCGAAATCTTCTGATATTGTCTCCGGCACAGCATCTTCCGGCGGATCAGCCGGGTCAGAAACAGGGGCGGGCAGCAACCCAACCGATGCGCGCTCAATCGCGGCAGGCACGCTTCAATCAGCCGAAGGTGAGGTTGGATCGGGATATGATCAGGTTTTCAATTTTGCTGCGATCCCGGAAAACATCCGTGATCTGGTTGACGAGGAAACGCTGGGTATCCAGTTTGAGCGCCGTCTTCCGCTTGAGATATTGTTCGGCGGTCTGCCAGATATTGGTCCGGTTCTTGACAAAATGGCGGAAGATCAACGGCTGCGTGCCAATTTCCGTAAAGGTTTGTTGGCGACCGAAGGGCCGACCTACGGAATTGATGATCAAACCGATGAGCCGGTCGCTGTCGGCAAATAGGGGTGGCAATCAGCTGAAATGGCATTCATCAGGCAGCTACCTGACACACTCGTTGACCAAATTGCAGCCGGTGAGGTTGTTGAAAGACCTGCCAGTGCGCTGAAAGAACTCGTCGAAAATTCGCTTGATGCCGGTGCTCGCCGGATCAGTATTGCCTTACGGCGCGGCGGCATTGACGAAATTACCGTTACCGATGATGGCCTTGGTATGTCCGCCGATGATCTGGCGCTGGCAGTGCAAAGGCATGCCACATCAAAGCTTCCCGATGGCCGTCTCGATGATATCAAATGGCTGGGATTTCGCGGTGAGGCACTACCCTCAATCGGTGCGGTCTCGCATCTCTCAATCACTTCGGTTGAAGCGGGTGATGCCCATGCTTGGCGAATCGAGGTAAATGCCGGAAAGCTGACAAACCCCACACCGGCGGCGCTGGCAAAAGGAACGCAAGTTTCGGTTCGCCAGCTTTTTAAGGCGGTTCCGGCGCGGCTCAAATTCTTAAAAACCGAACGGACCGAGCAAGGCCGCTGTGTTGATATTATTCGGCGGCTGGCAATGGCATGGCCCGATGTTAGTTTTAGCCTGAGCAATGATGATCGCACGCTGATCGACCTTACTGCTTCGGACGACAATCTTTTGACTAAAAATAGCGATTCTAAGGCAGCGGCTCTGGCCCGCCGCCTAGCGGCGGTCATGGGCAAAACATTTGCTGATGAGGCGGTGCGAATCAATGCGGCCCGCGATAACGTTATTCTGCGTGGGATGATCAGCCTGCCAACAATGAACCGTCCGACACCGGCGTCAATTTTTCTGTTTGTAAATGGCCGCCCGGTGCAGGATCGGTCTTTGCTGGGGGCTGTACGCGCTGGATATGGTGATACTCTGCCGCGCGGGCGCTATCCTTTGGCGGCATTGTTTTTGACTCTTCCGGCAGAATCGCTCGATGTGAATGTGCATCCGGCCAAATCTGAGGTTCGGTTTCGCGATGCCGCTGGTGTGCGTTCGCTCTTGGTTGGGGCAACCTCGGCGCAGCTTCTTGACGACGGGGTTCGTACGACTGCCGAAGGCGGTGCGGTTGCGGCGCGTTTAATGGCGGCTGGTGGAAACAACAGCTCGCGCGGATTTTCGGCGCCTCCGTATAGCGGATACGTTCCTCCATCAGCCGCCCATTGGCAGGCCCCTTCGCAAGATAATAAACAAGACGGGCAGCAAGACGGACAGCCTACCGGAATGCTTGGTGATCTGCCGCCAATGGCCCGCCCAACCAGTATGAACGACCAGTCTGCTGATCGGCCTGTTGATAGCAATGATGGTGCAATTGATAGCTTGCTTGGCGCGGCGCGGGCCCAGCTTCACAAAACCTATATCGTCGCCGAAACCACACGAGGCATTACCATTATTGATCAGCATGCCGCGCATGAACGGCTGGTAATGGAACGGATGAAGGCGGCCATGGCGGTTGGCGGTGTCGCCGTTCAGAACCTGCTTTTGCCCGAAGTGGTTGATTTACCCGCGCATCACCGTCAGGCGATTCTGGATGAGGCAAGCTTGCTGTCAGATCTTGGGCTGGAAATCGAAGGGTTTGGCGAAGGCTCTGTTCTGGTGCGCGGTGTTCCGGCTTTGCTGGGGTCACCCAATCCGGCGCAACTGGTTCGCGATATCGCCGAGGAGCTTGCCGAACTTGGCGGCAGCCGGGTTTTAGAGGATAAGCTCTCCCATGTTCTGGCGACAGTATCGTGTCACGGCTCGGTTCGCGCTGGACGGCAATTAAATGATGCTGAGATGAATGCGCTATTGCGGGAGATGGAAGTAACGCCGCATTCGGGCCAATGCAATCATGGCCGTCCGACATGGGTGACGCTTTCGCTAGCCGATATTGAAAAGTTATTTGGCCGCCGTTAGGCCGGATTGCGGATCAAAAAATGCAGCATGGCGCGCCCATACCGGCGGGCGCTATCAAGGCTTAGGCTGGCGCGTTGCACCAGATCCGGATCCAGAATTTCATCATTCGCGGTTTCAATCACAATCAGCGCATCATCAGCAAATGCTCCAAGGCGAAGCAACCTCACCGCAGCATTTAGCCCATGTCCGCTGTTATAAGGGGCGTCGATCAACGCCAGATTAGCCGGGGTTTCGCGCCAACTGGCCAATGTCAGCGCGTCACCGGCGATGATACGGGCTTCGCGTTGACGGTCCAACCGCGCGATGTTGGATCGAAGTACCTTTATTGCCGCCGGATCGCGTTCGATAAAAATTGAAGCAGCGGCACCGCGTGATAGTGCCTCCAGCCCCAGCGCGCCGGTTCCGGCAAACGCATCTATCACCCGCGCGTTGTCCAGTACGCGCCCGAACCTGCCACCATCCAGAATATTGAATAGCGATTCCCGAACCCTGTCGGCGGTGGGTCTGGTTTCAGCGCTGGCGGGTTGGGCCAGCTTTGTGCCGCGATGCCGGCCGGCGATTATCCGCATCTTGCCGCTTTCCTGATAGGCTGAGGGTTCCGGACCGGGCATTTGGTCCGGCGTCAGATTTGGTTTTAGCCCGGCTATCGAAATTACTCTTAGCCTTACCGGCGAATTTATGTCCGCTTTGCCGTCGGCGTTTTGGCGCGGTGCCTCCTGCTGGCTTGTCATCCGCGTCAACGGGGGCGGTAATTCCCAACTGGTCAGCCAGAACGCGCGAACGGACTATCTCGGTCTCACCTGCAGGCAGATCGCCAAGCATAAACGGGCCGTAGGATATCCGAATCAGGCGGCTTACATGGTGGCCAAGATATTCCATAATTCGGCGGACTTCACGGTTTTTCCCCTCACGAATGGCGATTGTCAGCCATGCGTTGCTGGCCATCTGCCGATCGAGTCGGGCGTGAATATCGCCATAGCGAACGCCGTCAACCGTAACCCCCCCAGCAAGATCTTCCAGAGCCTTGGTGTTAACATGGCCTTGCACGCGGACCCGGTATTTACGGCTCCAACCGGTGCTTGGCAGTTCCAGATGCCGCGCCAGCCCGCCATCATTGGTCAGCAGAATCAACCCTTCGGAATCCATATCTAGGCGCCCAACCGAAAGCACGCGCCCAAGTGATGCGGGCAGTGCGTCAAAAATCGTTTCGCGGTCTTTTTCATCGCGGTCGGTAACCACAAGGCCGCGCGGTTTATGATAGCGCCATAATTTTACCGCTTCACGCGCGGGAAGGCGCTTACCATCGACGGTAATCTCATCTGCTAAGGTGACATTCAGCGCCGGACTGGAAATGACCTCACCATTGACCGTAACGCGGCCATCGGCGATACGCGCCTCGGCATCACGGCGTGAACAAACACCCGCGCGCGCAATATGTTTCGCAATACGCTCAGGCGCGCCGGATGAGGCAAGGGTGAAGGAGGCTGAACCAGACATGCCGCTGGTTTAATCGCAAATGCCCGACTTTGCAAATGTTCGGCGCTTGTGCCACAAATTATGGATGGTAATGCGCGCTCACGAACCCGGCATCATGGACTATCTTCTAAACGAAGCCGCAGCGGCTGCGGCTGCGGGCGAAGTTCCTGTAGCGGCGGCGATTACAGATTTGCAAGGGTGCATTATCGCCATGGCGCAGAACCGCATGCGCCGCGATGAAAACGTTCTGCATCATGCTGAAATGCTGGCGATTGAGGCTGCACTTGCGAATCGCGGCGGGGGGCGTCTGGATGATTGCGATCTGTGGGTGACGCTGGAGCCTTGCACCATGTGTGCTGGGGCGATTGCACATGCACGGATCAGGCGGCTGTATTTTGCCGCCTTTGATGCCAAGGCCGGAGCCGTTGAATCCGGCATTAGGTTTTTTGATAGCCCTAGTTGTCATCACCGGCCTGAAATTTATGGCGGGTTGTCCGAAGCTGCCGCCGCCGAACAGTTGCGGGCGTTTTTTGCTGCGCGGCGGTAGATGCCTACAGGCGCCAAAAATCTATCTAACTGGCGGCGATATCACTCCGCCAGAACCCGTCAGGCCAGTTGATTTCTGCCACCGCGTCATAGGCTGATTTGCGGGCATCAGCGGCGTTTTTTCCCAGTCCGGTAACTGTCAGAACGCGTCCACCATTGGCGCGGACAGTTCCGTGGGCATCAATTTTCGTTCCCGCATGAAAAAGCATAACATCAGGGTTGGCTTCGGCGGCCGCGGTATTGGCAATTATACTACCCTTTGCATAGGCGCCCGGATAGCCCTTGGCCGCCATCACAACGGTGACAGCGTTCACATCCAGCCAGCGAAGTGACAGATGCGCCAGCGTGCCCTCAACCGTCGCCATCATCGCCGCCACAAGGTCAGAGCGAAGCCGGGGCAGGATCACCTGTGCTTCGGGATCACCAAATCGGCAGTTGAACTCGATCACCTGAGGACCGGTTGGGGTCAGCATCAGCCCGACATAAAGAATGCCGCGGTAGGGTGTACCTTCTTTGGCCATTCCGCGCGCTAGCGGCACCACCACTTCATCCATCACCTGCGTCTCCAATGCCGCGGTCAGGCGCGGTGCAGGAGAAATAGCGCCCATACCGCCAGTATTGGGCCCCTGATCATTGTCATAGGCGCGTTTATGGTCCTGCGCGCTGCCGATGAACAGGGCATTTGGCCCATCAACCAGCGCAAATAGTGACGCTTCGGGACCGGATATCCGTTGTTCTACCAGCAATGTGCGGCCAGCGTCCCCGAATTTGCCGTCCAGCATTTGCGCAGCAGCGGACATTGCCTCATCAACGTCATCAGCGACCACAACACCTTTACCCGCAGCCAGACCGTCGGCCTTGATTACACAGCCATCCTGATCAGTTGGGCCGTTAGGGTCTGAATTTGCGGCTTGTAAGGCAATCGCGGCGGCAGCTTCCTGCCTGTTGGTGCAAACCGAAAAGCTGGGCTGCGGGATATTATGACGGGCGCAAACTTCGCGCGCGAACGCTTTTGATCCTTCCAGCTGGGCGGCATCGCGTGACGGGCCAAAACTGGCATGACCCGCGCTTTCAAGACGGTCAACGAGCCCGGCAACCAGCGGTGCTTCGGGGCCAACAACCACCAGATCGGGCTTCAGCTCATCAGCCAGTGCCACCAGACCGTCAATATCATCAGCCAAAACATCAACACAACGGCCCAATGATGCCATCGCGTCAGAGCCGGGGGCGATGATCAGCTCATCGGTCAAAACTGATCTGGCAATGGCCCAAGCCAGTGCGTGTTCGCGGCCACCGCCACCAATCAGAAGAATTTTCATATCAGGACCCTGTGTCAAATATTGAAGCGAATATCGGGGTAAATATTGCGGTAATTTCCAGATGTTGCGAAAGCCGGTTGATCCACCCTCAATATGCCATAATATTGGGGGCACAAGAAGGGGTTCCTGCCAATGCCATCTGACTTTCCATTTTCACCAGATGAGGCCGCGCCGCCCGGCGCCGGAACGAACGCGCCTTTTCTAACCGTCAGCGAGTTGGCCTCGAGCCTGAAGGCAACCGTCGAGAGCGCCTTTGATTTTGTGCGGGTACGCGCCGAGATATCGCGCCCCACGCGCGCCGCATCAGGCCATGTCTATTTCACTTTGAAAGATGAGCGCAGCACCCTTGATGCGGTGTGCTGGAAAGCGGTGGCCGGAACGCTGTCGATCCAGCCCGAAGAAGGGTTGGAGGTGATTGTAACCGGCAAATTGACGATTTACGGCGGCAGATCAAAATATCAAATTGTCGTCCAGCAGATGGAAATCGCTGGCGAAGGCGCGATGCTTAAACAGCTGGAAGAACGTCGCCGCAGGCTGGCCGCCGAAGGGCTGTTTGATAACGATCGAAAAAAACCATTGCCGCGTATGCCCACCGTCATTGGAGTCGTGACCAGCCCGACCGGAGCGGTGATTCGTGATATTTTGCATCGCCTGACCGACAGGTTCGGCGTTCGTGTTTTGGTGTGGGGAACGCTGGTCCAGGGTCCGTCTGCCGCGGGGCAGGTTACAGCTGCCATCCGTGGTTTTGATGCGATGCCTGTGGGAGGAGCATTGCCGCGTCCGGATTTGGTGATTGTTGCGCGCGGTGGCGGCTCGCTGGAAGATTTATGGGCATTTAACGAAGAAGAGGTTGTGCGTGCGGCGGCGGAGTGCTCAATCCCCTTAATCTCGGCGATTGGGCATGAGACAGACACCACCTTAATTGATTTTGCCGCCGATCAACGCTCCCCGACGCCAACCGCTGCTGCCGAGATTGCGGTTCCGGTTAGGGCAGAATTGCTGGCCCGCCTGTCCGAGATTGACGCCCGTCTGCAACGCGCTATTGGCGGGCGAATCGAAGGCGCTGGCCAGATGTTACGAATGGCTGCGCGCGGGCTGCTGGGTCCGGGTGAGATGGTTGAACGCCGCGCCCAGACGCTGGATCTTGCGGTGGCCGGCCTGAATAACGGGCTGGAACGCCGCCTGTCTGATGCCGCGCTGCGCCTATCGGGATTTGGGGCTAGGTTGCGCCCGCCAGATCGAAAGGTCGCCGAGGCCGGGGCCGGCCTTGTTAATCTTGATGGCAGGCTATCGCACGCAATTGAAAATCGGTTTGGCATCTATAGTCGCACGCTGGATACTGCCTCGCGGTTGTTGGCGGCGAATTCGTTTGAGCGCGTTCTGGAACGCGGGTTTGCCCTCGTCACTACGCCTGATGGCCGCCCGGTCAAACGCGCTGATGAGGCGGCCATTGGCGCCGATGTAACCATTCGATTTGCCGACGCCAGCCGCGCGGCCCGCCTCGATCCCGAACTTGATCCAGCCTCTGATGCCGGTGTTGGCGGCGAAGTTCAAAGCGCCGCGCGCAAAAAACCTGCTCGCAAATCCCCCAAACCGGCCGGAAATGATGGCGGGCAGGATAGTTTATTCTGATTATAGTTTCTTCATAAACATATCTAATACGGGCTAATGCGGGGTCAGATATTTTTTCCCCAGCGGCGGTGCGGCCAGAACCACTGGTCGGGAGCACTTTTAATCCAATCTTCTATCTGGGCATTAATCTGGGTTGCAATCGCCAGCACCTCACGATCATTATCGCGGGCTGGAAGGTCCAGTGGCGGTGAAATTGTTACCTTGAAACGGCACCCTTCAATGCGCTGGGTACGCATCAACATCAGCGGCACTTTTTTCTTAATGGCAAGTTTGATATGCCCGATTGATGTTTGCGCAGGATGTCCAAAAAATGGCACCTCCATGCCTTCGCGAAGTTGCTGATCGACCAGCAGACACATAATCTGGCCCTTACGCAGGGCGCTGATCATGCCAAGAGCACCTTCGCGCCCTTTGCGGAAAATATCACCGCCATAATTAGCCTGGCGGCGGGCCAATAAACCAGCCAGAAGCGGGTTGTTCAAGGGTCGGTAAATCGCTGCAACTTTATGCCCGGCCTTGATCGCCGCATAGGGTCCCAGCTCCCAGTTTCCAATATGGGCGCCAATCAGGAAAGCGCCCTCATTGATGTTTTCCAGATGCTCCAGACCGGCAAATTCAATGCGACCGTCGTCAGGCATATGATGAACATGTGGAAATTCGCCGATAACATGTCCGAAATTACGCCACATGCCAGCCAGAACATGATTTTGTGCAGCGGTGTCAAGTTCTGGCATCGCCAGATGGAGATTGCGTCGTGCGCGTTTCTGCCATGGGGTAATGGGGCCAATTACGCCAATAACCGCGCTCATCGCAGCGCTGGCCGCCGCTACCGGTAGCAGTCTGGCGACGCTAAAAATCAACAGAACAATCGCGGCCTCCAGCGGCCAGATGAACACCTGCCTTGCGCTGCGCAGGATGATTTTGCCAATCGGATCAGCCATCAACCGGCTCCAGCCTCACGCTTATCGGATGCAGCAGCTAGATAAGCTTCGAGCATTGCCAGCATTCTGTCATTATCATCGAGTTCCAGCGACACCGGTAGCACGGCGATCTGGCTTCGCCATTCGGCGGGAAGGCGCACCCAGTCTTTTTGCGTGGTGATCAGGTCAGCCCCAAGGCGCTGCGCGTCCTCTTGTAGGCGGGTTAGATCATGTTGCGAGTAGGGATGATGGTCGGCAAAGGCAAGCTGGTGAACGATGACCCCGCCAGCCGCTTCAACACTATCAAAGAACCGCGCAGGTCGGCCAATTCCGGCAAATGCCAGAAGGGATTTTCCAGCCAGCTGCTCACCGACCATTATATCGGGGCGAAGACGCGCTTCAAAGCTGGCAATATCCGGCGGGATCAAGGCATTGAGTCCGGTTTCGTCAGCACCATTCACCACAATCATATCCAGCATTTTCATGCCGTGCCGTAATCTGGTGCGAAGCGGGCCTGCGGGGATTAACCAGCCATTGCCGGCTCCCGCACTTCCATCGAAAACACCAATCGACACGTCTTTATACAGATGCGGATTTTGCAGCCCGTCATCCATAATGATCAGATCAAACTTACCGCTGGCGGTAATTGCCTTGGCGCCGGCTTTGCGGTCGCGCGCCACCATAACATTGCGCCCTTCACCAAGCACACCATCTGCTAGCATCAGCGGTTCGTCGCCGCAGGCAGCAGCATCATGAATGCTGCCATCAACCCAGAGCGGGCCGGCCAGCTTACCGCCATAGCCGCGTGTCAAAATCGCAGGATGCCAACCGCGTTCAGTCAACTGCTCGTAAAGCCAGGCAACAATCGGGGTCTTGCCAGTACCGCCGACGCTCAGGTTGCCAACACAGATCACCGGAATCGAGGCCCGCAACGGGCGTGCGCTTGCCCTGCGCCACCAACTGGCCAGCCCCCATAATGCCGAAAGCGGCAGTAGCGCAATCGCCGCCGGTCCGCGCGAATTCCAGTGTGAAGGAGGGGTCATCATTGGGTTGAGTTTCTGCCTTTGCAAAGAGAAAGGCATAGTTTAGCCGCTATCTGGGGGCGGTTTCCAGCCTCAGTTGCAAATTGGCGTGCTGCACGCGATCTGGCGGTGCGGGTTTTGCCGTTTACTGTCGCGGCTCTCGCCGTCTCAGCAAGGCTGGCAGCATCCCTGACATCGTACAAAACTCCGGCGGACCGCAGGGCGTTAAATTCGGCGGTATTTTTGAAAACATGCGGCCCGCTGATTAGCGGCAGGCCGTAGGCGGCAGGCTCAATCGGGTTGTGCCCGCCAAGGGGAACAAGCGACGCGCCGAGAAAAACAACATCACCAACGGCAAAAAGACTGTCCATTTCGCCAAGTGTATCAAGGATGAAAACAGAATCACTTTTAGACGCCATTTCACTTAATGCGCGGCGTTTAGCGGGAATTCCGGCGGCGACTGTCAGCGCCTGCACTGCCGCACCGCGCACTGGGTGGCGCGGGGCAATGATGGTAAACCAGTCCGGCCCCAGCATTTTTGCAGCTTCTAAGACAATTTCCTCTTCATCTGGATGCGTTGATGCCGCAATCAGTATATTGCGCCCCGCCGCCGCGCCTCTCAGAGCATCCATCAAGGTTTTATCCGGTTTCTGTGCGGCAAGGGGCAGCTTTAACGATCCAACAATTTTGACCAGTTCCGGGTTGGCCCCAAGCGCGATTTGCCTGTCTGCCTGCTGTGCATCAACGCTCAGAATCGCTTGCGCAGCTCCGAAAACCGCCGCCGCCAGATCGCTGCGTTTTTGCCATCTCGAATAGGCGCGTTCCGACATCTGGCTTGAGGCAAAAACCACCGGGGTGCCGTGCGCTGCGGTCCGGCAGATTAGATTCGGCCAGAAATCTGATTCCAGAAATACGGCAAGCTGCGGATCTAGCTGCCGCAAAAACCGGTCAATTATCTGCGGGTGATCAAAAGGCTGATAAAGGTGGGTGATGTTAGAGGTTAGCGGGTGCGCCATGACCCGCGAAGCAGCCGTTACGGTATTCGTCGTGATCAGAAGGGGTGAGGTCTCGCCGCAGGCCCGCAGCGCGTCGGCCAACGTCAGCGCTGCCATAGCCTCGCCAACGCTTACAGCATGAAGCCAGATCGGATTCTGCGGAAGCGTATCCCGATGTTCATATCTGGCAAAGCGTTCAGTCAGCCGTGTCCGATCCTCTTTTCCGCGGCGGGCACGCCATGATAACGCTATCCCCAAAAACGGACGGAGTATCCTCCAGACAAAATTGTAGCGTCGCCGTGCACGCGCGGTGTTTTTTCCGTTTTCCGGGCCGGCATTTACATCAAATTCGCTCATGATTGGCCATCGCTTCGGCTATCGGCTTCATCGCTCACTTGATTTATAGCTGCCTGCAAATTTACGCGCGCCTTTTCCATCTTGCCCCGGTCACCGCTGGATGGCGGCGCTATCGGCTCTCCAATAACAAGAATGCCTTGGCTGAAGGGCTTTGGGATCATCATCCCGTCCCATCCGGGCGCACGCCAAAAGCGGCTGGCTGACCATGCGATGGGAATGATTGGTTTGCCGGTAAGCCGCGATAGCGCAACGGGTCCGATTGCAGCTTGGCGCGCTGGTCCCCGCGGGCCATCGGGTGTGATGGTCGCTATTTTCCCGGAATCCACAACGCGTTTCAGCCCGCGAAGGCCGGAAATCGCATTGCGATTGGAGCTTCCATAAACGGTTCGCACACCAAGGTGATTGACGGTATGGGCCAGCATCCGGCCATCGGGATGGGGGGATTGCAGGGCGGTCATCGCATGTCGGCGCGGCCATAACCACGGCATCGACAGAATGCGTTCATGCCAGAACACCAGAATAAATCCATCATGCTCGGCCAGCAACTTGCGAAATTTTTCCGGTTGATGCGTTCGCCAGCGGACGCTGATCATTAATCCCATGACAATTAAGGCCGCAACCCAACTAAGGGCGAACAAGCCGATCTTCGTGCGTATCAGTCGCTTTAGCATAGGTGGTCAAGTCCGCCCCGACGCCGGATAGAAAGATGCTCTTGCAAGGCGCTGGTTTAATTACGGTTTCCCATAACGCGCGTTAAGGTTATACCGTGAAGGTTATATAACGAAAGTTATACCGATGAAGCTAGGAGCAGTCCAGTTAGGCGTTACCAGTTAGGCAGTATAATGTCTTGGGATGTCGTATGTTTTTCTTCAGATATTGGTGTTTTTCTTCAGATATTGGTGTTTTTCTTCAGATAGTGGTGTTTTTCTTCAGATATTGGTGTTTTTCTTCAGATAGTGGTGTTTTTCTTCAGATAGTGGTGTTTGCCTCAGATAGTGGGATAGGGGTCGGATGAATGTAGTGGGCGATAGCGGCCTAATACGCAGCAGCAGCAGCCGAGATAGGCTGTTGATCGTTCAGCCCTTAGTTGGGATTGGCGATATGGTATGGCACAAGCCATGGATTGATTATCTTGCCGCCACCAATGATGTTATTCTCGCCGCCAAGCCAACGGCGCGCTCAAAAGCTGTCTTTGAAGGCACGCCAGGCATTGTTGACTGGATTGATATTGAGCGCTCGCTTCGCGGGCGGCGCGGGGTGCATGATGGCTTTTTTGGCCTGCTTCGTCTGGCTCGGGCATTTCGTAAATCGGGGGCTGATCGCGCGCTGATCCTGCATCACAGTAGCCGCTATACGCTGGCCGCACGAATAGCCGGAATTTCCCGGCGCTGGGGATATGGCATTGGCAGTAGCCGTCGCTGGCTAAATGCTGGGTGTTTTGTTGGCAGTGACGCGCGGTTTCAACACCCCACGAAAAAGTTAGCCGAATTTGCCCATCTGAATGGATTTGGCATTGATGCACCGGTTTGGAAAATGCAGGCATCAAAACCGGGCCGGGCTCATGCCGAAGCATTTTTTAAGGCCCATAAAATCGCCGGACACAATAATCAAAACAAGTCCATGGGCAGGCCGATGGTGGTGATGGGCATTGGCGCGATGGATATTGAACGCCGCTGGCCGCCTGCCCAGTTCGTAAAGCTTGCCGCGATGTTGGCGCGGGAATGGCCTGATCTGGCAATAGTGGTGATGGGCGGCCCGGCTGAGGCACAGATCATTGACACTATCATGGCCGATCCAGCAGCACCCGACGGTCTTATCGCCAATACTGATGATCTTGATCCGGCGATTGAAATCCTGTCACAAGCCGCATTATATGTTGGTAATGATACCAGTTTGCTGAATATTGCGGCGGCCTGTCAGCGGCCGGCTATCGGTCTTTTTGCGCAATCGCCACCATTAGACTATAATCCCAACATTCTGGCAGTGTCTCTGCCAAGCGGCAAATTTGGCATACCTCGCGGGATCGAGACTATTTCGCCTGAGCAAGCCTTCTCGGCGGTGAACATTATCTTGCAGCAGCAGCGCCGTACATCAGCCTGATTCGGAGACCTGATACATCCTGTGACCCCATCAAATCCAGAACAAAAAGCGCCGATTAAGGGTAATAGCCGTGTGATCATGCTGCGCATCTGGCGTGGTTGGGTGCTGCCTTATCGTGGCCGGTTGATCGCTGCATTGTTGTTGATGGCGGTGGTGGCGGCGACGGCGTCGGCCTATCCCTTGCTGACCCGCTATATTTTTAATGCGCTGGCTGATGGGCGGGCGGGCGAAGTTATCTGGTTGGCCCCGCCAGCGATTATCATTTTGGCGTTGATCAAGGGCGGCGCGTTATTTGCCCAGACAGTGTTGGTGAATGCGCTGGCTTTGCGGGTAACGACCGATCTTCAGAAAGACATGGCAAAAACCCTGATCCATGCTGATTTGGCCGTGCTAACGCGTGAGCCTGCCGGGGCGTTCATGTCACGGATCATGAATGACCTTAATCTGGTGCGTGAGGCGGCGGTGCGCCTGGCCAATAATCTGGTGCGTGATCTGTTAACGGTCATTGTGCTGATCGGGGCGATGCTGTGGCTGGATTGGCTGATGGCGGTGATCGTTTTGGCGGTCTATCCGGCGGCTATGCAGCCGATTGTGCGGATTGGCGCGCGCCAACGCAAAGCGTCGGGCAATCTTCAGGAGCATATGGAAGGCGTGACCTCGCTTTTGGCCGAAACTTTGCAAGGTGCGCGAATGGTCAAGGCCTATCAGCTAGAAAGCAGTGAGACCTTGCGAACCAAAACAGCCTTCGACGGATTGTATAGCCGTCTGGTCAGGCTGCTGACCGGGCGCGCTAAAATTGATCCTATTTTAGAGGTTGTTGGCGGGTTGGCGGTTGGCGGCGTGGTTGCCCTTGCCGGATGGCGGGTGTCAAACGGAATGCTTCAGGTTGGCGATGTTGTGGCTTTTATTACCACGCTGATCCTGCTGGTCCAGCCGATTCGCGGAATTGGGACGCTGAATGCAGTTACCCAAGAGGCCCTTGCTGCCGCCGAGCGTGTTCTGGGTCTGCTTGATCAACCGCAACGCGTTGCTAATGCTCCTGCAGCAAAGGATATGGGCAGGGCACGCGGCGACATAATTTTTGATAAGGTCGCGTTTTCCTACTCGGATACGGATGCCTATACCGATGCAGATATCAATACGGGCTCACATCCTGCTCTTAACGATGTTAGTTTTTCGGCAAAGGCAGGCGAGATGGTGGCGTTTGTTGGTCCAAGCGGTGCGGGTAAAAGTACAATCATCAATCTGCTGCCGCGTTTTTTTGACTGCAGCAGCGGCATGATTAGCATCGATGGCACCGATATCAGCAAGGCCAGCATTGAATCGCTGCGCCGGAATGTGGCGTTGGTCAGTCAGGATGCAATTTTGTTCGATGACAGCATTGCTGCCAATATCGCTTTTGGACGGCCAAATGCCAACCGCGCCGAGATTGAGGCGGCGGCAAAGGCTGCGGCAGCCGATGAATTTATCACCGCGCTTGACGGCGGCTATGACGCCCCCGTTGGGGCGATGGGCAACCGGTTGTCGGGCGGCCAGCGGCAACGTATTTCGATTGCGCGGGCGATGTTGAAAGATGCGCCGATCCTGCTTCTCGATGAGGCAACCGCTGCATTGGACGCCGAATCCGAACAACAGGTGCAGGCCGCGCTGGCCCGCCTTCAACAGGGGCGCACGACGCTGGTTGTGGCGCACCGCCTATCAACTATTCGCGATGCAGATCAAATTCTGGTGATGGAGGGCGGCACTATTGTTGAGCGCGGAACGCATGATCAACTCCACCCCGGCGACGGTCTATATGCCCGGCTGTGCCGCTTGCAATCGCTGGATTTGGAATAGAGGCCCAGACCGGGGTTGGGGTTATTCGCGGTGTAGAATGCTGTCAACCAGGCGCACCGCCCATCCTTTGGCTTGAAAATTGCGCGTGACTTCCTGTGGGTCGTAAACATTATCGACCCAGTCAAAAAAATCCATTCCGGCATCTTCATAAGGCTCATAGGCAGTAAAGAACGCATCCAGCAGGCCGGTTTTGGCCTGCTTCACATGGCCATATTTCCATGCCAGTTGGGCGGATGCCTCGCGAACCGGCTTTTTCTCGACAATCAGCAGATATAAGGCCGACATAAGACCGGCGCGATCCGCCCCCGATTTGCAATGCATCAGCGCCGGTAGGGTGACATCGGCAAACAGATATCGCGCCGCATGCAGCATTGCCTTATCAGGCGCAGCGCGTGACCTGGCGGTAAAATCAAGCAATGTGATCCCGGCCTTGGCGCAGGCCTCAGCCTCTAACTGCCAGCCGCCATCATCACGCGGTCCGCGAAGGTTGATAATGGTACGAAATCCGTCAGCTCCAGCAGCTTTGATACGCGATGGCGACGGCTGGTTTGATCGCCACATGCCGGGGGCCAATTCATGCTTGTTATGCCACCAGATACGCAGAAAACCGTGATCCTTAAAAATCAGGTCAACCCAATCGCGCAACCCGCGACGCTGTCCGACTGGGGCGCGAAAACTCATCCTCCAGCTACCGTCATTCCATCAATGCGAAGCGACGGTGCTGCGGTGCTGCGGCGCATATCAATATCATCGGCCCGGGTGATTGCCATGAACATATCTTTCAAATTACCGGCAATGGTGGCCTCGGCAACGGGGTGGGTGATTTTACCGCCGCTGATCCAAAACCCGGCAGCCCCCCGGCTGTAATCGCCAGTAATCATATCGACCGAACTGCCCATCATTTCGGTGACCAGAAATCCCTCATCGACATCGCCGATCAGATCATCATAGGCGATGTTGCCGTTTTCCAGATAGAAATTGCTGGATCCGGGGGAGGTCGCGCTGCCCATGCCGCGCCCCGCCTGTCCGTTTGGCGAAAGCCCCAGCTTGGTTGCTGATGCGATGTCCAAGAACCAGCTTTGCAGAACGCCATCCTCGACCATGTTGCGGCGAGATACTGCAAGGCCCTCGCCGTCAAATAATCTGGATCCCATGCCGCGCGGACGCAGCGGGTCATCGACAAAGGTCAGGCCGGGGCTGGTAATTGCGGCGTCCATCCGGTCTTTCAAAAAACTGGTACCCCGCGCAATGGCCGCCCCATTTATGCCGCCCGCCAAAGTTCCCACAATCGATCCGGAAACCCGGTTGTGATAGATGACGGGGAACTGGCCGGTAGGTGGTTTGCGGGGCCCAAGGCGCGCCAAAGTGCGCTCGGCAGCGCTAGCTCCAACCTGCTGGGCAGGGTCTAGATCCTCTCCGAAAACGGCGGCGGTATAGTCATAGTCGCGTTCCATCGCACCGTCTTTTTCGGCGATAACAACGGCTGAGATACCTTGGGATGAACGCTGATACTCGGCCGAGAAACCGTTACTGGTGGCGATCAGGAAATGCGCTACACCATGGCTTGCCGAACCTCCTTCAGAATTAGTAATACCGGTTTTGTCCAGCGCGGCAGCCTCGGCGGTAGTAGCGCTTTCTGTCAGCGCTTCAATGCTGGGCATCAGCGGGTCAAAAATTTCAACCTGCGGAATTTCTTTGGCAATTTCATCAGCGCTGGCAAGCCGAACATAGGGGTCTTCCGGGGCAACACGGGCCATCGCAACAGCGCGTTCTGCCAGAGTGCGAATATTCTGGCTGTCAAGCTGGCTGGTAGAAACCGACGCATTTTGTTTGCCGACAAACACGCGAAGACCAGCATTAACATCTTCTGATCGTTCGCTGGATTCAACCTTGCCAAGGCGCACCGAAACTGAGGTGCCCTCGCTTCGAGCCAACGCGGCATCAGCCCCATCAGCGCCAGCGGTACGCGCTGCATCCAGAAGTTCGGCGATCAGGTTTTGGTCAACGTTGCTCATAATGATAATCCAACTATAAAGTGCCCGGCATTAAGTGACCGGTGTTCAAAAGCCCGGTGTTCAAAAGCCCGGTGTTCAAGGAGAGTAGATGGGGTCTTTGAATTGAGTGACAAGAAAGCGGCAAGAATTTTGTGCAATTTTATGCCTCTCCAGCCAAATAAAAAAAATAAAAGGTCAGGAAGGACATTATAACCTTCCTTGCATAGGCGCGCCATTATGTTTATCAAAAGGGTCATGACGTACAGTATTTTCATCGATGGTGCGGTCGGAACGACCGGCTTGCAGGTGCATGACCGGTTGCAAACGCATCCGGCTGTGCAGACACTTGCGCTGGAAGATGATCTTCGCAAGGACAGCAACGCGCGCCGTGCCATGATGGCCGAAAGCGATATTACCATCCTATGCCTGCCCGATGATGCGGCGCGGGAATCGGTGGCTCTTGCGGATGACCTTGATGCGCGTGTGATTGATGCGTCGTCAGCGCACCGGACGGCGGATGGCTGGGCCTATGGATTCGCCGAGCTGCATAGTGGCGCGCGGGATGAGATTGCCGGGGCAGGACGTATCAGCAATCCTGGATGCTATCCGACCGGGTTTCTGGCACTGGCGCGTCCGCTATTTGATGCTGGTTTGTTGCAAAACAGTGCCAAGCTGGTGGTTTCGGCTATATCTGGATTTAGCGGCGGCGGTAAAGGCGCGATTGCCCGTCATGATGCGGGTGAAATAGCCCCGCATACGGCTTATGGGCTGACAATGGCGCATAAGCATCTTCGCGAAATGGTGCGCTATACCGGGCTGGATAGTGCCCCGATTTTCATGCCAGCGGTTGGATCATTCTATGCTGGCATGCTGGTGCATTTGCCGTTGCATGCCGCGCAGTTGACCAAATCTGTGACGTCGGATGATCTTCATGAAGTTCTGGCAAGCCATTATGACGGGGCGAATTTCGTTAAAATGGGGTCTGCCATGGCGGGTGATCCTGAAACGGCGGCGATGACGCTGGATGCGACCGCGTTTGTCGGACGTAATGATATGGAACTATTCGTTTTCGCGAACGCTGATAACAGCCAATTCTGGTTGACCGCGTGCCTTGATAATCTAGGCAAGGGTGCTTCGGGTGCGGCTGTGCAGAATATGAACATCGCCCTCGGCCTTGATGAAAATACCGGCCTAAATTAAAAATTCGTCCTCTATCACAGCGCGATAAAATATCGGACAATCATGTCGCCGGTGATGCCAGCGGACAGCAGCAGACCGGCATCACGATTTGATTTAAACAGATATCCCGCCCCGGCAGGATCATCCGCATCCAGCAATCGCACCTGCCAGATGAAATGCGCCGCTGCAAAGGTCAGTCCCGCCATCCATATTCCGGGCCCTAACAGGCGGAATAATCCGGCTCCCAGAAATAGTACTGCCAGCAGATAGGCGCATCCAACACCATGGTGCAGGAACCGGCCAAGCCCCAGCGCTGCTGATTTAACGCCAACCAAAGCGTCGTCCGCCATGTCCTGAACAGCATAGATGGTATCATACCCAAACACCCAGCAGATGCTGCCAGCATATATAATTAACAGGTCCGGCAATAGGTCCGGCGTTGGAATCTGGCCTGTTGTTGCGGTCCAGCCCAACGGCACCCCCCACGAGAAGGTCAGCCCCAGAACCGCTTGCGGCCACCAGGTAACGCGCTTTGCCAGCGGATATAAAATGACCAGAGGCACCGCCGCGAATCCGGTAATAATGGCTACCAATGGCAGTTGCACAAGAATGTAAAGCCCAACTAGGCTGAGCGCGGCCAGAAAGAATAAGGCGCCTGTCATTGTAATTGTTCCGGCGGCCAATGGTCGCTTGGCAGTGCGCTCAACATTCTGGTCCAGCCGCCGGTCCCACATATCATTTATCACGCACCCCGCCGCGCGCGTGACCACTGCCCCGATCAGGAATAATAGCATCAGCCAAGCCGTTTTGACCGGGTTGATAGCGCTGCCAGATTGCGCTGATGCTGCCGGAATCACCCACCATGCAGGCATCAGCAACAGCCATGACCCAATGGGCCGGTCAAATCGCGCCAGATAGAAATAAGGATGAACCGGTGCTGGCAAATGTCGCCACCATCCAATCTGTTTAATATCCAAAGGTTCCCTATCTGGAAGACGGGCATCAGGGTTAACCGGATCTGGATGATCAGGTGACAGGTTTTTATTCGACGTGAACGCCGGCGTATTTGCAGGGGTCTTTTTTTCCATGATCAATAGCAATAGCGCAATCTTTGGTGCGGGTATAGATGCAGGATCTTGGACCGAAATGGATGTGGTTCTGTTGTTGCAATGGCTCATCTTGTTGGTTAAATGGTGACCATGACGACCCCCGTTCCGAAATCGCGGTTATTTACCCCGGCTGAGCTATTAAAGGATGCAGAAATTCTGCCATCCCGCGATCAGCAGCATTATCTGATGACTGTCATGCGGATGAATGACGGCGATCCTATCGGACTGTTCAATGGGCGTGACGGCGAATGGCTGGCCCGGGTTAACCCTACATCGCGCAAGCAATGCACGTTAACCGTTCAGCAGCGCCTTAGGGGTCAGTCCACCAGCCCCGATTTGTGGTTGATGTTTGCGCCGGTGAAAAAGGCGCGGCTGGATTTTATTGCGCAAAAGGCCACTGAAATGGGGTGCAGTCGTATCTGGCCCGTGCGCACTGATTATTGTCAGATGTCGCGGGTGAATGATGACCGGATGCTAGCGAATGCGATTGAGGCGGCTGAGCAGACCGAGCGGCTGGATATCCCGGAAATACTGGCTTTTACCCCGTTGGTTGAGGTGTTGGCAGGCTGCGAGAATGACCGGGTTTTGATCTTTTGTGATGAGGAAAGCGCGGGTGATTCTACGGTAAACGCGGTCACTGCACTGGCCGCATACGGGCCGGTATCAAAGGCGGCGATTCTGATCGGGCCTGAGGGCGGATTTTCGGATGCCGAGCGCAAGCTTCTTGAAACGCGAGAAAATTGTTTGAAAGTTTCCTTGGGGCCGCGCATATTGCGCGCAGATACAGCAGCGATTGCCGCGCTGGCCTGTTTTCAGTCAGTATGTGGAGACTGGGTCCCCTAATCGGATCAGTTATATAAAAGACCTAATCGGTGTATAAATGGCGGTCTGTGTTACCCGCTGGACTATTGGCGCATTCGTGGCTGGCATTGTTGGCACTACCCTAGAAATTTGGATCAAAGATCATGCATGAGACACCAAACGGACAGACAGGCGCTCCGGTTGAACAGACAGGCGCTCCCGTTGAACAGACAGGCGCTCCGGTTGATATGGGCCAGATGATCGATTGGATTGCAGGCGGCGAGAAGTCACCTGACAAGCTGAAAATTGGTACCGAGCATGAAAAATTCCTCTTTCACAAAGATGATCTGTCGCCGGTTGCCTATGAAGGTGAGGCCGGGGTAGGAACGCTTCTTGACCGGCTTTTGAGCGAGCTTGGGCCGGGTGCTACCCCGATCATGGAAAAAGGCAAAATCATTGGGATAGTGGATGCCGAAGGCGGTGCAGTTTCGTTGGAGCCCGGCGGGCAGCTAGAACTGTCAGGCGCCCCGCTTGATAATCTGCATCAGACCTGCGCTGAAACCGGTAGGCATTTGCGGTCGATGCATGCCGCCGCCGACCCGCTGGAAATTGGTATGTTGGGGCTTGGTTATCATCCGACCGCACACCGCAAAGACATCAGCTTTATGCCAAAGGGCCGTTATAAAATCATGAGCCAGTATATGCCAAAAGTTGGCAAGCTCGGGCTCGATATGATGCTGCGGTCATGCACTGTTCAGGTTAACCTTGATTACACCGACGAGGCCGATATGCGGCGCAAATTCCGGACCTCGCTGGCCCTGCAGCCAATTGCGACTGCTTTGTTTGCGAACTCGCCTTTCAAAGAGGGCGCACCGTCCGGTTTGCTGTCGACGCGCGCCCAGACATGGACCGACACTGACGCAGCGCGATGCGGCGTTCCTGACTGTGTGTTTGATGATAATTTCGGATATGAGCAATGGGTCGATTATATTTTGGATGTGCCAATGTATTTCGTTCATCGCGGGGATGATTATCGGGATGTGGCGGGTCATTCTTTCCGTGATTTCATGAAGGGAACACTGGCAGGCTTTGAGGGCCAGATGCCAAGCATGGCGGATTTCGAAGACCATGTGACCACGGCTTTTCCCGAAGTGCGACTAAAGCAGTTTCTTGAAATGCGCGGCGCGGATAGTGGGCCATGGTCAACCATCTGCGCGCTACCGGCCCTTTGGGTTGGACTGCTTTATGATGAGGTGGCGCTGGCCGAGGCACAAGATCTGGTCAAAAAAATTGGTGCTAGTGACGTGATGGAAGGCCGCTTATCGGTTCTTCGCGATGGGTTGCGCGGACAGCTTGGCGGGATGAATGTCTATGATCTGGCCGCGCGTGTCATTGATATTGCGTCTGTGGGATTGCGCAACCGGGCGCGGCATGATGATGAGGGCAGCGATGAAAGCGGCTTTCTTAATCCGTTGCGCGATATGATTTCAGACAAGCAAACCCCGGCAGATCGCTTGCTAGCACTCTATCAGAACGACTGGAAGGGTGATCTCTCCCGCGTTTTCGATACGCATCAATATTAATACTTTTCCATCTCTTTTGCCCCGTCAGGGGTCTGGAACAGATGAGGAAAACGGGTTGAGGATTCGGGGCTGATGCCGATTCTGCTGCTTATTGTTGGGGTTAACTACATTGGTGTTGGCGCGCTAATTCCGGTGTTGCCCTATGTTGTGATTGAAACACTGGGTTTGCCAGCCAGCGTGATGACGTTGCTGTTAGCGTCCTTTGCCTTTGCGATGTTTGTTGCCAACCCTATTCTGGGCCGCCTGTCGGATCATTTTGGCCGTCGCAAAATTTTGTTTCTTTCGCTGGCGATAAGTGCGCTTGCTCATTTGTGGTTTGCATTTTCATCCGATATTACCTCGATGTTTATTGCGCGGATTATCGCCGGTTTTGCTTCCGGAAATGCCGGTGTTATTCAAGCGATGATTGCTGATCGCACCTCGATGGAAAAGCGCGCCCAGTATATGGGGCTGCTTGGGGCGGCGATTGGGGTTGGTTTTGTTGCTGGCCCTGCGATTGGCGGGCTGCTCAGCGATGTTGGCGGGGAACGTCCGCATCAGATACCGTTTTTGCTGGCATCTGGGTTTACGTTCCTTGCGCTGATTATGACTTTGAATCTACGCGCGCCGACTGCTGATCGAATTATTCCTGAGCGCAACGCCATTTTCAACCTTGGTGCGATGCGGGCTTTAATCCGCTCACCACTGGCGATCTATGCCTTTGCAACGTTGTTGCTCAATCTGTCATTTGCCCAGGTTGAGGCTTCTTTTGTTCTCGTGCTTCGTGATTATCTGGGGTTTGGGGTGCGGCAGACCGGTTGGCTATTTGCCTATATCGGGGTGTGTATTGTGCTGGTTCAGGCAGGCTTAATCCGCAGTGCTGTCAGTAAATTTGGTGAAGTGGGCACGGCGGGGCTTGGCGTGGTTTTGTTGATGTCAGGCCAGTTTTTGACCGTGTTAGCGGTGATGGGATTTTTGCCCGGCAATGCCTATCCACTAGTCCAGACATTAATTGCGTCAACGGGGATATGTTTTGGATTTGCCTTTGCGTCACCTGCGATTTCCAGCGCGGTCAGCAAGCTGGCCGGAAAGTCGGCTATGGGCGGATCACTTGGCACCATTCAGGGGTTTGGCTCGCTGGGCCAAGTGATCGGACTGGTCATTGCTGGCCCGCTTTATGATCTTGGTGGATCACAGTTCCCGTTTGGCGCCGGTACGCTGATTACGCTGGTGCTTGTTTTGGTTATTCCCTTTTTGGCGCGCCCCAACCGCTAGGCAGCTTCGGTGCCGCCAACGGTTATGCCGCCCATCTTAACAGTTGGCTGGCCCACACCAACCGGAACCGACTGCCCAGCTTTACCGCATGTGCCAACGCCATTATCCAGCGCCATGTCATTTGCGATCATGGTGATTTGCGACATCGCATCCGGGCCGTTGCCAATCAGCGTTGCCCCCTTTACTGGTGCGCCGATCTTGCCGTTTTCGACCATGTAGGCCTCAGAGGCAGAAAACACGAATTTACCCGAGGTGATATCAACCTGACCACCACCAAAATTCACCGCGTAAATCCCCTTTTTCATCGAGGCAACGATTTCTTCGGGATTATGCTCCCCATTTTCCATAAAGGTGTTTGTCATTCGCGGCATTGGCGCGTGTTCATAGGATTGGCGCCGTCCGTTGCCGGTAGCCTCAACCCCCATCAGCCGCGCATTCTGGCGATCCTGCATATAGCCGCGCAGAATGCCATCTTCAATCAGAACATTACGGCGTGATTGCGTGCCTTCATCATCAATTGTGATAGATCCGCGGCGGTCCTGCATGGTGCCATCATCAACAACAGTAACGCCCTTGGCGGCAACTTGCTGGCCGACACGACCACTGAACACCGAAGTTCCCTTGCGGTTAAAGTCACCTTCCAGACCGTGCCCAACTGCTTCATGCAGCATAACACCGGGCCAGCCAGCGCCAAGTGCAACTTCCATCGCACCAGCAGGCGCGGCGACCGAATCAAGGTTTAAAGTAGCAATGCGAAGCGCCTCATGCACCTGTGCCTGCCATAAGTCGGGCTTCATATAGGCATCGAACATCACGCGGCCACCAGCTCCGGATGATCCTGATTCCATGCGGCCATCGCGGTCAACAACAACCGAAACATTCAGGCGGACCAGCGGCCTGATATCGGCGGCACGGTGCCCGTCGGCGCGAATGATCTGGATCGCCTGCCACGAACCGGCAACCGATGCACTAACCTGAACGACGCGCGGGTCGGCATCGCGGGCAAAGGCATCAATTTCCTGAAGCAGGGCGACCTTATCCTCAAAAGAAATACTGGAAAGCGGATTGCCATCATCATAAAGCGGGCGATTGCTGGCTGAAACTGGCGCATCAGCTGCCGTTCCCGAATAGCCGCGCGTTACCGCCGAGACACTATCAACTGCGCGCTGCAGGGCTGATTCGCTTAACTCACCGGCATGGGCATAGCCATGTGCTTCACCCGCGATGGCGCGTAAACCAAAGCCGCTGGACTGGTCATAACTTGCCGCTTTAAGGCGTCCATCGTCAAAGGCCAGCATTTCGGAATGGCGCATTTCAAGGAACAACTCACCATCATCGGCATCGACCAGCGCATCCCTTACCAGCGCTTCGGCCCGGTCACGATCAAGGGAGGTACGGGAAAAGAAAATATCATCTGTAGTTTGAAGGTGATCCATGGTGTCTCCTCGCGGCGCGGCGTTTTTGATGAACAAGAGAATGGGGGCGAGACCGGTTTAATTCAAGCTTCATTTACGGCTGTGCTTCATCGTTAAGTCCTTCAATCGGGCTAACCGGGGCAGGAAGTTGAAAAAAAATAAGAATTTTAGCGACAGGCTGCCGCACAGGGGTTTTATATTTTTCCGAAAGCGTCTAATAAACTGAGAGTCCAAAATACTCAACAATCAGGTATCAACAGGACCATGACCGTTATCGGTCTTGCGAGGTATCGAGGGAGATATCCATGTCATTAATGGCGACCGTTTCTATCGGCTTTTTGGCACGCGTTTTTGCGGTGATTAAAAATCCTGTGACATTGCTGGTTTCGATGGCGTGTCTTTTTGCTGGTAACGCTTTTGCAGCCAAGCCATTGCCCTGGCAGCTGGGATTGCAGCCGCCTGCGGGCTCGCTTGCTGAAATGGCCAACGATCTCCACAATCTGCTGTTGGTTGTGATCACACTGATTTCGCTTTTTGTCCTTGGGCTTTTGATTTACGTCGGCTGGCGGTTTCGCGCCAGTGCCAACCCGGTGCCGTCAAAGACATCGCATAATACGGTAATCGAGGTGTTGTGGACGGTGATCCCGGTGGTGATTTTGGTCGGCCTTGCGATTCCATCTTTCCGCTTGCTGTATTACATGGACCGGACCGCAGATACCGACATGGTGATCAAGGTGACCGGCAATCAGTGGTACTGGAATTACGAATATCCCGATGAGGAAATCTCGTTTGACAGCTATCTGATCGATGAAGAGGACCTTGCAGAAGGTCAGATACGGCTTTTATCGGTTGATAATCCGCTTGTCGTTCCAGAAAAAACCCGCATCAAGTTGCTGATTACCGGCAATGATGTGATGCATTCCTTTTTTGTCCCGGCGCTGGCCGTTCAGGTTTATGCGTTCATCGGTCGCACCAATGAAGTGTGGATAGATGTGCCCGAGGGCGAGAAAACATATTATGGTCAATGTAATCAGATTTGCGGCATCAATCATGCGTATATGCCGATTGAGGTGCGGGCTCTTCCAAAGGCAGAATATGATGCCTGGTTGAAAACCGCCCGTGAAGAATTTGCCATGAATAAAGTAAAGCCGGTTCTATCGGTGCCCGAAACAATCCTGCTGGCCTCGGCCGACTAGCTTGGTAGCAGAGAGGAAATTAAAATGAGTGCTCAAGCCCACGCTGATCATGGCGCACCTTCCAGCTTTGTGCGCCGCTGGCTCTATTCAACAAACCACAAGGACATCGGCACGATGTATCTTGTATTTGCCATTCTTGCGGCCTTTATCGGCGGCGGCATTTCGGTTTACATGCGAATGGAGTTGATGCAACCGGGCGTTCAATATATGGCTGACGGTCATGTCTGGAACGTCTTTACCACCGCCCACGGGCTTATCATGGTGTTTTTCGTCGTGATGCCCGGTCTGATTGGCGGCTTTGGTAATTGGTTTGTTCCGATTATGATTGGCGCGCCTGATATGGCGTTTCCGCGAATGAATAATATTTCATTTTGGCTTTTGCCGCCGGCGTTCATTCTGCTGCTGTTATCAGCGGTGATGGATGGAGGTGCTGGTGTTGGCTGGACGATCTACCCACCGCTTTCCTCTTCGGCAGGAACGCCGGGCATGTCGATGGATTTGGCGATCCTGTCGCTTCACCTTGCCGGCGTATCCTCGATTTTGGGTGCGGCCAATTTCATTACCACGATTTTTAACATGCGCACCCCCGGAATGACGCTTCACAAGATGCCGTTATTTGTCTGGGCGATGTTGGTCACTGCCTTCTTACTGCTGCTCGCAGTGCCGGTTCTAGCTGGGGCGATTACCATGTTGCTAACCGACCGCAACTTTGGCACGACCTTCTTTATTCCTGAAGGGGGCGGCGATCCGATTTTGTTCTTGCACCTGTTTTGGTTCTTTGGACATCCCGAAGTTTACATCATGATTCTGCCGGCCTTTGGCATTGTCAGTCAGATTATCTCTACCTTCTCGAAAAAGCCGGTCTTTGGGTATCTGGGGATGGCATATGCAATGGTGGCGATTGGATTTGTCGGCTTTATCGTGTGGGCGCACCATATGTATACCGTCGGATTGAGCGTTGATACCCGCGCTTATTTCACCGCCGCAACGATGGTGATTGCTGTACCGACAGGGGTGAAAATCTTCTCGTGGATTGCCACAATGTGGGGCGGCTCGATCACGTTCCGCACGCCAATGCTGTGGGCAATCGGTTTTATCTTCCTGTTCACCGTTGGCGGTGTGACGGGTGTGGTACTGTCAAATGCCGGTTTGGATGTGGTTCTGCACAACACCTATTATGTGATTGCGCATTTCCATTATGTGTTATCACTTGGAGCGGTTTTTGGTCTGTTTGCCGGTTTCTATTACTGGTTCTCAAAGATGACCGGCTACGAATATTCGGAATTTCTTGGCAAGCTGCATTTCTGGGTGACATTCGTTGGGGTAAACCTGACCTTTTTCCCGATGCATTTCCTTGGTCTGGCAGGAATGCCGCGGCGTTACGTTGACTATCCTGATGCCTTCGCCGGTTGGAACATGGTTGCGTCGATCGGATCCTATGTGGGCGCGTTTGGTGCCATTCTATTCCTAGTGGTCATTGCCGAGGCCTTTATCGCCAAGCGTCGTGCGGGCGAAAATCCGTATGGTGAAGGTGCAACAACGCTGGAATGGCAGGTGTCTTCACCGCCGCCATACCACACCTTCGACGATTTGCCGAAGGTCAAGTAAGGCGGGCAAGCTATTGTCCCAGATTGGCTGGAAAAGATGACGATATCATCGAACCAGAATATTAACGAGGCGAGCGACGTGCTGTATGGCCCGTCGGTCGCCGACTTTTGGAGTCTGTTAAAACCACGGGTCATGAGCCTTGTGATTTTCACAGGCTTTGCCGGCATGTTTCTGGCACCAAACGACATGCATCCGATGCTGTTTGCGATTTCTTTGTTTGCAATAGCTGCAGGGGCAGGTGCGTCGGGGGCGATTAACCAGTGGTATGACCGCGATATTGATGCGTTGATGGAACGCACCAAAGATCGGCCAATTCCAGCAGGGGCTGTCATTCCGGATGAGGCGCTGGGCTTTGGCTTGGTGATTTCGGCATTGTCGGTGCTGCTTCTGGGGTTGGCGTCAAACTGGCTGGCGGCTGGATTGCTGGCATTCACGATTTTCTTTTATGGGGTGGTCTACACCATCTGGCTGAAGCGCCGTACGCCGCAGAATATTGTTATTGGGGGGGCAGCTGGCGCGTTGCCGCCGGTGATCGGCTGGGCAGCAGTTACTGGCGGTCTGTCGATTGAGCCAATCCTGTTATTTGCGATTATTTTCATCTGGACACCGCCGCATTTCTGGGCGTTAGCACTGTTTCGCAACGAAGATTATACCCGCGCCGGCGTGCCAATGTTACCGGTGGTCGCAGGTGAGCCTGAGACTCGCAAACAGATTTTGATCTATGCTGTCCTGCTGGCACCCTTGGCGGTTGCCCCGTCATTTATTGGTATGGCGTCGATTGGCTATGGCATTTTTTCAGCAGGTTTGGCGCTGAATTTCATCCGCCTGTCATGGCGTTTGATGCGCGCCCCTGATGATGCTGTGGCAAGGCACCTATTTGGCTTTTCAATCTTTTATCTTTTCTTGCTGTTCTTGGCGTTGGTGATTGATCACGCCGTCATTGCAAGCGGCATTCTGGCAGGTCTGATATGAAAGCGCGTCCGCAACCAAAAACTGCCGATGAAATGGTGCAGATGACCAAGACCCGCAACCGCGCTCTGCTTGGTGCTATTGCCGGGCTTGCGGTGCTGTTCTTTGTGTTGACGCTTGTTCGGATGGGAGGCGCTGGATGAGTGCGCCTCTAACGCCCCCTGCATTGATGAGTACGACCAGTAATCGGCGAGTCTTGGGAATACTGGTGCTTGTTGTTGTGGGAATGGTTGGGCTGGCTTATGCGTCAGTCCCGCTGTATCAGTTGTTTTGTCAGGTGACGGGCTATGGCGGCACTACCCAGATCGCCGGATCAACTAGCGATGATGTGGTTTTGGACCATCCGGTTAAGGTGCGTTTTGATGCGAATATTAATCCTTCGTTGAAATGGCGGTTTGAGGCGGTCGACGCCCCCGTGACTTTGAATCCGGGGGAAGAAATTATCATTAATTACCGGGCGACTAATCTTGGCGATACGCCGTCAACCGGAACATCCACCTATAATGTAACGCCGGTGAAAGCTGGCCCCCATTTCATGAAGCTGGATTGTTTTTGCTTTATCGAACAAACATTAAAACCCGGCGAGTCGGTGCTAATGCCGGTGCGTTTCTTTATCGACCCGGAAATCGCCCGCGACAGTAATACAGTTGATGTGGATGAGATTATTTTGTCTTATACTTTTTTTCCAGCACTTGGCCCTAGCAAGAGCTGAGGCTCTAGCAAGAGCTGACATATTGGATTGTGGGAGAGGTGGGATCGCCCAAAGGCGCGCCCAGATCAGGAGGAGAGCAATATGAGTGGTGCTAACAAACACCCCTATCACCTTGTCGAAGCAAGCCCGTGGCCTGTTGTGGGTTCGGCGGCTGCTTTCACAGCGGCCATCGGCGGCGTCATGTATATGCATGAAGTTGCCCACGGTGCTGTTGTGCTTGGCATTGGCTTTGCGCTGGTGCTGGCGACGATGTTTATGTGGTGGCGCGATATCATTCGTGAGGCCGAATATCAGGGGCATCATACGCCGATCGTCCAGATTGGTATGCGCTATGGCATGATGCTGTTCATTGCCTCTGAGGTGATGTTTTTTGTGGCCTTTTTCTGGGCATTCTTTGATCGGGCGCTGTTTCCGGTTGGCGGAATTTGGCCGCCCGAAGGTATTGTAACCTTTGATCCGTTCGATCTGCCGCTGATCAACACGCTGGTGTTGCTGTTGTCGGGATGTACGGTAACCTGGGCGCACCACGCATTGCAGCATGGTAACCGCCGTGACTTTATGCGCGGTCTTGCCGTGACTGTGATTTTGGGGGCCCTGTTTACCGGACTTCAGGCGATCGAGTATAGTCATGCCGAGTTTGGATTTACTGACGGTGTGTATCCATCAGTATTCTACATGGCGACAGGCTTTCACGGGTTTCATGTTCTGGTCGGAACCTGTTTTCTTCTGGTGTGTTGGCTGCGTGGCAGGGCTGGACATTTCACCGCGGAGCATCATTTTGGCTTTGAAGCGGCGGCGTGGTATTGGCACTTCGTTGACGTTGTTTGGCTGTTCCTGTTTGCCGCGGTTTACTGGTGGGGCGGCTGATCCGCACCATCGTTATCAGGTATCGTTTTTAGGCGCAGAACCGAAATTCTGGCGCTTCCCGCATTTGCAAATGGGCTAATGTGATATCAAATATGTCATATCAAATAAAAGTGAGGGGGCGCTTTTTTAGGGCGCTCCCTTTGCATTGGTGCTATGGATTTTTCATTAATGCTATGGATTTGGTGTTAACTTAACGGGTGATTCTATGAAAATGCGTCCTCTTTTCTGGCCAACTTTGGTGGCGTTTCCGGCGCTGTTGGTCTTGCTGTATCTTGGGACTTGGCAGGTTCAACGTCTGGAATGGAAAAACCAGCTGATTGAAGATTTTGAAAGCCGTGCGAATGCGCTGCCAATAGATCTTCCGCAAGGCAAAGTACCGTCCGAGTTGGAATTTCGCCGTCTTGCGCTAACTGGCAGCTTTGATCATACCAAAGAGGTGTTTCTGACCGGGCGCACCTATGAGGGTAATGCCGGGTTTCATATTGTGACCCCGTTTACCTTGGATGATGGGCGTATCGTTCTGGTTAATCGTGGCTGGGTTTCTGAATCCTACCGCGATCAGGCAAAGCGCCCCTTTACGCTGATTGACGGGGTGACGACGGTTCCTGCAATCTTGCGTTTTCCCGCGACAAAAGGGTATTTCGTTCCGGAGAACGAGCCTGATAACGGGTTCTGGTTTACCCTGATACCCGACCAGATTGTTAACCATCTGGGCTTGCAAGGGCAGGCCGAGACTGCCATCTATGCTGATATATTGCGCGCCTCGGACGAGGTGAGATTACCGATTGCCGCGCGTACGAAAACCAACCTTCGTAATTCGCATCTTGGCTATGCGATCACTTGGTACGGTATCGCTTGTGCGTTGATCGGGGTCTATCTGGCCTTTCATCATCAGGCTGGAAGATTGCGTTTTGGCCGGGCTAAGGACGGCAACTAGCCGCGAAATCGAAAGTAGATTGGCATGAAATATATCAGCACCCGCGGCCAGCAGGTCCCGCATGGAAATGAACAGGGATTGCTGGGATATGAAGACGTATTGCTAAGCGGGCTTGCGCGCGATGGCGGCTTGTATCTGCCGGTCAACTATCCAGAGTTTACGCCTGATGAAATCCGCGCAATGGCCGGGCTGTCCTACCCCGAACTTGCTGGCCGGATTATGGCGCGTTTTACCGATGGTGAGGTGGATGAGGGCGAACTCACCGCGATGGCAAGAGATGCCTATTCCGGATTTACCGATGAAGCGGTTGCGCCGCTGCGGCATCTTTCCGGCGATATTCATGTGCTGGAGCTGTTTCACGGACCGACCATTGCGTTCAAGGATTACGCGATGCAGTTTCTCTCGCGGGCTTTTGACCGGGCGTTGCAGGGGGCCGGACGTGCCGCGGTTATTCTTGGTGCCACCAGCGGTGATACCGGCTCGGCAGCGTTGGAGGCGTTTCAGGGCCGCGATGCTGTTGATATTTTTATTCTGTTTCCCGATGGCCGTGTTTCGCCGGTACAACAGCGTCAGATGACCTCGGTTGATGCAGACGGGGCGCATGCGGTGGCGGTTACGGGTGATTTTGATGATTGTCAGGCAATCGTAAAATCACTGTTTAATGATCATGACTTTCGTGATGAGGTTAATCTGTCAGCGGTGAATTCGATAAACTGGGCTCGTCTGATGCCGCAGATTGTCTATTATTTTTCATCTGCATTAGCGCTTGGTGCGCCGGACAAGAAAATTGCCTTTTCGGTGCCGACGGGCAATTTCGGAAATATCTTTGCCGGTTATGTTGCCTTGCAAATGGGGCTACCGATCGAACGATTGATTGTGGCTTCAAACAGTAATGATATTCTGACCCGGTTTTTTGAACAGGGCGTAATGCAGCGCCAACAGGTTTCACCCTCGCTCAGCCCGTCGATGGATATTCAGGTATCCAGCAATTTTGAGAGGTTGCTGTTTGAGCTGATGGGGCGCGATGGGGATGCTGTTGCCGCGATCATGGCCCGTTTTGCTAAAACCGGCCGGTTTGAAGTTCCGCACAGCGCAATCAAAGCAGCACGTTCCCATTTCTCGGCTTACCGGCTGGATGATGCTGGCACGCTGGCTGAAATTGCCGCTAGCTGGAGCAACCAGAAAATGCTGCTCGATCCGCATAGTGCGGTAGGAGTATCGGCTGCAAGGCGCGCCATTGCTGACGGTACAGTCGGCCCAGACATTCCTGTCGTGGCACTTGCTTGTGCGCATCCGGCAAAATTCGATGCGGCGGTCAGTAAAGCAACCGGCGTAAAGCCTGATCTGCCAGCCCATCTGGTTGATCTGATGGACCGACCAGAAAAAATGCACCATGCCGAGGCCAGCGCGGACGCCGTTCGTAAGCTGGTTTTGGCAAAGCGGAGATCTTTATGAGCAAAGGACAGCTAACAACATTGTCCAATGGATTGCGGGTTGCCACGCGCAATATGGCGCATGCAAGAAGTCTGTCGGTTGGAATATGGGTGAATGCGGGCGCACGCGATGAACGCGACGCCGAAACCGGCATTGCCCATATGCTGGAACATATGGCGTTCAAGGGGACAAAGCAGCGCTCAGCGCGAGATATAGCCACCGAGGTTGAGAATGTCGGCGGGTATATGAACGCACATACCAGCCGGGAAGAGACCGCCTATTACCTGCGTCTGCTTCCTGAATATCTGGATATGGGCATTGATATTCTGGCAGATATTCTAACCAATCCAACGATGCCTCTGGAGGAAATTGAGCGTGAACGGGGCGTGATTATTCAAGAAATCGGCCAGTCGCAGGATACGCCTGACGATATCGTGTTTGATATGTTTGCTGATGCTGCCTATGGAACGCACACGCTTGGCCGCCCAATTCTGGGGTCGGTTGAAAGCGTCAGCACTTTCAGCCAAACCGATCTTCGCGGTTTTATGTCCCGCCATTATGGTGCCGGACAGATGCTGGTGACGGCGTCAGGTGCTGTTCAGCATGATGATTTTGTGGCGCGGGTTTCAGCGCGGCTTGGTGATTTGCCCATGGCCACTGACACCTCGCGTAACAGCCCTCAATGGTTTGGGGGGCGCAGCATTGAAACGCGCGATCTCGAGCAGTCCCATTTGGTGATGGGGTTGCCCGCATTCGGCGCGCGCGATGATCGCCGTTATGCGATGATGGTACTCTCAACGCTGTTTGGCGGCGGAATGTCATCCCGGTTATTTCAAGAAGTTCGAGAGAAGCGCGGCTTATGCTATTCGATTTTTTCGTTTGCCAGCATGTATTCGGACAGTGGATATTTTGGCGTTTATGCCGGAACCTCGGCAGAGCAGGCGAATGAGATGTTGTCCGTCACCGCCCAGCAACTGGGCGATCTGGCATCTTCTGTCGGTGATGAAGAGCTGATGCGCGCCAAGGCCCAGATTCGGGCATCATTGGTGATGGCCCGCGAATCTGTTTCTGGATGCGGGGATGCGCTGGCCCGTCAGATTTTGCTGTTCGGCGCACCAGTTGACGATGATGATCTGCTGGAGAGCGTTGCCGCAGTGAATGCCGAAATGGTTCGTGATGTTGCCAGCGCCATGATTGGTGCCGGTAAGCCGGCGCTTGTCACAATAGGCCCAAAAATCGATTTAATGGAGAATGATCGTCTCGGCGAATTGCTGGCCAGCTAGACTAGGGCTGTCTGCCCGGATGTATAATAAGACTCTTATATCCGGCCAGTTTAGGCGTTGCCGGCGCTTCCGGCGAAAAAGCCGGGATCAAATCCCAGTGTCGCAAAGCCATGCTGCCACAGGGTATTACGGTCATGATCGAAGACCAGTTCTGTTGATGCCGGAAGGCTGATCCAGACATTCTCGACAATCTCACGATCCAGCTGACCTGCGCCCCATCCGGCGCAGCCAAGCGATACGATCGACTGGACAGGGCCGATTCCTTCGGTAATGTCGCGCAGAATTTCAATGCTGGCGGTTAGACCAATTTCATGGGTCACCTCCAGACTTTCGGGGAGCATATGATCTTGGGAATGCAGAACAAACCCACGATTGCCGTCAACTGGTCCGCCAATATGAACAGGGTTTTCGGCGCAGAAACGCGGCGGGCCAAAATCCAGTTTCTCATACAAATCGCCAAGGCTGAGGCGCGAGGCCTGTTTGTTAATCACCAACCCCATTGCAGATTCGGAATCATGGTGGCACATCAAAATGACAGTTTTGTCGAACCGTTCATCGCCAATATGGGGGCTGGCAATCAAAAGCTGCCCCTGCAAGGATGGTGCCGGTGAGGTATCAAGTTGCACCAGATCATCAAGCAGTTGATCGGGATTCGATATTTTTTTATCCTTTTTCATCCTCTAAACTAGACAGGAACAAGGCGCGGGGTAAAGAGCCGATTATGTCGCGCCGGGCCATTATTCAGCAAGTGATGCAAAGATTCATTCCCACTCAAATAGCAAGCCTTGGCAGGTTGGTGCGAGACTATACGCGAATTTTGCCGGTGTTCGGTGCTGTCCTTTTTTGGGTGCTGGGAGGAATCGGGACCGCTGTATCTGCTGGCGAGCGGGACGTTGCCGGAAAGGGGGCTGGCGCGTCGAACTGGGTTGGTGACCCGGAATTTGGTGAGGCTCGGCTGGTTTCGGCGGTTAGCGCAACTGGCGATCTTAGCGTGCTGCCACTCGGTCTGGAATTCACTCTTGCTCCGGGCTGGAAAATCTACTGGCGCACCCCCGGCGAGGCTGGGTTAGCACCCGTTTTGGATCTGTCGCCAAGCCCGCAAAATCTCACCTCTAAAGATGGTGCAAAGTTAAGCGGTGAATTTCGCTGGGTTCTGCCAAAGCGGTTTGATGCGTTCGGATTTGATAATTTCGGCTATGCGAATCAGGTGATTTTACCTTTTGATATTCGCGGGCACGATATTGGCGAGTCTCTTGCGATTACCGCGGATATGGAGGCGCTTGTCTGCGCTGAGATATGCGTGCCGCTTGCTGGGCGCCTGTCACTGACGCTGCCCGCTGGAGAGGCTGCTCCGTCGCCCTATGCGCGTACCATAGCGCAATTTGCGGCCATGGTGCCGCGTCTGGCCGATACGAACGGGATTAGTGCTAGCGCGCCCTCACTGCCGGTTGTTGAGGTCATTGAG
>CALLKZ010000008.1:0-42622 GCA_938082345.1 uncultured Alphaproteobacteria bacterium
AAGGGATATCGTTTATAATTTTTTCTTTCTTCAACTAGTAAAAACCTAGATAACTCATCGTTATTGTAAATTATGTTCTACTGAAAAATTCACCATATTTTCCAAGGCGCTTGGCCTGAATGCCACATTTGTTCGAGAGCGCTTTTATCCCTTAGAGTGTCCATAGGACGCCAGAATCCATCATGCTTGAAAGCTCGCAACTCCCGTTTCTCAACCAGTCTTTGAATAGGTTTACCTTCCCAGGCAGTATTGTCACCGTCGATATAATTTAGAGCGCCGGGTTCAAGGGCAAAAAAACCACCATTAATTCTGCTTTCTGAAGTTTCCGGCTTTTCCACAAAACCTGTTACATTTTCCCCCTCGATTTTGAGCGATCCAAAGCGGCCAGGAGGTTGAACGCTGGTTACCGTGGCGAGTCCCCCCTGATTTTTGTGAAATTCCAATAGATTTTGGACATTAATGTCTGCAAGTCCATCGCCGTAAGTCATAAAAAATGTGTCATCCACATAGTCTTCAATGCGCTTTAGCCTGCCCCCGGTTTGGGTGTTATGTCCTGTATCGATGAGTGAGATACGCCAGTCTTCTTGTTTTTTTGAAAATATTTCGAGCTTATTGGTACTCAGATCAATTTTAAAATCGGAAGTGTGCCGATAGTAATTGGCAAAATATTCCTTGATGACATACCCCTTATAACCACAGCATATGATGAAATCATTTATTCCGTAGCAGCTAAAAATTTTCATGATATGCCAAATAATAGGGCGCTCGCCTATCATCACCATAGGTTTGGGTTGGTTGCTGGTTTCTTCGGATATTCTTGTACCTAAACCCCCGGCTAGAATTACCAATTTCATACGTTAAATCTCAATTTTGACTGGTCGTAACCCGGATGTGCGATCATTCGTCATTAGTAATACTTTCCTCAAACCATAATCTATTTTTGGAATTGATGAAATACCTGACCATTGCAAATCTTAATGCGGAGGAAGTCTCGAAATTACGCCGCTAGTTCCGCTTCAATTTCCATCCAAAAGAGGTCGAAGCTATAAATGCTAGCTAACGCGCTACCTATCTGCTTTCTTACTTTTTCTTCAATGACTGGATCAAACTTCGAATTTATGTATAATTCACAAATATCCATGCAACTCGTGATTGAGGTGAAGACTGACTTTTTAAACGCCTCGCCCTCCAAAAATTTGGGAAAACACTGAATTCGAGTCCAATTTTTTTCATAGGTTTCTAGGATGGCTTTAACTTTCACAGAATCCTGTTCCTTTGAAAGGTTCAAAAGGCAGGCAAGCTGAAAATGAATCAGGCGATCCCAAAGGCTGAATTGATGATAGCGAAAGAATGATGGTGCCAAGTTTTCAATTGGAAGACCTCGTTCTCGAAGCCCTAACAAATCATCAACCACTAGAAAATAGCGTTCTGCCATACTTTCTGCTGTCCAGCGCTGCATGCTTTCGCGCGTTTGCACCTCATCCTGAGGTTCCGCTAGCGGCGCATCAATAAAGGCGCCATTTTTGTCATGAAGTTCATGCAGCAATTCAGCGGATTGAAGAAAGGCTGAGTAGGTTATTCCTTGCGGACCGGAGAATGCTTGCTCACAATTCCAAGCGATCTGGTGTATTCTTGCAAGAGCTTTTTCGAACACATCTCTTCGCACGATCAAGCTGGAAAACCATCCCAACACCTCCAAATAACCCAATTCGTTACAAAGATTTAGAACATTGTCGACATAAACATTGCCTGAATTCTTTGAGCGGCGGGCTTGGCATGCGTGAACAAAAGCGAAGTCGCTGTCGTGTTCATGGCTTTTAATCACGTTATAAACTGTCTCAATGGAATCGGGTGAATAGAGATAGTCATCATCGCCCATAAGCCAAACCCAATCAGCATCCGAAGGTAGCGCCTTTAGAAGCCCGCCAAAATTGCCGTGTGTCCATCCGATGGGTTCATTGTTGATGAAGATATCATCGCGTAGGCTCGCAAATTTATCAAGAAATGCCGAGGTGGTATCCGTCGAGGCCGTGTTGGATATTGACATCGAGAGTGTCAAACCATCAGGTTTATGTTGTTCTAAAAAATGTTTGATATTCGTTTTCAAATAATTGCATCGATTATATGTTGGCACTGCCACTGAAATATGCATCTTGCTGTTCTCCTTAATTCGCAAATGTTTGAATCCATCAACATGTCTAAAATAAACAACGCCTGAAACTGGCATTGAAAATTGTCTTAAACATCTGAATGTGCAATTTATATGCCAGCTCCAAAACGCATTAATACAGAGACCAGCATGATTAATAAATCTGCTCGGTTTTCCGATATCCCGCGCCATGCCGCGTTTGGCATGCGGGTTGCAATCCTGTATGCTGAACAGAGTTCATCAGGGGCTCACAGAAAAATTCGGTTAAGCCGAACAGGCACTGTGATCAAGATTTACTGGGTGAAAAGGCGATGGGAAAAATGGGAACCGTGTTGTCTACCCTCGGGAACCTTTGGCATCGTGCCGGAGTGAATAATAGCTACCACCCTAGGTTGGGGCTGCGGCAAGCTATATAAAGGAAATTTCATCTGAGGAGAATCAGTCTTTGATTATCTCCGATGATGTTTAAGAACAGCTATCTGAAAATCTAAGGGCCATTCTCGGCGTCGGCCGTGGTTTAAAAGAAGGCTCAGATATTCGCTGCCATGTCGAAAATACCTAATCCACTAGTTTCTGTAATTGTTCCCGTTTTCAACGCCGAGAATTGCTTGCAATGGTGTGTAGACAAGCAACGAGCCGCGATATATCGAGACCCTGCTCGAACAGTCCAGCTGGGCTGATCTAATCTGTAGCTCGTTTCGATTGCAAAAAGGAAATCAGGACCCCCAATATCGAAATCACGGCATCTCGCAGAGCCAAACCTTCACATCAAAAATGCTGTTAAGCTATTTGGAATATTGTTACCGCAAGCCAATCCAATATACCAATACACTCTGCCGGTACATTATTGGAATAAGCTTTTTAGAAGAAACCTGCTTTTAGCGGGCAATCTGGCATTTGACACGACGAAAAGCCAACTTGCGGACATTCATTTTGTGTCGAGTTACATCATCGCTGCAAATAGCGTTCTGTACGTTGATTGTCCGGGTTATTTGCAAGTTCAGATCGGTCAAACCAACAATCTAAGCGCTGTTTCGGGGGAAGGGGGCGCCGCTGCATCAGATAGCATGGAGTCCGCATTGCTGCCCATCAAAGATAAAGGTCATTTGTCAAAATTTCGCCGCGTGTCCGGCGAGTCAGCTTTGTTATGGTTTTCGCTAAAATTTCTTCCCGCTTTTTTGTCTGTCTTGGTGTTGGTTTTGGTGGGACGGAAAAGGTAAATCGCCGGTGATGGTCGCAGTGGTGCCAGTTTTTTAGAATGTTACCAAGTAAGGCCGAAATGTTAAGCCTCGCTGAGATCCACCGCTGAAGATTTTGATACCATAAAAACAAACCCCGTGGCGCTGACCGCCTTCTTCCAGCTAGTGCGCCTTGCAGCTAGGCCAGAATATCAATCTGATTGCGGTAGGTTGGCGCATCGGCGAACAGGTTTGATGTGCGTTCAATCCGCGTTGCCATCACATTATGCCTATAGGTTGGCGCATTTCCTGCACGTGCTTCAAGCGCGCGTTCGCTCGTCACTGTCGAGGGCGAGAGGCGTGGATTGATAATTTGCACCTGATTGCGGCTATCATAGCGCATCATAGTATTGGCGGCCTCAGCTGGCACCACAGCAAGCTGACTTTGGCGGTCCATCATGGCGCCAATTGGCATGGATGTTGCACCAGTTAGACCTCCCAATAACGATTGGTCGGGCCTGCGTTGGGAGGCCATAACTTGGTGCATAGAATTGTTGGCAATCGAAATCATGAACAGACAGTAACACAGGTCTGCTTTTTTTCAAGCAAATCTAGGCGTTTCAACGTGGAATCGAACGACAGGAGAGGAAAGAATGTCGAGTCTTAAAGGGGTGCAAGCCTATAAAAGCGCCGAAAGTGAAGCGCTTGTGGAATCGGACGATCCCCATATTCTTATTGGGGTACTATTTGATGAGCTGATTCGGCGCATGCAGGGCTACCGCCATTGGGCCAGTTCCGGGCATGAAGAGTTGGAAAAGCGAAGCGAGCATTACGCGCGCTCTCTATCCATTCTTCACTCACTTCAGTCCTGTCTGGATTTTGATAATGGGGGTGAAATCGCCGATAATCTGTTCCGGATTTATGAATATGCCCGTCAGCAATTACTGGCCAGCTTTCGGACAAAGGAGTTTGAAGGCATGGATACGGCAATTCACTGTCTCATAGAAATTCGTGAATCCTGGCGGGCAATGCCGCTTGATGAGTTGTCAAAGTGATTTTGGGGTGACTGCCATGACCATGACTAAAGAAGATTTTATCGACGAGTTTCAACAGATGAACGACAGGATCGAAACTGCCATCGCGGCACGAAATTTTGACCTTGTGGTGAATATAGATGAGTCACGTCGGGAATTGCTGCACCAGTTCACCGCTGAAATAGACCCGGACAATGACCAGATTTTTTTTGAGGCTCTGGAGAGTTGTGCCAAGGATAATGCCCGGGCAATTTCCAAACTGAAGATGGAAATGGTAACTTTATCCAGCAATGTAAGCTCACAAACAAAGGCCCTAAACGGGTACCAGCCCTAACAGGGGCTGGAGTCTATCAGACTGGTTTTTCGATCATCAGCTTTTTCATTTTCTCAATGAGAGTCGTTCGCCGCAATTTTAAGGCCTCGGCAGCCTGGCTGACCAGCCCGTTTGATTTGGCAAGCGCCGCTTCGATCAATACAACTTCCACATCGCGAAGGTGTCGGCGCATGTCAATCGAATCAAAATAGCTGAACCAGTCCGCATAATGCGTGGGGTGCGGCAAGGGAGGCTCGGACGATTCCTGAAGAACATCAACCCCGCTTAGGTCCATTGAGGCATCCCACAGTGCGGCCATCTCCTCGGCTGGGCTGGGGGCTTTCAGGCGCAGCAAGTTTTCACGAACTTCTGTGCCAGTGACTGTCTGGTTGGGAAACATCACCATCGCGCGTTCAATAACATTGCGAAGTTCACGAATATTGCCAGGCCAGGTATAGCGCGATAACTCGGTGAAAGCGGTCTCATCCAGATTTGGTGCGCGATCTTCATTATCGCCGGCAAGCTGGGTGAGAATAGATTTGGAAATCAGGGGGATATCGACATGCCGCTCAGTCAGTGTTGGGACATGCAGCGGAAACACATTGATCCTAAAGAAAAGGTCGGCGCGAAAGGATCCATCCTCGACGCGGGCCTGAATGTTTTGATGCGTTGCGCAAACAAGGCGAAAATCAACTTCAATCTCTTTATTGCCGCCAACCCGCTGAATCGACTTGTTCTCCAGAACCCGCAAAAGCTTCGATTGCAGGGGAAGGGGCATGTCGCCAATCTCGTCAAGAAATAGCGTCCCGTCGTTGGCCATCTCGACACGGCCCTCGCGGCCTTTATCAGCACCGGTAAAGGCCCCTTTTTCATGGCCGAAAAGCTCCGACTCCAGCAATTCGGCTGGAATTGCTGCACAATTTACCGAAACAAGATTGCCCCGCCGCCCCGACTCCCGGTGAATAGCCCGTGCTACCAGTTCTTTGCCGGTACCTGTCTCGCCAAGAACCAGAACGCTGGTAGAGGCTTCGGCGACAACGCCGATGAGTTTTCTGAGTTCTTTAACAGGGGATGATTGACCGACAATGGTCTCTTCAATCGAAGCATGCATTTAAAAAAACCAAACAAAAAAGGTAAAAAGCAGGAAGTGTCAAAAATTTGGTGGATATTAGCGATCTCATATGTTGATTGTCAAAATTTTGTTGGTCCAATTTGAATATTTTTTCCCCCTGGCGCAAATCTGACAAATTTTCCGCTTTCGGTGGGTGGTGCCGAGGATAGGATAAAAAAAAACACCAAATATTTATTTCATTAATAATTTGTTAACCATCTGAAAAAGATATCAAAAATTTATTAATGAAATAAATATCTATCAATTTTCAAAAAATAATTAGGTCATAAATAACTTTGGCAAGCTTCTTGCCTTTGTCTTGGTAAGATAAATCTGCCCGAGGCAAAAGCCATGACAACCATTCGTCTTGAAAATGAAAAGTTTGGATCTGCGGAGAAACTGACAACGATTCTAAAGGATCGTCTGTTGTCAGTTATTCCTGCTGAAAGTACCGAGCCTTCCGATCAACGTTTAACAACTTATGTCTGCAGCGCCGCATATGAAGAAGCGCTTGGCGGCGAAGAAGCGGCGGTCGCCAAAGGGCGCGCGGTTCGGGCTGGCACGATGATGATTGTTGAGGAAGGAGCCCCGGTCTTTGGAGTAACTGAGACGATGGGTGGCAAGCTCATCCGGGTCTCGATGCCGGCGCCGTCAAAGTCTGGCGGCCCGATGGTAAGCCCGTCCGATGATTACGGATTGCAGGTCATAGCAACAATGCTGTCGGATGAAACGACGGTTGCCGCAGGTGATAACGCCAGCCGCGAGCTCTTGGGTTTGGCGCGCCGCGTTGCAAAGACCGATGTGACCGTCTTTGTTAATGGGCCAACAGGCACTGGCAAGGAAGTTCTGGCGCGTTTCATTCACAATCATTCAGAGCGCGCAGGTGCGCCTTTTGTGGCAATTAACTGTGCGGCGATCCCTGAAAATATGCTTGAGGCCATTTTATTTGGTCATGAAAAGGGTGCTTTTACGGGCGCTTCAACCGCTAATAAGGGCATTTTTAGGGCTGCTGATACTGGCACATTGCTGCTTGATGAAATTTCGGAAATGCCAATGTCGCTTCAGGCAAAGCTGCTTCGGGCACTTCAGGAAAAGACTGTTACGCCAATTGGCTCGCAGACAGATATTCCTGTTGATGTTCGTGTTGTCGCAACAACCAATCGCAACATGGCGCAGGAAATTCGTGAAGGTAAATTCCGTGAGGATCTTTATTACCGTCTGAACGTGTTTCCGCTAAACACCGTGGCCCTTGCCCAGCGTGTTGAAGATATCGTTCCGCTGGCAACATTCCTTTTACGCCGTCATGTAAAGAGCGCCAGCGATATGCCGTGGCTTGCAGAAAGCGCGATTAACGCACTCTGCGCGCATGGCTGGCCCGGTAATGTTCGTGAATTGGAAAATGTTTTGCAGCGTGCATTGGTACTGGCAAGCGATGGGGTGATTGGTGCGACCGAAATTCTGATTGATAACGCTCTGCACGCATCGCCGGGAACACCAGCCAGCATGGCCAACGTTTTCCGCCCAAGCGCGGCGCAGGCCTAACCGGCCAATAGAACAAACACAGATTTAAGAATAGAGAAGGCAACAGGTTATGACGACGATCGGACCAATTGGAAATGGCATCGGCAGCGCGCACGCCCAAGTGCTAAAGCGCGCCGAGGCGGTCTTGCAAACAGAAAAGTCTGGCCCGGAATTTACCGACCGGATCGTTGATGCGCTTGGAAAAGTCGCTGAGAACCAGAACCAAGCCGCCGATCTCGCGAAGAATTATGAGCTTGGTTATGAAAATGACCTCAGCAAAGTGATGGTAAGCCAGCAGGTGTCTTCACTTGGATTTCAGATGACACTCAACGTACGAAACAAGGTCTTGAGTGCCTATAAGGACATTATGAATATGCCGGTCTGATTTTAGATCATCTTCATAATCTAAACTCAAATCACAGCATTCCATATATTTTAAAGAACGGGAAACAATCCGATGGCCGAAGCAACTACAGTAATGGATCCAAATGCGCAGATGGATGAAGCGGATGGCGTTGTTGTCACAAAAGTGCCGGTCACGGGTCCTATGGCTGTTTTGTATCGTCTGACTGGCGGCCAAAATCTTCGTCAGGTTTTGCCGGCAGCCGGCGCAATCGTCGTTTCGGTGATTGGTTTGATTTTCTTTGTTGTCTCGCAGCAGCCCGAGCGCACCACGCTTTACGCATCCCTCCCGGAAGCTGAAAAAGCACGCGTTGTCGAGGCGCTGAAGAATAGCGGCGTTGATGTTATGCTCGATCCGACTACCGGTGATGTGATTGTCCCAACGTCTGATTATCATAGCGCGCGCATGAGTCTCGCAGCACAGGGTCTGCCATCTTCGGTTCCAGACGGCTATCAGGCTATTGCCGACATTCCGATGGGATCAAGCCGGTCGGTTGAAAATGTACGTTTAAAGCAAAGCCAAGAAATTGAGCTGGCGCGGTCAATCAGCGAAATTCAGGGCCTTGTAGCGGCGCGTGTACATTTGGCGATTCCCGAAAAATCTGTTTTTGCACGGGCATCAACTCCGCCAACTGCATCCATTTTTGTGCAGATGGAAAATGGCCGTTCCTTATCAAGACAGCAGGTTGAAGCGGTCGTGCATCTTGTTTCATCTTCGGTGCCCTTTATGGCGAAGAATGATGTGACCGTTGTTGACCAGTATGGAAATCTGTTGTCGCGTCCCCCGCAAGATAGCGCCGGGATGTTGTCAGATTCGCAGTTGGAACACCGTATTCGCCTTGAAGATATTTATCGTAACCGCGTGATTTCGCTGGTCAGTCCAATTGTGGGTGCTGGCAATGTGACCGCGCAGGTTAATCTGGATATGGATTTTACGCGTAGTGAAGTGACCAGCGAAATCGTTGATCCTGAAGGTAACGCCCTTCGTAGTGAGCAAACCAGCACCGAGACGTCATCTGAGACGTCTGCCAGAGGCATTCCAGGTGCAACATCTAATCGTGCGCCAACCAAGTCAGAAATTGAATCAACGCAGAACAACGATAATAGCTCCAGCGGATCAACGGGTAACCGGTCCAGCAGCGAGGTTCGCAACTATGAGGTCAGCCGCACGGTCTCGACCACATTGAGCCCAAGCAACCAGATTAAGCGAATTCAGGCAGCTGTTCTGGTGCGTGAAATGGAAGTTATCAACCCCGAGACGGGTCTGTCGGAAGTTCAGAAAATTTCGCAGGAAAAACTGGACGAAATTCAGGCGCTTGTGGCCAATACGCTGGGTATCAATGATGATCGTGGTGACAGCCTAACGGTGTCGGGTTCAACCTTTGCCTCATCAATTGAAGGTATTGCCAAGCCTTGGTACGATATGGACTGGGCGGTGACGGTGATGCGTCAAGGCCTGACCATTCTGATCATGCTGGTTGTTGTTCTTGGCGTTATTCGCCCGCTGATCAACCGGATCATGGTTCCGGCCGCTACCGGTGGCCCAGGCGAGTCCATTGCAGCTCTTGATGATGATGTTGATCTGGATACGGTCGAAATTCAGGAAGGTGAGTCCTTGGATGATATCAAGGCCAAATTGAAGCCGAAGAAGGCGACAATTTCACCCGAAATGCTTGACACAGCGAACACCTATGATGACAAAGTTGCGATTATCAGAATGATTGTGTCTGATGAAGCTGGCCGTGTATCGAATGTGTTCAAGTCGATGATGCAGACAGATATAGGCTAGGCATAATAGGTTGAAACGCTGCTTCATCGCCCTTAAATCGGAAGCCAGCAGAGTAGTATTAGTGAGGTAGTTATGGCCGATCCAAATCCAGATGATGGTCCTGATGCAAGGTTCAATTCGCTTACCGGAACGCAGAAATCTGCAATTCTGATGATGCTGCTTGGCGAAGAAGAAGCATCAGAAATTCTGCGCAATCTGTCGCCGCGTGAAGTTCAGCACCTTGGGGGGGCGATGTATTCTGTACAGGGCCTAGATCAGGACACGGTTAATTTGGTTCTCGATGAATTTTTGTCGATTATCAAAGAGCAGACCAGTCTTGGCCTTGGTGCCGGTGATTATATCAGAAACGTAATGAACAAGGCGCTTGGCGAAGACCGCGCTCAGTCGGTTCTAAGCCGGATTACGCCGTCTAGCACTGAACGACCAATTGAGATTCTGGACTGGATGGATGCGCGCTCAATCTCTGAGCTGATCTCGGACGAGCATCCGCAGATTATCGCGCTGGTTATCTCTTATCTTGAGTCTGATTCTGGTGCTGACGTGCTGGGAATGTTGCCTGATGAAATTCAGACCGACGTAATCGGACGGATTGCCTCACTGCAAACCGTCCAGCCCGAAGCACTTCGTGAACTCGAAGACGTGATGCAGTTGAAATTCAAGGCGAACACCTCGCTGCGTGCATCGCAGGTTGGCGGTGTAAAGGCTGCAGCGGCGATCATGAACTTTACCAAGCAGGATATGGAAGCCCGCATTATGGGCGCGTTGAAGGAAGAAGACGAAGATCTGATGCAGGCCATTCAGGAAAGCATGTTCGTCTTTGATAATTTGACTGGCTGTGACGACAAATCGCTGCAGACTCTGATCCGGAGTGTGGATACCGAAGACCTCGTTCTTGCGCTGAAAGGTGCGGAAGAGAACCTTCAGGAAAAGATGTTCAGTTGTATGTCTTCACGCGCGGCTGCAAACATCGCCGACGAGATGGAAGCTCTTGGTCCCGTTCGTCTGGCAGAGGTTCAAGATGCCCAGAAGCGTATTATCAACCGTGCCCGCGCGTTGTCAGATGAGGGCACGATTGTCCTTGCTGGCCGTGGCGGCGATGATTTTGTTTAAGAGCGGATAGAGACCAATGTCATCTGAAAACGCGATAAACGAAGATATGACGAGCCCCGACAATCCGGCCGTCTTTGCCGATCAGGAAGCATGGTCCGGCAAGCTTGAGGACGCGGAAATTCAACGTCTGGTGGCGCTGTCCCAGGATGCCCGGTATAAGAGATCCGAGCGTATTCCAGTGCGGCCGGTTGAATCATTTGAGCCGCGCTCGCTGGTATCGATTGCCATGGAAGCCCAACGTCGGCGCGAGGCCGAGGCCCGCAATGCTGCTGAAATTGCTGCCGCAAATGCTGCTGGCAATGCAGGTGTTGCAGGTCCAGATACTGTTGGTGAAGTGCCGCCGGGTGATCTTGGCACGAATATTGATCCGGGTGTTGAAGCTGGCATTGACCCCGCTATTGATACAGCGGTTGATATGGGGGCAGATGCGCAACCCGTTCAGCAGCCAGAGGCAGATGAGCTTGGCACCGAAGCAGGTGAGGGCGCGATTCCATTTGATGAGGCCAAGCCGTCCTCAACCGTGGATTTTGATGCTGGCCGTCTTGAAGGCGTCGAAGAAGGTCGCAAAGTTGGTTTTGATGAAGGTCACAGTAAGGGAATGGCCGAAGGCCGCGCCGCGGGTCAGGCTGAAGCCTCAGCCCAGTTGGAGCGCACAATTCAGGCATTTGAAGCTGCTACTGCCAAACTGAACGACCTTGCCGAGATTGATAGCGTTGCCCTTGGCGAGAGCATCAATAAGGCCATTTTAACGCTTGCTAGTGAGCGGGCAGGACAGGCGATTGCCGAACTTCCGGCGGCGTTTGCCGATCGGATTGAGACGCTTTTGGCAACCGTGCGCACTGTATCTGGCGAGCCAAGAATTCGTCTGAACGCAGGTGATCTTGCCAGCATCAAGCCATTGGTTGAAACGCGTGAAAAGCTGCGGCATTGCATTTTCATTGCTGATGAGGCGATGGCAAAAGGAGATCTGTCGGTTTCGTTAGGAACAATCGGAATCGACGATATCTTGGTTACGGATAGTCCTGCTAATGCCCCCGCTAATGCCCCGGCCAATGCCTCAGTTGATGCCTCAGTTGATGCCCCGACTTCTGCGGCAGATATGCCAACGCCGACGGGTGAGGTTGCAGCTTCTGATTTTGGTTCTGATCTTGGGTCCGAAGATGCCCCCGATCAGGTGGGCAATGCGGATGATTTGGGAGAGCCGATTGATGGCTAAGCTGTCCGACGCGTTGCAATCAGATATCACAAAATTGAGCGAAGATCGGCAATTGTCGATGTTCGGCCATGTCAGCCGCTATGACGGCCAGATGATCGAATGTGGCGGGTTTCCTGCTAATATCGGGTCTCTATGCCTTGTCGAAACCGATGATGATAAACCGGCGATGGCTGAGCTGATCGGCTTTAACAACGGCAATAATTTACTATCTTTGCATAGTTTTGGCGCGCGTATCCGCGTCGGGGCGCGGGTAACGCTTGCCGATGATGGCGCGATGATTCCAGTTGGTGACGGACTTCTCGGCCGCGTCACTGACGCGCTTGGCCAGCCACTGGATGGCGGGCCTGCCATGCGACTGGATGATCGATGGCCGTTGATGGGCCGCGAAGTCAATCCGTTGACGCGTAAACCCGTTGATACGCCGCTGGATGTTGGGGTTAGATCGATTAACGCGCTGCTGAGTGTTGGCAAGGGTCAGCGCATCGGTATCATCGCTGGCTCTGGTGTTGGTAAATCGGTGCTTCTTGGGATGATGAGCCGCTTTACCACCGCCGATGTTGTTGTTGTCGGAATGATTGGTGAGCGTGGCCGTGAAGTTGGCGATTTTGCCAATAAGGTTTTTCAGGGTGAGGCGAAAGCCCGTACCGCCATTGTTGCCGTGCCTGCCGACAGATCGCCGCTGTTCCGTATCCGGGGTGCTGAGCGCGCCACCGCAATTGCCGAATATTACCGGGATAAGGGCAAAGATGTGCTTTTGATCATGGACTCGTTGACGCGGGTTGCACATGCGCGACGTGAAATTGGTCTTGCCCTTGGCGAGCAACCGACCTCTAAGGGATATCCGCCGTCAGTTGTGTCAATGATCCCGCGCCTGATTGAGCGCACCGGTAGCGGTGCTGCAGGTCAGGGGACGATTACGGCGATCTATACGGTTCTTGCCGATGGTGATGACGCGAACGACCCTGTTGTTGATACCGCCCGCGCCATTCTGGATGGCCATATTTTGTTATCACGCCAGCAGACGCAAATGGGTATTTATCCTGCCATCGATATTCCCTCATCGGTAAGCCGTGTGATGAACGATATTGTTGATGACAAACAGGCCGAAGCTGCCCGCAAATTCCGCCGTCTGGTATCCCTGTATATGGAAAACCGGGATTTGATCCTGATGGGAGGGTATGCGCCCGGCCAGGACCCCGAACTCGACCTTGCCGTCAGCCTGTGGCCGCAACTTATGCAACTCGTGCAGCAACTTGAAAATGAGAAATCCGAATTTGGCACTAGCCGTAATGCGCTTGTTGCGCTGATGGGCGTCTGACGATGACCAAAGGTAAAAGCGTTTTTCATCTAATGGCATTGCAGCGGAAAGTTGCGCTGGCAAAGAAAAATCAAGCTGTTAAAACGCTTCAGGATGAGCTAACGAAAACGACAGATATCCGTGATCAACTGGCCGATTTGGCAGATAGCATGAATGTTCCGGTCGGCGAGACCACTATCGGCAATCTGCGGTCATCCAGCTGGTATGGCAATCAGGTGCAGGAACAGCTGAAGACGATTTCAAACCGGACCGAATTTCTGTCCGAAGAGGTTGAAACCCACCGCCGGGATGTCGCTGTCACGCGGCACCAGCATAATCGTGCGGTGGAGAAAAGCGAAGAACACGATCAGGCCGAGCGCGAACGCCGAGAAGAACGCGCCGAATCCCTGATGCCGGCAAGATCTCATCGACCAATCGTGTAATTACCGCTTGCCTGCGTGTGTGGCATAAAGCTGGTTTCAGCATCCCTTAACATCCGCAAGATCCCCTAACATCCAAAATTCTGGCACTCTTTTTGCAGGTATCTGGATGGGTAAATTTATCCTGATCACGGTGATCTGCGCCGTTGTATCAGAAAAGCGTGATGCATCAGTAATTCCAAAAGGGGCTTCGATGAGCAATCTAGAGTCGGTAAATACCGGTAAGGCTGTCCAGCAATCTTCACTGGTCAACGGACCAGAAACCTCTGGCGGGGATGAAAGCATGGCGCTGTTTGCCGGTTTGTTTGCCCTGATTAACGGAACGCCGGATCAGGTTGCAGAAGCAGAGCCCGCATCGCCCGAGGGGAAACCCAATCCTCCCTCACTTCCCCTTGAAGCGCAATTGACCTTTACCGACGCGCCTTTACAGGCAGCAGGTGCTACCGGTTCGGTAGCCGAACAGCTTGCCGGTCTTCCGACTGAGGGAGCTGATCGTCTAACGCGGCTTCTTATCGCTGCCGGTCATGTGTTGGGCAATGCGTCTTCGGAATTGACCCTATCTCGAAATGCCACTGATGCAACTGATACGGGTGATACGGGTGATGCGGGTGATGCGAATATTCTGGCAGTTGCCGATAATGGTGGTGACATTACGCCGTCGTTAAGTGCTGTTAATCCCCTTTTGACCGAAGCTGCTCATATTCTCAAAAGCATGGATTTGAAAGGCCGCGCTGCGGTATCGCCGCACACGACCTACAGCGGTGATGTTTCAGACCTATCGAGCATGATGGCGGCGATTAACACCATTTCGGCGCGCCCGACATTGCCGGTTAATGCATCCGAAGAAAAAGTGCCTGCAGCTGAATTTATTGGTCCGATGCCAGCGGTACAGACAGTGCCTGCAGCTGAATTTATTGGTCCGATGCCAGCGGTACAGACAGTGCCTGCAGCTGAATTTATTGGTCCGATACCACGGGCCGTCACCGTTATCTCTGCCCAGAATGGTGATTGGAGTACACAAAGCGTATTGCAACCGCCATCACCCCAATTTGTTGGGCCGATGCCATTGGCTGATCTTCGAAGTTCAACGACTATCCCTCTAACGCCGACTGAGGCAAAACCGGGTAATGTGGCGATGGGGGCTGTTGATAAGCTGGGTGAATTTGCCGATGGCGACCCGCTGTCCCCTGTCACGAAGGGCGTAACCTCTGACAAAGGCGGGGCCGATAAGGGCAGGATTGAGACTTTGACGATGGGTGAGCTGAAATCAAAGGGAGGCGAGGCGCAGGCCAGTCAGAATAATTTGCGACAGCAAGCCGATCTTACCCAGAAAATCATGGCGCGGGCTACTGATCGGTCGGCCCAGATTGCCAAGCTTGAAGGGGCCAGAGATGCCGCTTCCGGGGTGCGAAACTATGCTGAATCCGCGCCAAACAATTCGGCAAATAGCGGATCATCTGGTTCTGGATCAACCTCGGCGAGTGTGCAATCGCTTCCTAATTCTGGCTCTGGGCAAGGCTCTGGCATGGGGTCTGGCATGGGCGGCGGCGGCCAGCAATCGGGCGCTCAAAGCAACCCGCAACAATCAGGCGGTGTGCCTGCTGATTTAGCTGGAGCGCGGGATGCGTCTGGCAGGGTGATGCTGCACCGGTTGAACATGTCCGAATCCAGCTGGCCAGAATCCATGGTAAAGCGGCTAGAGGCCGGATTGCAGTCGGGCGCCCAGAAAATTCGTATTATCTTGCAACCACAACGCCTTGGCCGCTTGAATGTAGAGCTGGGTCTTCGCAAAGGCGGGGCTTCGATACGGGTGTCGGCTGAAACCCCCGAAGCTGCGCGTCAACTTGGCAGTGCGCGCCATCAATTGAGCCAGATGCTGGACAATGCGGGGATGAAACTTGCCAGCCTGCAAACCAGTTCGGTGGGTGATGAATCCAGTTTTGATATGGGAAATGGATCGGCTGGCCAAAATCTTCACGATGCAGATCGTAAAAATAGTGGCGGTAATCAATCTTTTTCTAATAAAGTGGTATCTTCTGATACAAAGGGACTTCCGGATGACGCTGGTGAAGATAGTGTTATCCACCGTCTCGAAGATGGTGAAACAGCCATGCTGAGTATTTTGGCATAAACAATGCATTAGGGTGCAGGCGATCGACAGATCTGATCAAGCGTGACCTGCGTTAAATGTTCGAGTAGAGGAATAAAACTATGGCTGAGAATGAAGCAGACGCAAAAGCCGGAAGTGGTCTGGTCAAAAAACTGCTGATTTTTGGTGGCGGCGGTCTGCTGTTGATCACCCTTGGTGTTGCTGCTGGCTGGCTGATTTTTGGCAGCGCGCAACCTGATCCGTCAGAAGAGATTGAAAAAATTATCGAACAGAAAATGCAAGAGCGTGAGGCCGCCGAAGAGGCTGTTGACAATTCCACGCCGCAAAAACTGACCAAAGACACACCTGAAGAGAAGGTCTTTGAAACAATTTACCATGAATTCCCGGGAACGTTCACCACCAACCTGTCCGGATCGCGCAAGATGTTGCAGATCGGCATCGGGGTATCGACCCAGTATGACGACACTGTAATGATGAATGTTGAGGCTCATCAGTTGGCGTTGCGCTCGGTTATTCTTGGTGTGATCGCCAATTATACCGAAGAGCAGGTGAAAAGTAGCGACGGGCGCGATGTGCTGGCTGGTGCCATTCGTGACACCATCAATGCCAAGCTGGAGTTTCTCGAGAATTTTGGCGGTATTGAAGAAGTTCACTTTACGTCATTCGTTCTGCAATAGACTTATGACTTAGGACACATAAGACCCGGCATTTTAACGCCGGAAAGATTCAAGACTTAAAACCGAGGTGACAAGGTGGCATCAACCCGCAAACTCAGTAGTGATGAAGTCAATGCTCTGATCGAAGGTCTCGGCACTGAGGGATCAGGGCCGTCCATGGTCATGGACGAGGACAATATTCGCCCGTTCCAGTTTGGCTCGGATGACCTATCGCTTCTTGGTGACTATCACGCGCTTCGCATCATTAATGAGCGCTTTGCGCGATTGGCGCGTGGCGTGTTCTTGCCGATGCTGCGGATTCAACCGCGGATTTCATCTTTCCCGCCGGAGGTGAAAAGTTTTGATGAATATTCCGCCGGTATCGAAAGCTTTATGAGCCTGAGCATCAGCCGGATAGAAGAGCTTCGCGGCAATATGCTGGCGGTTTTGACGCCGAACTTTATCTCGGTGCTGACAAACAGCTATTACGGCGGCAAGATCGCTGCTTTGCCAACAAAGAAAACTGAATTTACCGCAACCGAAGAGCGGATCATCGAGGTGGTGAACCGGGGTTTGAATGAAACGTTGCAGACCGCTTGGCGGGATCTAATGACGATCACTTTCGGAAATCAGAGCCGCGAGACCAATCCGCAATTTGCATCGTTTGTAGAAGGCACTGAACTGGTCATTATCTGCTCGTTTGTTGTGCAGCTTCCAGACACGGATGCGGCTAGTTTTGACATTATTTATCCGTTGCAAACGTTAAAGCCAATCGCCGCACAACTGCGTTCACGCTTGCAGGCAGATGTGGCTGAGGACGATCATACTTGGCGCGAAAAGATGGAGCGCGCCGTCCTTAATATCCCCCTAGGAGTAACCGCAAGGCTGAGCCAACCGGTGGTGTCGATGTATAAGCTGATCAATATGCAGGTCGGCGATACGTTCCCTATTACTATCGGTGAAGGCGCTGAAGTTTCGATTGAAACCGAAGACGCATTTTATGGTGAGCTAGGTGAGGTTGGCACTAATGCTGCAATCAATCTGACCGGACGGATCGAATAGGGTTGCATTAGAATAGGGTTGCATTAAAGGTGCGCCTGGTCTGACCGGCCGGCGCGCGAATGGAAAGGAAGACGTCATGTCTGACGAAACTGAAATGGGCCAGGATGCCGCGACAGCCCCCGACGCACCAGCGCCGGATTTGGATCCTGCGATTGTTGAACGGGTGAGCGCAGAGAACATGCGCCTCCTTGAGAATATTGATGTCACTTTGACGGTCGAAGTAGGCAAGGCGCAAATTAAAATCCGTGATCTTTTGCGGTTGAACGAAGGCTCGGTTATCGAGTTGGAACGGCTTGCGGGTGAAGCACTCGATATCTTAGCCAATGGCACAATGGTTGCCAAAGGCGAGGTGGTGATGGTTGGAGAGCGTTTTGGCGTTCGCTTTACCGAAATTGTTGATCCCGAAGCGCGGATGGAAAGCATCTAGGCATCTGTAGAGAGAGAGGAGATATTGGCAAAATTATTGGTCAATCATTCCCCATTCTGGCAAATGTCGAAATTTTGACATTGGCCAGCACACCGCCTCCGATAAGCCAAAAAGCGGTGTCATAAATCTGGCTCGCTAGAAAAACGATAATTTTATTCAGGCTGCAGACATTGGTGGCTGAGTAAAATAACATTATAATTCAATCATATGATAAGAATTTTTTGGGTTCTTTGAAAGCTGGCACGATCCTTGCCTTGATGTTCCTAGACGGAAAGTCAAGGGAGCGTCGAAAATGCCAGTCCAACCGGTAGTAAGCCCAGAACAGTTAGTCATTACAGTGGCATTTCTAATGCTGTTGCTGGTGGTTTTGTGGTTCGTAAAACGGAACCGTAGCGGTATCAAAAGCAAATTGCGGATATCCCGCCGGATGCAGCTGATAGAAGAAATGTCGCTTGGCCATCAGCAACGACTTCATCTTGTTGAAATCGACGGACGCGTCATCCTGGTTCATGCCGGAAAAGGTCATGCGGCCAGTTTTTTGACCGTTGATGGAATGCCTGCGGTAACGGATCAGGCACCGCCCGCCTCCCCTCAAAAAACGCGCCCAACCGCCCCAGCAGCCGCGGCCAAGCCAACCAAACCAAAAAGTGCTTTTGCCGCCGCCGTTGCTCAGGCGCGCCGCAACAATCCTTCAGTGGAGTTCGGCAAATGATCAAGTTTTTCTCAAACCTCAACAATATCGCAAGCCTAAACAGCCGCACGGCTGTCGCGCTGATTGTCTGCGGTGCCGCCCTGTTTTTGAATGCGCCCGCATTGGCGCAAGATGCCGGTATTCCTGCCTTTAGCATGAATGAGGTTGATGGCGGGGCGACCTATTCATTATCGCTGCAAATTCTAGCGCTGATGACAGCTTTGACGCTGTTGCCGTCACTGGTCTTGGGGATGACCTCTTTCACCCGGATTATCATTGTTCTATCAATTTTACGTCAAGCGATGGGAACGCAGCAAACGCCGCCCAATCAGGTGCTGGTTGCGATTGCGCTGTTTCTGACCTTTTTCATCATGGCGCCCACGTTTAATACACTGAACACCGATGTGATCACACCCTATCTTGATGGTGTGTTGGCGGCAGATATAGCCATTTCCAACGGTGTTGATGTGATGAAGAATTTTCTGGTGCAGAACACGCGCGTCAATGATCTGGTGATGTTTACCGAGATGGTTGGCGATCAGCCCTATGCTTCATCTGACGAAGTGCCGCTGAATGTTCTGCTGCCTGCCTTTATTACATCCGAGTTAAAGACGGCGTTTCAGATTGGCTTTCTTTTGTTTCTCCCTTTCCTAGTTATTGACATGGTTATTGCCTCAATTCTGATGTCGCTTGGCATGATGATGTTGAGCCCGATGTTGGTGGCGCTGCCGTTCAAGCTGCTGCTTTTTGTGTTGGTTGATGGCTGGGCGATGACCGTTGGCTCATTGGTTGCCACTTACTCAGTTAATTGATTTCACTCCCCCCTTGGGTGCTGCATGGATGCAAAACCCCCTGAAAGGAAATGATCATGGGATTTGATCAGAACATTGAATTTATCAGGCTTGCCTATTGGCAAATTCTGGTTACGTCCGGGCCGCTTTTGCTTATTGCGCTTGCTGTTGGTTTGACCATCGGCATCATTCAGGCGGCAACATCGATTAACGAGATGACGTTGAGCTTTGTTCCGAAGCTGGTCCTTGTGACTTTGGCATTCGGCATGTTGTCCACCTACATGATGACCCAGCTGTCGGATTTTTTTGGTTTTATCTTTGATACAATTACACAGATTAGCTGATTGACCGATGTTGGGCCTAGCAACACAATCGATGATGGGAATACCGGGTCTTGACCTGCAATACGTCATGGATGCGTTGTTGCATTTTTTCATCACCGGTCTTCGTTTGGGAGCGTTTCTTTTATCGTCCCCTATTTTCGGTGCCAAGTGGATGCCGTTGAAGGTGCGCACGATTTTCGTGATTTGTGTTGCGGTGGCGTTGTCCGAGCAGGTCCCTCCTATTGAGGCCAGCTTTCTTGGGACGCCCGCCGGGTTTATGATGATGGCGACTGAAATTATCATCGGGCTTGGCGCGGGAATTACGCTGACCATCTGGTTTTCGGCAATGGTGCTGGCAGGTGAGAAGATCGCCTCGACTGCGGGTTTGGGTTTTGCCACTTTGTCGGATCCGAATTCCGGCGGTAGCACGCCGGTTGTCAGCCAAATGATGCAGCTTTTGCTGCTTGTTATATTTCTGTCTGTTGATGGTCATCTAATGGCCATTGCCATGATTTTGGATTCATATCAAACGCTGCCAGTTGGCCAGTCAATCGACATCAATATTCTGATTGATACAGGAATTTCTGCGGCGGGCTCGATGTTTAAGGTGGCGACCATGATTATGTTTCCGATTATTATTGTGCAGCTATTGGTCAACGCGGCGATTGGTATTATCACGCGTTCGGCACCGCAGTTGAATCTGTTTTCATTCGGATTTCCGATAACTTTGATGGTTGTATTTCTAGTGTTGTACATGTCGGCCGGGGTGTTGGGAGCAAGCTCGCGCAGTCTGATTGACAATGCACTCTTCGCAATGCAGGGGCTTTTGACGGGGTTGGCTTATGGCTAAAGAAAATGAAGATGGTCAGGAAAAGACCGAAGAACCCACCGACCGCAAACTAGAAAAAGCGCGTCAAGAAGGTCAGATATTAACCTCAGTCGAAGTGCCAATTTTCACCACGCTGGCGATGGGACTGGTGATGATGATGTCGGTCGGCTTCGTGTCTAACGATGCATTGACAGCCTGGGGCCAGCTGTTCGTCATTGATTCATCTTTCAATCTGGACACGTTGGGTTTGGCCAAGGTGCATTATGCATTTTCGCTTATAATCTGGGCGACCTTGATCATTGGTGTGCCGATGATCATTGTCATCCTCCTGACGCAGGCTGGTGTTGGCGGGTTGAATTTTGCTCCAAAGGCCATGGTTTTCAAGCCATCCAAGATCAACCCGCTTGCCGGGATGAAGCGCATGTTCTCGGCCAAAAGTCTGGTCAATCTATTCAAATCTATTTTGAAAGTAGTACTGCTTTTCGGTATTTCAGCCTTTATTATCTATCGCGAACTTGGTTCAATTTTGCATCTGTCGAACAGCTCACTGCATCAAGCTTTGGGCAAGATGAGCGAAGTGTTCCCGCTGTTGATTGGGACGCTGTTGATTGCCCTTTTGATTATCGCGGCGATTGATTATTTCTGGCAAAAACATACGCACACAGAATCGATGAAAATGACGTTAAAGGAAGTTAAAGACGAGCATAAACAGTCCGAAGGTAGTCCCGAGGTAAAAAGTAAGATTCGCCGTATGCAGATGCAGATGTCGCGCGAATATTCGCAGCAACGTGATGCGCTGGATAATGTCAGTGATGCGACCACGGTGATCACCAACCCAACGCATTTTGCCATCGCGCTGAAATATTCGTCAGGTCAGACCGGAGCGCCAATTGTCCTTGCCATGGGTCGCGGTACGTTGGCGCAGCAGATAATTGAGCGTGCCGCCGAAGCTAATGTTCGCACTTTGCGTATTCCTACACTCGCGCGTGCGTTATATTACACCAGTGAAATTGGCGGCGAAATCACCGAAGGTCTGTATAATGCAGTGGCCGTTATTCTTGCCTATGTATTTCGCATTGATGGTGGTGAAAATCTGGAAATGCCAGAATTTACTTTGCCGCCTGAATTGCAGTTTGATGAGTTTGGTAATCGTGAATCGGAGGCAGCTTGATGGTAGCAAGACGTAAACATCGCAGCCTAGGCGAAATGATTAGCACGGTCTGTTTTTATGGTGTTGGTGTATTCTTTGTTCTCGAAGGCGCGCTGGCGCGTGATGAAGGGCAGCCAGCCTTGCATTTTCTGGTGCTGTGGCTGGCAGGCGCAATGTGTATTTTTGGTGGGGCCAGGTTCTTAATCGCTGATTTGGTCAGGAAAGTGCGAGGTGGTAGCGATGAAAAATGAACCAGTAAATTGTTTTGAGTGCAAACATCATTACATCACCCATCAGGTGTCGCACCCTTATGGATGTCGACGTTTTGGTTTTAAGGGGCCTTCGGTCCCTTCGCGCACCGTGTTTAGGGAAACTGGCACGAATTGTGCTTATTACGAGCGAAGTCAAAGACCCGCAACGCGGTCGCGACCAACCGGATCAAACGGGAGACTGGCATGACCACCGAGTACAATGCGGTGCAGGAAAGCATCAAGATTGCGCTTGATGCTGCTGATGCAGCAACCGACGTAACGTCTGAATATAACAAGACCAAGCGAGACCATAAAAAGCTGGAGGCATCCGTGAAAAGCGTTCATCGTTATTCAATTATCATTTTCGCCAGTTCATTGGGAGCGGCGGTGGTTGCCCTGCTGTTTGCTAGTCTTATTTATTTTAAGACGATGTCAGAACTGAACACTATGACCACAACCAGTCGTGAGGCTTTGGTGGTGTTTGCTGAGAATGTTGAGGGCGTAAATGACTCGCTTGTTAAGATGAAGCAGGCACTGCAAACGCAGGCAACGCTGGTTGATCAAAATGAAACGCTGATCAATGAGCTGGTCGGACTTCGCGATGTGATTTCGCGTTCCAACGAGACCACGATGGCCGGGATGCAGTCAACATCGAGCATGATTGCTGAAAACAATGCGCAGATGGCTTCATCCATTACCAGCGGTATTGCCAATGAGCTTGGCGGGCAGACCAACCGTATGGTGAAAGAGCTTGAAGGAATGACTGCAACCAACGCCAAGGCGATGGAGAAGATGGCAAAATCAATCTCGGAAACAAAAAATATGGACCGCCTTATAGCGAACCAGAAGAATATCGTAAAAATGCTTGGTGAGCTTTCGTCCCAAAATACTGAAATTGCACGCCTGTTTAACGAAAAGGATAACCGCGTCAGCTATCCCTGATGTGGTCCGCTGAGGACGTCTAAATGCAACAATCGGTACTGTCAGAAAATGGCCAGCAGGCATCTGCCGCAGGACTTCCGTCGGTGATGGCCGGCGATACGGCGGGACCGATGGTGGCTAGCTTTGATGCAGATAGTGATACGGCCAATGCCTCAGATGGTGTCGACAGCGATACAGGCTCTGACGATAGCGGGCAGGCTAAAGATGCTTCTGGGCCAAGTCAGGCGGCAGGGACCAATACCTTTGTGAAGATTAAGGATCTGCGGTCAATTTCACGCGGAAAGTCGCTTCGCCTACAGGTCGATGATGTGATTATCGCCATTTCCGGAAAGCCGTTTCATGGCGACATTGATACGTTTCTGGACATCATGTTTGAATGCGATCCTGAAACCGGTGTTTTGCTGTCGATCTGGCGTAATGGTGTTATCTTTAATGTTATCGCTCGCGGCCCGCTTGGATGTACTCTGGTACATGCGAAATCTGATCTGTCGGAAAAGGTGGCTGCCGATTTTAAGGGTTCCACGATTGAGCCGATTGAAAACTACATCATGTTTGAAGTGTTGCGCGATATGCACCGCAAATGCAGCGTGATCGATACCCGACTTTCATCAATGTCATATATTTTCCCGATGGCCTGGCTTTTGCAGAACCGTTTGTGGGAGGCGATGATTGCCACATTCATGATCTATGGCGCGACGCTATCGGTGCATTGGGTGCTTTTTGTTATAGCGCATGTTCTTTTGGCGTTTTATTTCAAACGGGCCCATCTGGTGCTGCGGCGCAGTTTTGGTCTGATGCGGGGTCAGCATATGTGGATGGTTGTGGCGGCCAAGTCTGAGCTGGAAACGCAAAAACTATGTCGTAAAATTGACGAGAAATGCGTGTTCTCTCCTGATCTCGTTGGCCCACCTGCATCCGATGAAGCGCCCAAAAAGCGTCGTCGTAGACGCAATAAAGAAGCCAAAAATCCTTAATTTTGTTCTGGGAACTTAGGAGGCGGTTGCATCATTTGCGGCCCGGCCTTCTTATATGCATTGGTAAATGTGCGTTCTGTCATTTCGGTTAAGTCTGCGTCATACTGCGAGGCCGATTTTATCCGAATGGGAGCAGCAGCGGTGCAGCAAGACAGACATGTCCCGATTTCCTTGTCGAAGGCCATTTTTGTCTGGTTAAAAATCAGCTTGCTAAGTTTTGGCGGGCCGGCCGGTCAGATCGCTGTCATGCACCGGATTCTTGTTGATGAGCTGAAATGGATCAGTGAGCGGCGATTTCTGCATGCACTGAATTTCTGCATGTTGCTTCCCGGCCCCGAAGCACAGCAACTTACAATCTATCTTGGGTGGTTGTTGCACCGGGTTCGCGGTGGGATTATCGCCGGCGTTCTGTTTGTTGTTCCGGGTGCGGCGGCGATGCTTGCTTTCAGCATAATTTACGTCACATATCAGCAGGAAATGGCGGTCACTTCGCTTTTTTTTGGTATTAAAGCGGCGGTTCTCGCGATTGTCGTCACTGCTGTCTGGCGGCTGTCTCGCAAAATTCTGCAACGCCGCCTGCTGGTAGGCATTATGGCGGCATCCTTTTTGGCAAGTTTTGTTTTTGCCGTACCCTTTCCGTTGATCATTCTTGGCGCGGCGCTTGCCGGATTTTTGAGATCATCCGCCGATGAAAATGATGATCAACCGGTGTCTGAAAATCAGAATGAACGCGCTATTGATAGCATGGCTGCGTCGGGTAAGCGCCCGCAGCGCCTGACTAGTCTTCGCGTCATTCTTGTCTGTGGGACGCTGTGGCTTGGGCCGGTATGGCTGTTATATGGTGTGTTTGGCGCGGGTCACATTTTTACCCAGCAAGGGCTGTTTTTCAGTCAGGTGGCGGTTGTCACATTTGGTGGTGCTTATGCAGTGCTTGCTTATATGGCACAGCAAACTGTCGGGCATTATGGCTGGCTGACTGCGGGGGAAATGCTCGATGGTCTTGGTATGGCTGAAACAACACCCGGACCGCTGATTATGGTCACGCAGTTTGTTGGTTTCGTTGGTGCGTATCGTGCGCCCGGAATGCTTGACCCGTTGCTGGCCGGTAGTCTTGGGGCGTTGGCAACAACTTGGGTGACGTTTGCGCCCTGTTTTTTATGGATATTTCTAGGCGCTCCTTATGTTGAGGCGCTGCGTGGGAACCGGGTGCTGGCGCGGGCGTTGACCGGAATAACAGCTGCGGTTGTTGGTGTTGTTCTCAATTTGGCGGTCTGGTTTGGACTGCGCGTGATGTTTGCCGAGCTAGGTGAGGGGATGGGAGGCGTGATAGCGGTGCAGTTGCCAGTTCTGGATAGCTTTGATCCGTTGGCGAGTGCCATCATGATTGCCGCGTTGCTGGCAATTTCTGTTTTTAGGGTGGGGATGATTACCGTGCTGACCAGTTGCTCGGGTCTTGGGTTGGCGTTGGGGTTTGCTGGGCTGCTGTGATGCTTAAAGCCCCGCAGCTATGAAATAACTGCGGGGCTTTGTTTTTTGGATTCTTAATAAGGGCCACCAGCTTAACTGGATCTAGCGTTCTGAATATTTCGCTTCAGGATCAATAATTGATCTCGATCTCGATACGGCGGTTGGTTGATCTGCCATCTGCGGTATCATTACTCTCAACCGGTTTCGACTCGCCAAAGCTGACAGCCTGCATCCGGCCCGCTGGCACCTTGCCGGTATCTTCCAGCGCTTGCACCACACTTGCCGAGCGTGCCGCAGCTAAATCCCAGTTATCGCGGAACTGCGAGCCAAAGATCAGCGGCACATTGTCGGTGTGGCCGGATACGGTAATCGTGCCGGAACCAGCTTCGTTGACGCCGGCAATTTCTGCCATCAGCTCACGCGCTGATGCTGTCAGCTCAGCCGAACCAGAGCGAAACGCACCGCCAGACCCGACCGTGATGATCACTTTATCCTCTTCGCGTTCGACCGCAACAAGGCCCTGACCGATTTCCTGGCGCAGCGCAACTTTCAGCTCGTCCTCGGCAATCTCGGCCTTTTTGTTCGATTCTTCCTGCTCCTCAGCCTTCCCTTGTGCTTCGGCAGCAGCGGCTTCATTCGCAGCGATCGCCGACGTGGCGGCTGCAGCAAGCTGGGTCAGCGTTTGTTCCAGACCACCAAACAAAACTTCCTGATCAGATTTTTTTGCTGCCTCTTTTGCCTTTTCTATGGCATCCAGCGTTTGTTGCAGCAGATTTGGCAGTTCCTTGTCAGGAGCTTCGCTCGGGGTAAAGTTAACCACAACATTCGCGCCAAGAACTTCAACTTCGACATCGCCCCGGGCAATAGCATCTTCCAATGCTTTGACAACATCATCGGCCGCGTCTTGCTCACCGCTGTCCTGATCCTTATCCTTTTGTTTAACTTCCAGATCGGGCTGGGTGATGTTTGTCGTTTGCTGCGTCATATCTTGAGTGATTGACGGGTCGGGTGACGGGCTGAAATTCAGGGATAGAATAGTCGTGCCTTTGGGTTGCTCAACAATGGGGACGATCCGCTGAACACCAAACGCGTTCTTCAATGATCCTGAAATCTGTTTGAACTTCGGAACATTAAATTCGGCAAAGGACAAGATCAGAACGAAGAAGGCCATTAGCAGCGTTGCCATATCAGCAAAGGTTGCCATCCAAGGTGGCGCCCCGACGGGGGGGCATTTGGGGCATTCTTCTTCCTTCTTTTCCTCGACGACTACTTCATCTTCTTCTACAGCTTCACTCATCATTCCATCTCCAGCAAATTGCTACCTGCTCAGGCTTGTCTAAGATCAGACCTCGGCCATCTTTTCCTGTAGCTTTGGATGCAGGTTGGAAACAAGTTGGTCTTGAATGTTGCGTGGTGACTCGCCTCTGGCAATATTACGCAGGCCCTCAACCACCATTTCACGGTAAATGATTTCGTAAGACGTATAGCCTTCAAGCTTAATCAACATTGGCGAGAACAGGATGTTGGCGATAAACGCACCATACAATGTCGTCAAAAGCGCAATAGCCATGGCCGGGCCAATCGCCTTTGGGTCGGCCATGTTGCCAAGCATCTGAACGAGACCGATCAGCGTACCAATCATTCCCATAGCCGGGGCCAGATCAATCCACGCCTTAATAACGCCCTGATTGGCCTCATGACGTTTTTTCATCGCGGCAATTTCCTGAGTGAGTTGGGCGGTTAACTTGCTCTCATCCGCGCCATCGACCAGCATTTGCATGCCTTTCTCAAAGAACTTGTCAGGGACATCCTGACCTTCCAAGGCCATCATGCCGTCTTTACGCGCCAAGCCGGCGAGTTCAACCATGCGCAAGATCATCTCATCCTGTTTTTTGATCGGTGGTAGAAAGGCCTTTGCCATCACGCCAAAACTGCCTAAAAACACCGGCAAGGGTACTGAATACATAACGGCAAAAAATGTGCCACCAAATACGATCAGGATTGATGATGTCTCGATGAAAGGGCCGATTCCTCCGCCAGCAATCATTGATCCCAAAATCATGCCGATCGCCCCTAGCATGCCAAGAAGTGACGCTATATCCATGATGTTCGTGTCCTTTTTTGTAATCTCGCAGAGGGTGAACTAGCAAGTTCTGTACCAACTCTAACTTTGCTATTGCATTTGCTTCAAATCATTAGAGTTTACTAAAGTATCAAATTGAAATGTCGTTGGCGATAGACGGAGTGATGTTTCATCGAAAAGGTACATATTATTTGGCGAAGGTGAATGATGGGGGAATGATCCGGGGATGGCAATCGTAAGGGCAGCTCTTTCCTAGGACTGGATGGTTATGTATACTGAAACAGTCTTGTTGAAGGATTTTATAATGAAGGGCAGAGCGTTTTTGACGGCAATGGCAATGATGATCTCGGTTATTACGACGGGGACATCGGCTGTGGCGGGGAATTATATCGCGCGCGATCATCTGGTTGTTGACCTGCGGTTTGGCGTTGAATGGTTGCGCTGCTCGGTCGGGCAAATATGGAACGGGACCACCTGTGTTGGTGAGATCATTCTGTTAAATCATGAAGAAATTGAGCAAGCAATTACTCAGGCGAATGAGCAGCTTGGTGAAGGTTGGCGTCTTCCGACACTCGAAGAACTAGAAGCGCTTATCTGTGAGGACTGCACCCAGCCGATGATTGATGCCGAATATTTTCCGGCAACGGCTGGTGAGCCTTACTGGACCGGTGAGGTGAACGGAATGGCGACACGCCATTATTTCTCAGTCAATTTTTTCAATGGATGGACCTATGGACGGTATTTTCCGACGCAGCCGCTGGCGGTGCGGTTTGTCCGGGACCGTCATCGCTCGAAATAGCCTGCATACCCGCTAGGGTGCACTACCGGGGGAGGGTGCCTTACTAGGTATAGTTTTATCCTGATGCGCCTTATTCTTGCCCGCGATTTCCAGCCGCCAGATCACCAGCTTTACAAAGAATCCAATGATCCCGATCGCGAAAATGCCGGTTACAGCGCGTGCTGGCGTAAGCTCCAGCAGGTAATGCGCCTTGTTTTCGCCAACTAACGCGAAAATGCCGATACCAAGCGCCACCAGTAAGAAATATCTGATGAACCTGCATCTATGGCAAACGCTACCGCGCTGGGGACTGTTTCGAAAAAGTGAAATCATCGGAATACCTTACCCTAATTTGCTAGGTCATGTCTTGTGATGAATGTGGTGCGCCCCGACGAATTGATCGGGCAATCACGCTATATAAGCCCCGCTCCCCATATAGGCTCCGCTCCTCATATAAGCTAGGCACCCCATAAAAGAAGTCCTCAATATTGAGTCATGGGCATATCTAACAGGCGGGTTGCAAGCGCTCCGCGCTGTTTCAAAATCCATGCCAAAAATACTGCGTCAACCGAAAATTTGCGTCTGATTATTGACAGGGTAGAAAAACCTTATCGCTTCCATTTCATTAACTAATTGTTAACTTTTATTAATTTTGTCTGAATTCTGACAATAGTCGCTGTCAAATAGATATTTTGATTTGGAGTGCAGGGTTACGCATGATGCTTTCACACAACGCCCAGTACACAACGCCCATTACCCAACGCCTAATGTAGGAGTTCGTTATGCAAATGATGCCATCACTTCAGATCAAGCAAAAGCAGTCGCTTGTAATGACACCGCAGTTACAACAGGCGATTAAGCTGTTGCAGATGACAAATTTGGATATCTCCCGTTTTCTTCAGGACCAAGCCATGGAAAACCCGTTCATGGAAGTTGAGGGAGGCGAGACGCACACCGCTGCAGCTGACCTTGGGCCTCGCCAGAGTGATACTGGAAATGTGAATGGCTCTCCTGATATCAATGGTTCTGATACCGCTGGACCCGATAGCGCAGCACCCGAAACAGTTAGGGCAACTGAGACATCATCAACCGACCTTGATGTTGGCATGGCGTCGGGCGGCGCTCTTTCTGATGATCCGACAGCGCATTCTGATCTGGAAAATCGTTTCGGCTCGCAGGGCGTTGATTTCGGTGCGGCCCAGCGCGGCAGTGGCGGCGATCTCGATTGGGATAGCCTTGCCAACCTTGCTGAACAGGGGCCTGAAAGCCTGATTGAATGTGTTATCCGCCAAATTGATTTATCTATTTTTGACGCGTCCCAGCGGGTTATTGCCTATGCGCTGGCCGAAGCGCTTGAGCCTAGTGGCTGGCTCGGCCGTGAGCTTAGTGAAGTCGCCGCCGTTTGTGGATGCGATGAAGCCGATGTTGAAGAGGTTTTGGAAATCGTTCAAAAACTGGAACCCGAAGGTGTTTTTGCCCGCGATCTTGCCGAATGCCTCCATATTCAAGCGCGTGAACGCGGTGTTCTGGACAATGTTATGGAAACCGTTCTGAGCAATCTTGAGATGCTGGCGAATGGCGATATTGCCCAGTTGGCGCGCCGTGCTGGCGGTTCGAGCGAAGATGTTGCCAAGGCCTTTAAGCTAATCCGCGAGATGAATCCAAAGCCGGGCGAGGCGTATGAGTCAACGCCGCTTCGTGTGAATGCACCCGATGTGATCGTAACGCCGAGCCCTGACGGATGGGTTGTTGATCTGAACCGGTCAACGCTGCCTGCGCTTGTGATCAATGAAGAATACGCCGCCGCCGTCAGTAAGGCTGATCGCGGGAAGTCAGGCGAGGCAACAAATCAATTTGCTACTGATGCCCTTGGCTCGGCTCGCTGGCTCCGCCGTGCGCTTGATCAGCGTAACAGTACAACGTTGAAAATCGCCGGAGAGATTATCCGCCGTCAGGCTGACTTTCTGACCGATGGTTTGTCGGCGCTGAAACCGCTTGCCCTAAAAGATGTTGCCGAGGCTGTTGGGATGCATGAAAGCACCGTCAGCCGGGTGACGAGCGGACTGCTTTTGTCCACACCAAAGGGCTGTTTTTCTTTGAAATCGCTGTTTAGTGTTTCGCTGTCCACAGATGAAGGTGACAGCAAAGCCGCTGCTGCGGTTCGCAATATGATCCAGTCGATTATTGCGAGTGAGCCCGCCGGCAAGCCTTACAGTGATGATGCAATTGCCAGCATGGTCTCGGACAATGGTGTCAGACTGGCGCGTCGGACTGTCGCCAAATATCGCGACATGCTGAAAATTCCCTCTTCCTCAGAGCGTCGTCGCCGTGCACGTCTGGAAATGGCTTGCTAATCTAGCTGGTCTTTTTCAGGGGTGCACGGGGCTGCCGCTTTCGTTGTAGCTCTCTGCCTCCCAAGAATCCAGTCGGCGGATCCAATCAGGGTCACTGGCTGGATTTTTGCGTTGGACACTGTGATCAAATTTCAGCGGTAGCGTTTTGAAGCGGATTATTCAAATCTGTTAAACGCGCTCACCTCGGATGAACGCGTTTCTGATATGGTTTTGTGAATCAGATTTTATAAATATAGATTTACAAATAGGCGCTCAACGGAACAGTGACTGTCCGGACCGGCTCGTTAAAATCATCAAAATGCACAATCTGTATGCCAGCAACAGGAATGTTAGCTGTGGCAGCAATGGAATCCTCTTCCAAATTTGCAAAGATAACGCCCTCATCAAAGTGATGGCCTTCAACGCTTTCCAGTTTGTCCTGCATAGTTTTCTCCTTTGGGAATTACCCAAGAGGGTTTGCAGGATTCATGCCATTGCGGCGATGCCTCGCAGGAAATCACTATGCGAATCCGGCATTTCTGCCAGCGATTGGAAAAGCGTTTGTGCAGGGAAGGGTTGAATGTTGGTCGGTCCATCAGCGATCGCGGTAAGTGACCAATTTCCGCTGGCCAACACTTCTGGAACCCCAAACAACTCATTCACCTCAAAATTACGCTGCGGGATTTTGCCATCCTGATCCAGCACGATGATCCTACCATGCCGGACAAGATAGAACTGTGAGGCAGGCTGTCCCGCGCGGAAAAGGGCTTCGCCATGAAAAAGGATGATCGGTGCCAGTAGCTTCATTTCTGGATCAACTTGCTAGGCGTCGTTTGGTTACTTCGGCCGCGATTGACCGGGATAGAGGCCAAACCATCTCGCCGCCTTTGACCAGCATGCGGCGCAGTACTGTCTGCTCAAAACTGATCAGATGGCATTCGTCGATTGCGGTTATGGCAGTTTGATATTGGCTGAGCGCGAGCGCTTCGCAAAGCAGCAGAATCTCACCCTTGGCGCACGAAGTATCATCGCTGGACCGAGCGGTACCGCGTTCGAGCAGTAATAACGTGTCCACCGGATCTCCGGGTGTGATGATTTTGCCGCCAGATGCTATGACGCGCCGCGGATGAGCGTGCCAGTCAATCAGCGACATCAGCGCGTCGTTCATGCTGTGCCTCCTATAGCCGAAGACGACGCACTGCAGAAAATGTTAGGGAGTAAGGCTAGTTTTGCGTGATTTATTTTTGTGCATGCCGGTCACGAAGCAGCTCAATAATGGCCTTTGCATGTTCATCCGACATCCCAAGCTCTTCCTGCATTTTGGAAATCTGCTCCATCTCGTCGCGCGAAATGACGCCGTCGCTTAGCGCAGAGACAATTTCAGCTTCAAAAATATCGTGCCGCCGCGAAATCTGGTTGGAAAACGCCGTCGCCACAATACCAGTCAGCAGTGCTACAACACAAACGCCCATGATCGCGGTCATCGCCCCAACCAATTTACCAACAGCGGTCAATGGCGAAACATCACCATATCCAACCGTCGTCAGCGTAATCAGCGACCACCACATGGTCGCCGGAATAGATGAGAAATTTTCCGGCTGGGCCTGATGCTCAACGACATACATCAGCGAGCTGGAGACGAATAGCGCAATGAAAAAGAGATATAGGGCTGCACCAAATGCGTTCTTTTCAGACCGGACGGCAGTGATCAAATCTTCGAGCGCCGACGAGTAATGTGAGATTTTCAAAAGCCGAACAAGGCGCAACACACGGAGCCAACGAAGGTCAACCTGACCAAGTACTAACGGCAGTAAGCTTGGCAAAATGGCGATCAAATCGATCAGCCCTGTATAGCTGAAGATATAGCCAAACCGGCGGCCAGTTGAGGTTTTGAAGCGGCTGGATTCGTTCGCTGCCATCGACCATATCCGCAGCAGATACTCCACTCCGAAAATGGTTACCGAGAAAATTTCAAAGGTAAAAAACCACTGGTGATAGGCAGCACCAAGCGTGTCTATCGATTCCAGCGAAACCGCCAAAAGGTTCAGCAGGATCAATGTGGATAGAAACCGGTCACAAACCCGGCTGATGCGGTCGCCCTCGCTAGACCGGTTTAGGATTTCCAGTGTTCGCTTCTTGGTTAACCATAGCTTAGGCATTGATGACCTCAAAACAATGAAACCGACAGCCATAGCGCGCTGCGTGTCAGGTTAGCTCGGTTCGATGCGGGTGCTGTTCGTTTAACAGGCACAGCGTCCGCAATGATGAAGACAAGAGTAAAAGCCTGTCAATGTTGTTTTGAATTTTAGGGGTGCTGATCGCTTGCCGCAAAGGGGGGTGCCAGAATGGGCACAATAATCCGGTTGCGGTCAGACGTTTGACAAATCTTCGCCAATCTCAGCAGTTTCAATGCAGCGTTCGGCAAATGCCATAGTGGCAGCGCGCCCATGCAGGTAATACATCCGCATCAGCCCATATCGTGCAGACGCATATGTAACTGCCTCGGGGTCACGGCGAATTTCCGATACCATGGTCAATAACGCCTCAACATTGTCGCGGATGCCCTCTAGCCGGTCTATTTCCGAGCGCGTTAACGCTGGATAATCCACAAGAGGTTTCTGGCCGCGTATGGCGTTTGCAAGATAAATAACCTCACCCATTTTCAACCTCATCATCATCTTTTTTATCAATAGGGCACCGCACCATCTTGGCACTAAAATAATGCGTGCTGGTGGGACCCCCGCTTTCAAAGAACTGCAACGGAATCATCCGGTTCGCATTAATCTGAACGGCAGAATTGCGAAGCATAACCATCCCGTCATCAAACGTACCCCTGTAGGAGAGGCGGATATTTGTAATCACCCGGCACCCTTGCAGTTGCGCTGTGGTGCTGTCCATGAAGACAATATTCTCACTTCCTTCTAGGGGAACAGGTCCTTCTAGGGGAAGGTTGGATTCTAAGGGAGCCGAGTCTTCTAAGGGAGCCGGGTCTTCTAAGGGATCGGGTGCGGCTGGCGCGGAAATGGACGCTACTGGTGTCATAGGCGTTGCTGGCGTGGCCGTCGCCACATCTGCCTTTGGCGCCAACACGGTTCCGTTTGGCAGCCTTTTCTCAAAATCCACGACATACATATTGCACCCTACCAGCCCTGATAACAGGGCGGCTGTCATCGTAGATCGCATAAGGCTGTTGCGGGTCATGATGATCCTCGATTGGGGTTGCGGGTGCAAAACGGACTTCGTCATCTATAATAACGACACGGCGCGCCAAGTTTTTAGGCAAGGGCACCGGATTTATCGAATAATCGTTTCTTGTGGGTCAAATTGTCGTGACGGACATCTTGCCAACTTAGTCACCGGCACGCACCAGCTCTCCACCGACACCGATTCGGTGGCCGATAGCAAAGAAATCACGCGGGTTCAGAGATTTATCCCCGACACGAATTTCGTAATGCAGGTGCGCACCATCGACACGGCCAGTGCGTCCCATTCTTCCAACTACGGTTCCCACGGTTACATCGGTACCTTCGCGCACGGTTATCTTGGAAAGATGAGCATAGGTGGTGATCACCCCATAGGCGTGCCGGATTTGCACGACATTGCCGAATGATCCCTTGCGGTCCGCGTAAATAACGGTGCCGGGCGCGGTTGCATGCACGGTTTCCTGCCAGGTTCCGGCCAAATCTATGCCGTGATGGTAGCGTTTTTTCTTTAGAACCGGATGCGTTCGCATTCCATATTCGCTGGAAATGTAGAAATACAACATCGGCGGCTTCAGCGGCACTTTGCGCAACATTGAACGGTGCTCTTCGACTGCCATTGCCAAACCGGCAAAATCTTCATTCTCAATTTTACTTTGCAGCGCATCAGAAATTGTCATCTGCGCAACATTGAGTCCTAGGCTGGTCAGGCTGTTGCGGATGTTACGGACTTCGCGTGCCATTGAATAAAGAAGCTTTCGTTGGCGTCCTGCCGAAGTCAGGATTGGGCGATCTGAATTCAGATGAAAGGGCACCATGTCCCCACCACCCCTGTTTGACGAAGTGTCTTGGTCTCTGTTCTGTAGGCCGGGCCGCGTGGGAGGAGAGGTCAAGGCCGCCTTCTCAATCAGGCCATTCTTTTGCAACATATTCAGCCCGGATGGGCCGCCAAGCCGCTTAGCCAGCCGTGTCATGAAGCTGTCACCGGGCAAGGATTTTGCGCCGATCAGACCCTTTTCTTCTTCGGGCTCATCCTCATTGGTCCTGTCCTCATTGGTTTTAGCCTCTGCGGGGATTGCCGGTATCGGCACCATCATGTCAGGTTCGGCTAAGTTTTCTGCAGTAGCAATGCTGGCGATAGCGGCGTTGCGGTGCGTGGGTATTGGAACCAGCGGTGCTGCATCGGTTGCGGCCAGCGATGGCGGCCAGCGAAATGACGGTGCAGTAACAGCGGCAAGCTGAATAGGCGGCGCGTCCACCGCAGGAATATCGCTAGTGCTGGCGCCTTTATCTTGGGTAATAACCCCGGGCGTTGTATCGTCAGCTAAAATTGCGGCACCATCGGACATCTTGGTTTTGGCGGGTTTGCCGATCACTGCAGCTCTGATTTCATCGGATATCACCAGCTCAAACGTACCGGATTTTTCAGCGGTTCCTAACTCTTTAGGTTGAATAATCTCTGGCGTTACACCTTGATCTTCTTTGGCACCTTCTTTGGCACTAGGAATGCTGGCCTTGGCGGTGATTGTCGGTGCTGCGGTCATTGGCGGGATCGGATCCCCGGCCATCGGCAAAATGTCGATTGGCGCGCTGGCCTGAGCCGGCGTGATCGATTCATTGCGGACCGCTTCGACAGATTTAAATCCGACGAAAAGGGTGGCTGTGGCGATAACGGCACTTCCTACCAGACCAACAAAAGCCACGCCGACAATCATGCTTGGCTTGACGATAATTTCTATGGGACCCTTACGGGTCAGAAACAGGAACCGTGTTTCCTGAAGCCACCAGTGCCCCCGACTTACTACCATAGGGCGATCAGGACTATTGCTTCGCAGCATTGGCGGCGTTATGCGTAACAATAGATGTTTCAGAATAGTGGTCATCTATAACCCGAGCTTGTACCAGAATATGGCTATCAGACAGATATTGGTAAGTACCTGAGCGGATACAAGGATAAGCAATGTTTTGTTCGTGTTTTGGTTGCGAACGTTAAGTTGGAACGAGGGCATTGCCATCGCACTATCCAGCGCAGTTTTTGCATTGGGAAGCAATTCAGGGTTCACCGCTACAGCATGATCGGCGCTGCGCGAAGGAGCGGCAGAGGTGATTCCAGCTACTGAAAATTCCGCAATTTCGCCTGCGGGACGGGATTCAATCACCGTCTCCTCACGCGTGTTCATCGCGGATGAAACCTCGTTTCTGATCTCTTCAATTCGCTTCCGGATATCAATTACATCTTCAGCCATAATCTAAATCTCGGTTTAAGTTAAAATATTGATCATCATGTCGTTTACTAGAGCGAGGCATCGAAAAACAACGGAACCTTACAAAACCGTTAACGACTTTATGCCAAATTTGTTACCTTTCTAGTAGGGAACCGTTTAATTTTTTTCACTTGAAAATTTTATAGAGTGAATACAGGAGGATGCTATGTTCGAACGTGATAAGAAGAATGAGGGCGGTGAAAGTGTCGCCTCATTAATTGATGAGGATATGCGAATCACCGGCACTGTTGTTTCCTCTGGGGACATTATTTTGGCCGGTGGTGTCGAAGGTGAAATTCAATGTAGACACCTTTTCGTAGAGGATCAGGCCAAGCTGACAGGCAATATCAACGCCGAGGAAACCGTTATTGCCGGAGTGGTTTCCGGCGAAGTCAGTTCAGGGATTCTGCGCATTAAGAGTACCGGCAATTTCGATGGCATCCTCAAAACAAGCGGTATCGAGGTTGAGGAAGGCGCGATTGTAAATGCCCGCTTTCGCAAGCGCCGTCGCTAGCCCCGCTATTGGCAATTTTCTTTTTTAACACTGTTATGACTTTTGCGTAACGCGTTCAGCACCACGTACACGGGAGATAAAATGATGGATAGAAGTAGAGCAATGATCGGATCGGATGCCAAATTTGTTGGCTCGATCTCAAATGTAAAGTCGATTGAAATCGAAGGTACGGTTGAGGCCGATCTCACCGCCGAAAAGCTGTCAATTGGGTCATCCGGCAAATTCAGCGGCCAAGTTAACTGCGACCTTGTTGTGATCGGCGGCAATTATGACGGGATAATGCAGGCTGGCAGTATCTGGGCCACCGAAACTGCACAGATTGCCGGCGAAATCCACTATCAGAGTTTGCAGATGGACCGCGGCGCCGCGCTGAACTGCCGTGTTGTTCACAACTGGCAGGAATCCAACGATGAGCCCGCGGCCGAAGAAGCCAGCGAAGAAGCCCCGGCCGAAGGTGAGCAAGAAGCCTAATGCCCGTCCCTTTTTTAAGAGTTTTTTGGATCTGCCACGGCGCAGATCATAAGTGAGGATCATAAGTCATGAGTACAGCAACGACGATCATCGAAGGCATGGTCATGGAAGGCAAGCTGGACGCCGGTGAAGCTCCAGTTCTGATTGCAGGGCACTTTACAGGTGAACTTAACGCGATCGAGGTCATTCTCGATACAACCGGCGTGTTCAACGGACAAATCAACGCTAACCGGGTTGAAATTTCAGGTAATTTTAATGGTAAGCTTTTGACCGAAGAGTTGCAAATTGGACCAACAGCCATTATCGATGGCGACTTGAAAAGCAACTCGCTGGTCATTGAACTGGGCGCTGAAGTTTCAGGAACCATCGGCCGTAAATCTGGGTAAATCTCTGAATATGCAAAAAAGGGGAATGTCAGGGCTTGGTGTTTCCCTTTTTTGGTCCGAAATAAGGGATCTAGAGGGCGTTCAGGCTGGCCAGCGCACCACGCAGATGGTCAACAAACATGGTAATCTCTTTGGTGCTACCAGCCCCATTTTCAGACCAGATGGCGGCATGCGCAAGCTGTACCGGCGGAGTGTCGACGGCAATCTGCGTCAGATCACCCACCAGCCCTGCGCCAACCCCCGTCGTCACATAACGCGGCATGACCGCCAGATGATCCCCCATGCGCAGCAATGATAAGATCATGCTTGACGGCAGTTCATTTGCTTGCACCGTATCGGACACGCCAATCTGGCGAAGCAGAATATCCGTAGCTTCACGAATGCTGGTACCCGGTTGGTGCAGAGCCCAGCGTGCATTTTCCAGATCGCTGGTGGTGATCCGCGCCCGCCCGGCAAGGGGATGGTTCCGTGATGCTAGAATGACAACCGGGCTTTCAAATATCGGCGCAATATTCGTTCCGGGCAGACCATCGGCAATCGACGGCGGCCCCAACACCAAATCAACCGCTCTAGAGCGAAGCCAGTCACTAAGAAGGCCTTTATGCCCTTGGCGTATATCGAGGCGAATTCCTTGGTTATCGCGGGCAAATTCGGCCACCGGTTGGGGCAAAGCGTGAAAGCTCATTGTCGGGGTGCACCCAATTTTCAACTCAGTCCCATAGCCGCGTTTCAGATTATTGGTCAGCGCACTGATCCGGCGTTCGGCCAACACAACGGCATTCGCCTCTTCAAGAATGCGAAGACCAAGCGTGGTTGGAACAATCCCCTGCCGCGAGCGGACTATCAGCTCAAAGCCTAGCCGACCTTCCATCAATTTCATGTTCCGCGTCAGTGCCGGCTGCGTTATACCAAGTCCCGCTGCCGCGCGGGTAAATGAACCGGTGCGGATGATTTCGTGGAATTGCAACAGATGGCGTGGATCAACGAGGCGCATTATCCATCATACCAAAAATTAATCCGGCAAGTAAATATGATCAGTCTAATCTATGTTGAATGAGAATGTTTTATGATGGTTCTGCCTGATTCATCTGGTATGGCAGGGTTTTTGCATTCTGGCGGGGAGGTCTAGCCGTTGAACGACACTACGCGGGGGAAGGAATAGCGAAAAAAAGCAATTATTAGATAATCAACCGACGTTTGAGGGTGTTTTTCCGATTCGTTGATAGCCGAATTTCTATCACTACACGCTGCCTCAATGGGGCTGTGATAGCGATATGATGATCAAAAAATGCCCTAAATTAGGCATTTGTTGTATTAAAATATAATCAAATCGTACTATTGGACAGTCTTGGAATTGCAAAAAGTAAAAAAATCGTAAAAGATAACCTTTGTTTTTTAGGAAGTTATCCCTACTTCAGTGTTGGCCTAAGGATAGATGAATGCAGTCTTTTGGGTGACTTGGTCGTTGGGACAGGGATGTCCAGCATTTCCGACCAGCATTTTCGCCCAGCATTTCCGCCCAACATTGCCGGTATTGCATTACCGCCCGGTTTTGTTTTACCGAATGTAACAGGTGAGATCAGTTTAAAAATAACAAGTTCGAAGTATCAGAGTAAATATCATGTCTCTTGGAAATCTAGCAGAAGGTTTAACCGAAGATTCGTACTCGGCAGCGTGTGCCCAGCGTATGGGGGATGTGCTCAACGACCATATCAAGGAGCTACGTGACGTCGGCTCCGTTGAAGAGTACCGCAATATGTTGTTTGGTGAGCGCCTTCGTCTCGACAACCGCATGCGTGTTTTGGCTGATTTTGTCGATCTGGAAATTGTAGCAAATGGCGCTCTTGATCGCCGCGTGGTCTTCAATGTTGCGTCTGCTAGTGTGCTGGACCGGTTGCAGGAAATTTGTGCTGGTAGAAGGCTGGAAATGGTTCCTATCGAGGGTGAAGATTTGAATTTTCAGGCCGCAATTCCGGCACCGGATGACAATGAACTTCAAGATATGACTGATCAGATTGACCGTCTGGAAAAAAGCTGCCTCGGCAAAGTTGCGCGCGTTAAGGCAGATACGTTGCAGCGGATTACAGCAGCTATTAAACGCGAATATCTGGATGCGATGGGAGTGCAGCAGGCAAGGCGCTCGCTGGATGAGATTTATAGGATTTATGGACGCGCCAGCATCATCATAACCTTGAAAAAGCGTCGGGCGATTCTGGGTGACAGATTGCGGTTGAAAAAGGACCAGGAAATCGAACTCTTCGCCAGAATCGATGACGAGGAATTTCAGTCGGTTGAATTTTAGGCCCATTTGGTTGAATGTTTCCATCCTGCCAGTCGCGGGCCAAGATTGAGGCTTGAATATGCGACCTAATAGCGCTTGGCAGGCCGGTAAATTTGCGCGACAGTTTCTCATTGGCTTTATTTCCTGTGGAGCATTTGCGCGATGATCAAATCACTGGTTTTTGACAAGGATGGTGTCATCCTTGACCTCATCGCCACTTGGTTTCCGGTGGTCCAGGCCCTTACAGAATATACCTTGACGCGCCTTCCTGCGGGGACTGAGGGAACGGTTTCGCGCGCTGATCTTCTGGCGGCAATCGGTGTTGACGAAGCCGAGGGCTATATCGATCCGTTGGGAATTTTTGCGATGGGCTCGTTCCATGACATTCGTGAAGTTTGGCAGGCGCTGTTGCCGCAGGGCATGGTCAAGCTTGAAGATGATGTAGAATATCGCAGCGAGGTGAAAAGGCTGGCGCTGGAAATGGCGCATGGAAATTCCGTTGCCAAGGGCGATGTAGTCACCCCGTTGCAACGCGTTTTTGATGCCGGTTTTAAGATCGCACTGCTTACGAATGACAGCGAAGGGTCCGCCCGGCAAAGCCTGATCGAACTTGGCATTGAGCATATTTTTGACCCTATCATTGGCGCCGATAGCGGTTTTGGCGGTAAGCCCGAACCGCGTGGTTTAATCCATTGTATGGATGCTCATGGCAGCACCCCCGAAGAAACGCTTATGATCGGCGATACGGGGGCAGATTACGGGGTAGCCATTAATGGCAAGGTTGCCGATTTCATTTGCATCGCCGACGATCCCCAATTCCGACCTCATGAAAATGTAAAAGTTGAAAATGTCATTGCGCGCCTGACCGAGCTTCCCGATCTATTGATCCGGCGCGGTGATATGGGCGCATCTGTCTAGATCCGTATTAGGGATACTGTTATTTGCAAGGTGATGCAAAACAGGGTAATCAAATTCACAACATCATCAGACTGCACGCAGGTTAATTCATGAATATTATAGTTGTGGGGGCCAGCCATGCCGGGATCAGTTTTGCCGATGCGATGCGCCGCAACGGGTTTGCCGGCGGATTGACGCTGATCGACAGCCAGCCCGGACTGCCGCTGGAACGCCCGCCCTTGTCAAAGGCATTTTTGCAGTCCGAAGACAGCGATAATGATGCGCGCTTTGCGCTTCGTGACGCTGGCTGGTTTGACGCGAATAATGTCACCTTGATTGACGGCGTTACCGTGGCCGGAATTGATGCGCCAGCGCACAGTATAACGCTGGATGATGGTCGCGCACTGTCCTATGACAAGCTGGTTCTGGCAACCGGGGCTGCCCCGCGCCAATTGGCGGCGCATCTTGACGGTGTGTTTGTGCTGCGGGACCCGGATGATGCCCGCCGATTGCGCGCTGGTCTGTCCGATGCGCAATCAGCAATCATTATTGGCGGTGGATATATCGGCCTTGAGGTCGCTGCAAGTCTGATTAAGCTTGGCAAGAAAGTCACTGTGATTGAGGCTGCGGACCGGGTGTTAGCGCGGGTTGCTAGCCCGCTTATTTCATCCCATTTTGCCGACCTTCATTCATCATCTGGCGCGGTGCTGCATGTTGGCAGCGCCGTTGAAGACATTATCAGTGATGACGGTAAATTTACCGGTGTTGTGATGGCTGATGGATCGCACCTTGCTGCTGATATGCTGGTTGTTGGTATCGGTGTTCTGCCCCGCACGGAAGTTGCCCGGTTGGCGGGGGCTGAAATTGGCAACGGTATTCAGGTGAACGCATCAATGCAAACCAATGCAAAAGACATTTACGCCATTGGGGATGTGGCGTTGATCGCCGATGATCTTCGCGATGATCTTGCCGGCGGTTTGGGCGGGCGCATTGAATCGGTGCATAATGCTAGCGATAGCGCCGAGCGCGCCGCTGCCGCGATTAACGGACACGCCCCACCGACACCGCAAGCGCCGTGGTTTTGGTCAGAGCAATATCATGCACGTTTGCAATCGGCGGGACTGGTTCCGGTGCCAGGTGATAAGGTGCGGTATGTTCGGCGTCCCGGAAAGCGTGAGCCCGGTTTTTCGGTGTGGAGCTTTGAAGGCGACGCGTTGAAGGCGATTGAGGCGGTTGGTGATCCTGCGGGCTATATGCTCGGCAAAAAATGTCTTGAGCGCGGATTGTCGCCCGACCCCGATCAACTCGGTGATTCTGCTTTTGATTTAAAAGGGTTCGCCGCTGGATAAATTGGTTGCCTGAGGGCATTTAAGTACTGCAAGCTTGCCTCCGGCGGTTGAGGCATGTTTACCGTTAAAGTTTTGGAGATTTTAGAATGAATTATGCAGGAATGACGCGCGGTAATGCACCGGCACGGGTGGATATGCGAAGCGATACCGTCACCCGCCCTTCCCAAGGCATGATCGCTGCGATGGTGAACGCCGATCTTGGTGACGATGTTTATGGTGATGACCCGACCGTCAATGCGCTTCAGGAAAAGGCGGCAAAGCTTTTGGGAAAAGAAGCAGCCCTGTTGCTGTCCAGTGGAACGCAGTCAAATCTGTGTGCGATGCTGGCCCATTGTCAGCGCGGTGAAGAGATTTTAACCGGCGATCAATATCATGTTTTTATTGATGAGGCAGGCGGCGCATCAGTTCTTGGCAGCATAATGTTTGCGCCGATGCCAACTGGCGAAGATGGCAGCCTGAACCCCGATGACATTGATAAAACGATCAAGCCCGATGATGAACATTGCCCGATTTCGCGGTTGCTGACGTTGGAAAATACCTGTCATGGGCGCGTCATCCCGATGGCCAAAATTAAAGCGGCTGCCCAGCGTGGCAAGGCGCGTGGTCTTGCCGTTCATTTTGACGGTGCGCGCCTGATGAATGCCTGCGTCAAGCTTGGGGTGGCTCCTAGCGAAATGCTGGCTGATGTAGATAGTGTGTCTTTGTGCTTGTCCAAGGGGCTTGGTACGCCGGTTGGAACTGTGCTGGCCGGATCAAAGGATTTGATCAAACGCGCCCACCGTATTCGCAAATTGGTTGGCGGCGGTATGCGGCAGGCTGGAGTGCTGGCGGCG
>CALLKZ010000009.1:0-8735 GCA_938082345.1 uncultured Alphaproteobacteria bacterium
GCCGATGGGAATGATTTGGCCGATGGGAATGATTTGGCCGATGGGAATGATTTGGCCGATGGGAATGATTTGTACGTCATGGCCATCGGTATTCGTGCCAAACGTCAGGACAGTGCGCTACGTCTTCTGGCATCGCGCGGGGCTAGGGGGATTCGCCGGTCTATGCTGGCAGATAATCATCCCGATAGTGGTTGCGGAATTAAGATTTTGCACCGTGCTTTGTTCGTACAATTGCCATTTTTCAACCATATGCACCGCTTTATGCCAAGTCTGGTACAACGGCACGGCGGGCGCGTTGTTGGGGTGGATGTGGCGCATCGGCCTCGTCTTCGTGGAACGTCTAAATATAAGATTCTGGACCGATTGTTCGTTGGAATCAGTGACCTGCTTGGGGTGATCTGGTTACTCCGCCGGGCGTCGCGGCAAGGCATCGTTAGGGAACTTGGTGTTGATGGGGAGTTGGGTGATGAGCAGAAATAGAGGGGGGCGCGGCGGATGATTGCTTTGCTTTCGCAACAGATAGAGGCTGGTGCACGTGCGGTGGCCACCTTGCTGGTTACGATGTTCCCGTTTCTGCCTGATAGTCTGATCACCAACCCTGAACAGATTATGATTGTCGTTGGCTTTGCCGGGCAAGGCCTGTTTGCCATGCGCTTTATTATCCAGTGGCTATCGTCGGAAAAGCGTGCCAAGTCGGTTATTCCGGTCGCGTTCTGGTATTTTTCTATCGGGGGCGGTGCGGTGCTGCTTCTCTATGCCATTTGGCGGCAAGATCCGGTGATTATTTGCGGTCAGGGGTTGGGGCTGTTTATCTATCTTCGTAATTTGTATTTCATTCACCGCAACGGGTCTGGCAATGCGGAAAAATCTGAATAGATTTTTGCGGCCAAAGAAAGGGGACTCAAAAAATCGAACCTTAAAATTCTGTCTCGCCCATAGCTAATATCATCTGCCATTGCGCGGCGCTGACCGGCGTTACCGACAGGCGGGATTGGCGAACCAGCGCCATTTCGGCCAGTCTAGGTTCGGCCTTGATCTCGGCAAGGGTAACCGGCCGGCAAAAGCTTTTCACTGCCTTTACCGTGACCATGCCAAAGCGGCCGCTGGCATCACTTGGATCGGGGTGATACAGCTCGCACACCTCGACGATACCGACGATCTGCTTTTCATTTACCGAATGATAAAAAAACGCCAGATCACCAATATCCATGGATTTCATGTTGTTTGATGCCTGATGGTTGCGAACGCCGTCCCAGCCTTCGCCATCATCGCCTTTGGCCACTTGCTGGTCCCATGACCAAGAACCCGGTTCCGATTTCATCAGCCAGTAATTCACGGTGTTTTGCTCCTTTTCTTTTGGTTTTGTGACGCCGGCACTATTCGTTCCCGACTCGCCGTGCCAACAATCCGGCAACCACTTCCGGCAGATTGTGGCCATGATTAACGACATTGTCGACAGCCTTGGTGATTGGTTGATCAACGCCAATGCGCTCCCCCCGCGCGGCGAGTGCAGCAACAGTGTGCCGCCCTTCTGCCAGCACCGGATCAGGCGCATGGCCTTTGCCCAATGCCAATCCATAAGCCATGTTTCGTGAATGTGGCCCGGCACAAGACAGTGCTAGATCACCTGCCCCGGATAGCCCAAAAATAGTATCGGGAGCCGCCCCGGCAGCGCTGGCAAAGCGCGCCATTTCAGCCAACCCTCGCGTAATAATTGCGGCCCGGGCATTATCGCCGAGTTGCAAACCGACAGCGCATCCAGCGGCAATCGCAATGACATTTTTCATCGCACCACCGATGGCAACACCAACCGGATCATTGCTGGAATAAACCCGGATATTACTTCCGCGAAAGGCGCTTTGAACGGCGCCACTTGCCAATTTATCATTGCTGGCGGCGGTGATTGCCGCTGGCAGGCCGCGCAACACCTCGTCGGCAAAACTCGGCCCCGAAAAGACCACAACGGGATGTTGGGAAAGCTGTTCGCTTGCCACTTCATGCATCAAAAGCCCGCCGGATTTATCGGTCGCCACCAGCCCCTTGGCGCATAGAATAATGATTGCATCTTGGCGAGCTTCACGGCGAACCATCGTCAATGCCTCGATCGTTGCCTTAACTGGAACCACTATGAAAATCAGATTGGCATCGCGTAAAATAGCTGGATCGGTGCTGGCGGGAATGGGCGATGTGGCGGCAATATCGGCAATCTGGCGACATCTCCCCTTAGCCAACATCTCCACGGTATCGTCTGACCTAGCCAGAACTTTGGCGTTGGTCCCGGCCGTTATTAGGGCAGCTGCAATGGCGGTCCCCCAACTGCCGCCGCCAATGATGATTGCTTTGGTCATGCGCGCACTCCGCGGCCGGGGGGAGGCGGTGCATCGGGATCAAGCGGCCAGCGTGGGCGCGGTGCAAAATCTAGGGGATCAGACGCATCACCGCGTTCAATGGCAGCCCATGCAATCATCGCTGCATTGTCGGTACACAGCCATGCAGGCGGCACGGAAATATCAAAACCTGCGGCTAAAGCAACAGCTTCCAGCCGCAAAAAAATGGCTTTATTCGCGGCAACCCCGCCGGCAATAACCAGCGTTGCGGGTCCATGTGCCGCAGCAAAGCGTGTCATCGCCTTTTCGGTCCTGTCTGCTAGACAATCGGCAACCGCGGCTTGCAGTGAAGCTGCCAGATCAGCGGTGAAATTAGAGGCGGCCTGATTAGCAGAATGCTTGGCGAAATGGTTAGCAACGGCAGTCTTCAGCCCGGAGAAGGAAAAATGGCAATGGTCTGCGCCCTTTAGCGGACGCGGCAGTTTAATCGCGGCAGGGTTGCCGCTCTTGGCCAGCGCCTCAATCGCCGGTCCGCCCGGATAGCCAAGCCCCATGATTTTTGCGCTTTTATCGAAAGCTTCACCGGCGGCATCATCCATCGTTGTGCCATATCTTTGATATTCGCCGGGACCATGCACCGCCAGCAACTGGGTATGTCCGCCCGATACTAGCAATAGCAGATAGGGAAACTTAATATTGGCAACCAGACGGGCGCTCAATGCATGGCCTTCAAGATGATTCACCGCGAAATAGGGAATGCCGCGCGCCGCCGCGATTGCTTTTGCTGCAACCGTTCCCACAACAACACCGCCGATCAGCCCGGGCCCCCCTGTTGCCGCTACCGCATCAATGTCATCAATACTAACATCCGAATTGATAAGCGCGGCCTCAATGACCGTATCAATCGCGTCAAGATGCGCCCGCGCGGCAATTTCGGGAACAACCCCCCCATGGCTGGCATGAATTTCCATTTGTGAGGCAATTTCGTTGGCCAGAATGGTGCCGTCACTGCGCACTATCGCGGCAGCAGTTTCATCGCAACTGCTCTCGATGCCAAGGACGATGCTAAAACCGGAGCCGGAGCCTGGGCCAAAACCTGAGCCTGAGCTGATTCGTGAAGGTATCATTCGCAGATTCTTTTGCCGTTTATCTTTTATTTTTACTGGCCTTGCAGACATTTAACCTAGGTTAACCTTGTAAAGCATAGGCCATCATCTGGATAATGATAAGGGCTTCACCGTCCTTTTGGCATTATATTGATTTTTGCTGTGCTTCATTTTGTTTTTTGCTTTGCAACTGGGGCGTGCTGGCTGTTAGAACAGGCGCCAATGACGCAGTTTTCGGACATTTTTGAGAACCAACCCCTGGTGCTTGCCAGCCGTGCTTCGGCCTTGGCGATGGCACAAAGCGAACTTGTGCGCGCCCGGCTGTCGCCGATATCTACCGAAATCATGCCGCTGACCACCAAGGGCGACCGGATTCTTGACCGATCGCTGGCGGATGCTGGCGGAAAAGGGCTGTTCATCAAAGAGCTGGAACATGTTTTGCTTTCGAGTGGCTGTGATGCTGCGGTTCATTCGATGAAGGATATGGAAACTGTTTTTGCCGACGGCACCATGATCGCTGCCGTTCTGCCGCGAGAAGACCGGCGGGATGCGCTGGTTGGGCCGTATGCCAGCCTTGATGCGCTGCCGGAAGGCGCGGTTGTTGGTACCGCGTCGGTCCGGCGTACCGCAATCTTGCTTCATCATCGCCCTGATCTTCAGATCAAATTATTGCGCGGGAATGTAAATAGTCGTCTTGCAGCACTGGATGCTGGCAAGTTTGACGCCATTGTTCTGGCGGTTGCCGGGCTTAAGCGCTTGCAGTTGGATGTAGAATACGCGCCGATTGATCCATCGATTATGCCGCCATCTGCGGCGCAAGGGGCGCTGGCAATTCAGGTTCGGGATGCCGATGATGCGCGCAGTGCTGCGGTAATCGCTGCGTGTGCCGGATTGAATGACGCTACTGCTGCCGTGGAAGTCACCGCCGAGCGCGCCATGCTGGACCAGCTTGACGGATCCTGTCATACGCCGATTGCCGCCAGCGCGAAGCTAGACGATAAAGGCACTCTGCATCTTGACGGAATGGTGTTGAGCGTTGACGGTAAAAAAGCGTACCGTAGCATTCTTTCTGCGCCGCGCGGTGCGGCTGACAAACTTGGTCGGGAACTGGCGGAGGATTTGCTGGAACAGGCCGGTGGGCATGCCTTTCTAGCCTAGCAAGTCTCTGGCCTAGCCGGGGCATTCTAAGCCGGGTTTATGGGCGGCGTAATTCAGGAGAGCTTGAATGGCACCTTTCATTCTGACGGTCCGACCTGAACCTGATTGCAGTCTTGATGTTGCAGCGCTGGATCGCCGTTCGGTACCTGGACTCGCGGGCCCGCTGATGAAGTCGGTCACGATACCGAATTCAGGTGATCCGGCTTCAAACGACCCCGCCATCGATATACCGCATCCGTCGCAACTTGGCGGTCTGGTGTTCACCAGCCGTCATGCGGTGTCCGGCCTAGTGGACGCCCTCAATAGTGCTGATCTTGGTGGAACCAACTGGGCCAAACTGCCGGTTTTTGCGGTCGGGCACGCAACCGCGCGTGCGGCAATGGCGGCTGGATTTGCCAACCCTGTTATCGGCCAAGGCGGCGGTGCTGGTCTGGTACCGGCAATCCGGCGCAAGATGGAGGGCAATCCGGCGCCGTTATTCTGGCCAGCTGCAAAGGACCGTAGTTTTGATATGGCGGCAGCCTTGGCTCCTGACTTTAAGGTAATTATGCGCCCTGTTTACCGGATGCAGCCAGTTGGCAGGCTTCCCGACGCGGTTCTTGATGCCCTTGCTTATGGCCGTATTTTAGCGGTTATTCTGATGTCGCCACGCTCGGCGGAGTTGTTTTGCCAGCAACTGGCCGAGAATGGTATGGATCATTGCCGCCCGGAAATAATGATCATTGCTGGCAGTGATTCGATCGCCGCCGCCGCGGGTGAGGGCTGGCGCCAGATTTTCACCGCAAAACGTCCAACGCGCGCGCGGCTTTTAGCCATTGCAAGTTTGGTCTATCATCGGCGGGCCAAGTGGGCCTGATGTTTAGGTGACATATTTGGGCGCTACAGTTAGGCGTGATAGGTTGGGCTGTCTCAAACCACAGCACCGCCGCATTAAGGTCAGTATTTAGGTCAGATAATAGATCATGACATCTCGGAAAAAAAACTCCCCGGACTCGTCTAAAAAGTCCCAGTCTGGACCGGTTAATAAAGCAGACGCCGGGCTGGATACTGTTATCGAAGGTGTTGCGCATGAACGCGGTGCTCAGCACCATGACAGCCAGCAAGAAAATGTGGACGGGCATGATGGCTCAGACGGGACATCAAATAAACCGAAGGGTGGGTTAGTGAATAACGGCTCCTCGAAGAAGATTTTGCCTGGGGCCGCGCTGGCGCTGGCGCTGGCGGCAATTGCCTTGTCAGCGGCCGGGTATCTTTTGCAGGGCCAGCGCGTTGATGCCAACCGTTCAGCCCTAGCCGCATTGACCGCGTCCACCGGTGCGCTTGATGCACGCGTGGCTGATCTGGAGACATCGGTGGCGGCAGACCGTGATTTGCTGACTGGTTTTGCTGATGATTTTGGCCAGTTGAAGCAGGTGCTGCCGTCCAATCCGGGCACTGTTATTGCCGCGTTGGACGAACGCCTTGCTTTGCTCGATGCACGCCTATCTGGCCTGGAGAATATGATTGCCTCTGATGCTGTCAATCTAGAGGCGGTGACAAATAGCGACACTGCGTTACTAACGATACAGGCCGGGTTAAGCGTGATTACTGCGATGACGGCAGAAAATCTGCAAGGGCGTAATCTGACGAAATGGCTGCCGGTTTTGCAAGATTTGCAGGCCGCTGGAGGTGATATCGGTTCCGGCGATATTTTTGCACAGGATGATCTTGCCGCGCTTACTGCTCTCATTCAGGCTCGGCCGCCAAGCACGATGGCGCTGCTAACAGACGCGCAAACAATGATATTCAAGAGGATTGCCGAAGATACAAGTTCCAACAATTCCTCCGATTTAGGAAACTCAGGCAATTCAGGCAATTCACGCAATGCGGATGATATCGATGACGCCAGCTCGGGTGCGGGCTGGCTGGCGGCGATCACCAATCGGCTGGCGAATTTTGTCAATCTGCGGCCTGTCGATCCTATCTCGCCAGACGACGCATCCCTTGAAACGCCGCCTATAGCTGCCAATGGGTCTCCGTCGCCAAAATTGACCACAGCCCCTGCTGATTTTATCGCGGCGATAAGGGACGGCGATTTGGCGGCGGCGATGACCAACGTACCTTCAGATGACGCGCCAGCCGCCGCATCATGGAATCTTTGGCGTGTACAGGCGGGCCAACGACTGGCGTTAGATGCACAGCTTGCCGCCTTAACATCTAGTTTGACTTCGGTTTTAACTTCAGCCCTGTCCTCAACCATAAGCAAAAATCAATCAGTACAGCCAGAAAGCACTCAGCCCGCCGGAGGTGATAGCTGATGTTTGGGCGTCTTGTCGGACTTATTTTTCTTGTTTTGCTTGCAGGCGCGCTGTCCAGTTGGCTTGCTGCACAGCCTGGCATGCTGCGTCTTGAATGGCTTGGCTGGCAAATGGAAATGCGGACCAGCTTTGGCGTTGCCATTCTTGTGGTGCTGGTATTGACGTTGATTTTCGCGGATAGGTTATTTCGCGGCCTTCTGGATTTACCGGCGTGGATGGGGCGCAATCTGAACCGGCGGCGTACGGTAACCGGGCACCGTGCGTTGGCTCTTGGTCTAATGGCGGTCTCCGCAGGTGAGCCGGATGAGGCGAGGCGCCAAGCGGCCCGGGCGCAACGGCTTTTATCCGCACCCCAGCTTACCGATTTATTATCGGCACAGGCGGCGCATTTATCCGGGGATAGTCACGCGGCAAGTCGCTATTTCACCTCGTTGACAAAGGATAAGGATACCGCGTTTCTGGGGTATATTGGGCTGGCTCGGTTAGCGCTGGAAGATGATCGCAGCGCGGATGCATTGGTGGCTGCACAAACCGCGTTTGACCTTCGTCCGAAATCGGCGCTTGCTGCCCGTCAAGTTCTGGTATTGGAGGCCCAGCGTGAAAACTGGCGCGCAGCCCTGCCAGCACTTAATGTTGTCGCAGCAGCGGATGATGCGCCTGATGTATTGCTGGCCCGCCAAAAGGCGGCGTTGCTGTATCTTGACGCACTAGATGGATTCAGTCCCAATCCGGACAAGAATGCCATTCTTCATACAAAGGCTGGCCCTGATGTGAGCGCAGACTTGATAGAGGCCATTATGGCGGCGGGGCCGCAGCGCCGTACACAGGTGATAAAGGGCATGGTGGCGGCGTTGGCGGCATGGCCAGAATTTTGGCCGGCGGCGCTATGTCTTGCCGATCTTCAGATTGCTGCACGAAGCCCGCGAAAAGCTGTAAAGCCTTTGGAAACAGCATTTCGCAGTATGCCGCACGATGCCATTGCTGCGCGGCTTAAAATAGTCTGGAAGGTGACTGATGGCAATTTTGTCTCACGCCTGATCCGCCTTATTCCCGGCGCCGAAGCTCCGGGTCATGAGGCTCGCCGCGTTGTTGCCGGGGCAGCACTTGATTGCGGGTTGGTTGGCGAGGCAAAGCGGCTTCTTGGCGAAATTCCCGATGACCAGCGCGATGCGGCCTGCTGGCGGCTTGTGGCAAGGCTGGCCGATCTTGATGATGATTCCGGCGCTGCAACATCGGCCTTGAGAATGGCTGGCGATGCGCCGCGTCCCCGGCGGTGGCAATGCACCAGCTGCCATATTTTGCATGAAGACTGGACCAGCCATTGCGAGGGGTGTGCGGGCTTTGCAACGCTGGATTGGCGTCGCCCGGACGGGGCCACGCCGCGGCTAAAGCCCCCTGCCGGTTGAACCGTCGTGTGCGTGTAGATATTGCAGATTTTTGCAGCGTCTAAGGGCTGGACAGCGCGCCGCGCAAGGGCTATACCCCTTGACGGTCCAAGCTGCCGCTCCAAAAGGGCGTGATGTGGATAGGATCTATTTGCCCGGGTAGCTCAGTTGGTAGAGCAGCGGACTGAAAATCCGCGTGTCGGTGGTTCGAGTCCGCCCCCGGGCACCACTTTTCTTTTAGGTTCCCTAGATCACAGCCTGTGTCGGTTGCTGTATTTTCATACAATTTTATGTCTTTTTATGGCCTTTTGTCACTTCAAAAGTGACCAGAGAGTGACCGTAGCTTTGGTCATTGTTTAGAGTTTTGATGACTTTCTTAAAAATTTTTCCAAAATTATTTTTGATCTTTATGTAATTGAATTAATACATAAATATTTTGTGTTAACCTGTTATGCGGTGTTG
>CALLKZ010000010.1:0-17827 GCA_938082345.1 uncultured Alphaproteobacteria bacterium
ACACGGCGATCATCAGCCTCAACCATCACCCGGATCATCTTTTCTGTTCCTGACCGGCGCACCAAAATGCGTCCCGTTCCTGCCCCTTCGCCTTTAGCCAAATCTGCTTTGATGCGGTCCAGCTCGTCCTTTACAGATTGCACCTCAAGAACGCGCGGGTCCATTCCCCGTAAATTTTCCAGCTCTTGATGCTTTGGCTCAAAAGCGTGAAAAATCTCGCTGGCGGGCTGATCAGATTGCGCCAGAATTTGCAACATCTGCAACGCGGCAATAAGCCCGTCGCCAGAAGTGCTGAGCGATGTCATGAGCACATGGCCGGACGATTCGCCGCCAAGATTAATGCCTGATTTGCGCATTTTTTCCAAAACATAGCGATCACCAACCTTCGTGCGATGGAAATCAAGGCCGTGCGCCGCCAGAAACGGCTCAATACCGCCATTGGTCATCACCGTGCCAACCAGACCGTTGCCGGTCAGGATACCCGCTTTTTGCATGTGCAACGCAAGGCAGGCCAGCACCTGATCACCGTCAAGGATGGCGCCGCGTTCATCGGCAATGATCAACCGGTCCGCATCGCCGTCCAGCGCAATTCCAATATCCGCCCCATGCGCGACAACCGCCGCTGCCAATGCCTGTGGGTGAACAGCACCACATTCATCATTGATATTGAATCCATCGGGCGAAATGGCTAGGGGAATGACCGTCGCACCAAGATCATTCAGCGTATCCGGTGCGGTGCGATAGGCAGCACCATTGGCGCAATCCACAACAATTTTCATCGCGTCGAAACGCGTGCTGGGCGCCAGTGTTGCTTTGGCAAATTCAACATAGCGGCCAACAGCATCCAGCATCCGGCTTGCCCGGCCAAGCTCGGCAGGAGGCGATAGGGCAATTGATCCTGCGGCCATCGTCGAAATTTCCTCTTCAATGGCGTCATCCAGCTTGTAGCCGTCGGGGCCGAACAGCTTGATCCCATTATCCTCAAATGGATTATGGCTTGCTGAAATCATCACCCCCAGATCAGCGCGAAGCGACATCGTAAGATAAGAAACCCCGGGGGTTGGCATTGGCCCCAAAAGCCGGCAATCCATGCCGATCGAGGTAAAACCCGCAACCAATGCCGCCTCGACCATATAGCCTGAAACACGCGTATCCTTGCCAATCACTACCAGCGGCCTGCCGGTGCGTCCATCACGGTTGTCGCCAGTAAACCAGCGTCCTGACGCTAGCGCCAGCCGGACAATAGCCTCAGCCGTCATCGGACCTGTGTTAACGCGGGCGCGAACGCCGTCAGTGCCAAACATTGCTATTCCCTGCTCTCAATTTCCGGCGCCTATGCTTATTCCAAAGCCGAGGATAGCTGCAGAATAGGACGCGGGCTAATCTTGTACAAGGCCCGCCAAGCCCGATAATAATTTCCGGCCTGGTTTTCCCTCTGGAATTTGGGCCCTTCTGGAATTTAGAATCAGGCGCCGGTGATCATCGCCATTTCGATAGCAATCGCTTGGCGTGTTTCAGCAACGTCATGAACACGCAGCATCTGCGCGCCCGAGCGCAGCGCCTGCATAGCAAGACCAAGCGATCCGGCAAGACGGTTATCAGCATCTTCCCCCATCGAGATTTTCGCAATGCTGGCTTTACGGCTGGCGCCAACCAGTAGCGGCACACCAAGGCCGTGAAGCATCGCCGTCCACTTAATCAGCTGAATGTTATGGCTGACAGATTTTCCGAACCCATAACCCGGGTCAATCGCCATCATGCAGCGCGGAATTCCTGCCGCCACGCCTGCCGCGATCCGGTCCTGCAAAAATTCGTAGATTTCCACCGGCGCAAAACCATATTGCGGTTTTTCCTGCATTGTTTCAGGGTCACCTAGCATATGCATGATTATCACTGGAATGCCGCCGGCCGCCGCAATTGCCGCCGCGCCCAGTGCGCCCTCGCCGCGCAACCCGTTTACATCATTGATAATTCCAGCTCCTGCAGCCGTTGCGCGCGCCATCACGGGCGCGTGGCGCGTATCTATGGACAACACAGCACCGCTGCCATTAAGGCCGCTAAGCACAGGTAGAACCCTCGCTAATTCCTGATTGCGCGACACAGGATTGGCCCCGGGGCGGGTGGACTCCCCGCCAATGTCGATAATGCTGGCCCCTGCGGCGCGCATCGCCTTACCGGCAGCGATAGCGCGTGCCGGTGTGTTATGCCGCCCGCCATCCGAAAAACTATCAGGAGTGGCGTTCAAAATACCCATAATCTGCGGTGTATCCATCGCCAGACCGGCAAAATCTTCACGGGGCGCCATGATTGCCTCTAACGCCGCTGCCGCTGTGTTGCGATCGTCAGCCGATGCCAGCATCCCGTCAACATCCATCCGGCTGATGGTATAGCTGCCATCATCATGGCGTTGCACGAGGTCGAGCGCATCGAAATGCGCCCACCCGCCAGCTATCCTGTGCTTTGCCCGATCAATGATTAGCGGGCGTATCCAGCTGGGAATCGCAAAAGGCGGCACCGATGGCGCCGCCTCAATTTTGATGATTTGATTAGAAGTCATGCGAGAAGGGGTTTCAATGATCAGGCAGGCTCGCCGCCCGGACTTTTTGGACGCCCCGATTTCGGAATCGATGCCCGCTTGCGCTTTGCCCGCGGGGTCTCTCCCACATCTTCAGGGTCATTACGCGACGGTGTTCCGCCATCAACGATGATCTGAATTTCCTCGCCATCCAGCGTTTCATACTCCAAAAGTCCGTTCGCCAGACGTTCCAGTTGTTTGGCGTTTTTCTTCAGAATTTTGGTCGCCTCGTCATACGCGGCATCAACAATCCGCCGAATCTCGGAATCGATTGTTGACGCGGTCGCATCAGCAACATTCTTTTGCTGCGATACCGAACGACCAAGGAAAACCTCCTGCTCATCCGCACTGTAGGCAAGAAAGCCCAGCTTGTCCGACATTCCCCATTCGGTCACCATTCGGCGCGCCATGTCGGTCGCCATCCGGATATCCGATGATGCCCCGGTGGTAATACGGTCAGCCCCGAAAATCAGTTCTTCGGCAATTCGCCCGCCACATGCCACGCGCAAATCAGCATAAATCTGGTCACGCGCCAGTGAAATCCGGTCGCCTTCGGGAAGACGCATTACCATACCAAGAGCACGGCCACGCGGAATGATTGTCGCCTTATGAATTGGATCAGACGCCGGGCTATGCAATGCGACAACGGCGTGACCCGCTTCGTGATAAGCGGTCAGCCGCTTTTCATCATCGGTCATCACCATCGAGCGACGCTCCGAGCCCAGCATTACCTTATCTTTGGCCTCTTCAAATTCAGACATGGAGACAGTGCGCCGCCCCTTTCGTGCAGCAAGAAGCGCGGCCTCATTCACCAGATTGGCGAGATCAGCACCCGAAAAGCCCGGCGTTCCACGCGCAATTATCCGCGCTTCAACATCCTCGGCAAGGGGGGTTTTGCGCATATGCACTTTTAGAATCTTTTCGCGGCCCATAACATCCGGATTTGGCACCACAACCTGACGATCAAAACGACCCGGGCGAAGCAATGCAGGATCCAGAACATCAGGACGGTTCGTTGCAGCGATCAGAATCACTCCTTCATTCGCTTCAAAACCATCCATTTCAACCAGCATCTGGTTGAGTGTCTGCTCGCGTTCATCATTACCGCCGCCAAGACCGGCGCCGCGGTGCCGTCCAACAGCATCAATCTCGTCGATAAAGATGATGCAAGGCGCGTTCTTTTTGCCCTGCTCGAACATATCACGGACACGGCTGGCACCGACACCGACGAACATTTCAACGAAGTCAGACCCTGAAATTGTGAAGAAAGGAACATTGGCCTCGCCAGCAATCGCCTTAGCAAGAAGCGTTTTACCTGTTCCGGGAGGGCCAACGAGAAGAACACCTTTGGGAATTTTACCGCCAAGACGCTGAAATTTGCCGGGGTCTTTCAGAAACTCAACGACCTCTTCCAGTTCGGTCTTGGCTTCGTCGATACCGGCAACATCAGCAAAGGTAACGCGGCCCTGATGCTCGGTCAGGAGCTTGGCGCGCGATTTGCCAAAACCCATGGCGCCCTTTGATCCGCCCTGCATCTGGCGCATGAAAAATATCCAGATACCGATGAATAGCAGCATCGGGAACCACGACAGAAGAATTGACAAAAAGCTGGGCATTCCGCTGTCTTCCGGGCTGGCAATGATACGCACATCATTCCTGTCCAGCACGGCGACTACGTCGGTGCCTTCGGGCATTACAGATGTAAGCACCCGGCCATTCTTGGCGGTGCCTTTAAGATTGCGGCCATCAATGACAACCTCTACGACCTGCTGGCTTTCGACTTCGGCGATGAAATCGGAATAGGCCAGCTGATTGCCGGGAGCCGTTGATGCCGGACTTTGGAAAAGGTTAAACAGCGCAAACAGTGCCACGCCAAAAACCACCCAGATAATAACGTTGCGTCCTAGATTATTCACGGTAAATGTCTTCCTTCGGATCTGCGGTTCAGCCGGCGAATTTAACTCCTACCAGCCATCTTGAAGTCACTTCAATTCTTTTTGAATTTGGCCCCAAACTACCGGAACCAGACCCGTTACGCTTAGCATTTATTCCGCGCGGCGCCTTGCTTTGACGATGGGCTGGACAGACCGGTAAAAGCGTCATACAGCGGCAAAAACGCTGCTGTCATCGACGCGGCCTTTTGAACAGCCATTTTGTTATAATTTATGTGGGGGTAGAAACGGCCTCCGTCAAGGGTTTCCAGCACCGGTAGTCCTGCGCGCACTGCCGCAGGCAACCCGGCCCAGCCCGAAGCGTCTTGCCAAGCCCTATCTGCGCTGCCTTTCAGCGCACCAAAATTGCGCAATTTGCCGCCAACTGGCACCCATACCAACCAGCGTCCAGCAAAGACCACGAGACGGCGCGGCGCCACCTTTTGGATAGGGGGCCGGCGCCCAGTTTCCGCCACGACTAACCAGCTATTTTCGTCAATCCGTGCCTCTTGGTTCGTAATTTTGAGTGAATCTTGCGGGGGCGGCATCGATTCTCGCAAGAATCTGCACCCGCCAAGCGTTGCCGCCTGCCCCGCCAACAGCCGCTTCGAAAGACGGTTAAGCGCCGCTTGTGATGGCGGATAGGGCATACCGCCAACCCCCAAAATCACCCGCACAAGGGCGCGGTTGCGGATGAGTTCGGGGAGTTGCATCACCGATTTAGGTAGGCGCGCCGCACCTGACAGGGTAAAACTGCCAGCTATCCTGGCGCGCTCCAACGCCGCCAGCAAGGTGTCATCAATCGCCGCCGCCGTTTCTGCAAGCTGCACTAACTGCGATGAAAGCTGGTTATTTTCAGGGGCAATTCTGGACAACTCACCCCGCACCCGGACGCGTTCAAACCGCGCATCGGCATTGCTGGGATCATTTTCAAAATCCACCCCGGCCGTCCGGCAAACATCTTCAAGATCCTGCCTGCAAAGCGCCAGCAGTGGGCGCACCAACACCGCGCCATTGCGCCTTTGAAGGACACGCATCCCTGCCAGACCGGCAATCCCTGACCCCCGGCAAAGACGCATCATTACCGTTTCAGCCTGATCATCACGATGATGGCCTAGCAGGAGAATAGCGCCTTCACGGCGGGCAATTTCGGTTAATGCCGCGTATCTTTCGCGCCGCGCCCATTCCTGAAGGCCAGAAAGCGGCGCCGGATTGGCAAGGGTAAGAATCTCAACCTCAACACCATGCTGCCGCATTCGCGCAGCAACCCGTGCCGCCTCATCAGCAGCATTTCTGCGGATATTGTGATTGACCAGTAAACACCGATGGGCGATGCCGCGCCGCGCCGCGTAGGACTGCGCCAAAAGCGCCAAAGCAGTGCTGTCAGCGCCCCCTGACAGACATGTCAGAAGCTTTTCTGGCCAACCCTTGGATTGGCCGGAAATGCCGGAAATGCCGGAACTACAAGAAATGCCAGAATTAAAGATAAGACGCTCGGGGGCGGCTGGATTATGCACAAGGGCGGCGTTCAGCGCACGCTCAAAGGCCGCGCCAGCATTTATGACGCTTTTCTCGGCAATCTTCTGGTCAGCCGTCACAATTCGCAGCTTTGCTGAGGGCAGCAAGGCGTGTCATCAGGCGGTCAGGCGGTGTTTCAACCAGACTTGGAAGGGAGGCATAAATCGCGCAGGCCTGTTCGGCAGGCGCAAACCGCGACACAGATTCAGCAATCCACAAAGTGGTATCAACAAGACGCGCATCATCGGGATAGGATTTGTTAAATTCCGAGAAGGTCATCGCCGCTAGGTCGAACTCTTCACGCAGGAACTGAATCCGGCCAAGCCAGAATAACGCATCCGCCTGACGGGTATGTCCCGCATTGAACTGACGGAATTCGGTAAAGGCGGCCTCGGCTGTTTCCAAATCATTCTGCATCGCACGTCCAAGAGCAAAGGTGTATTGCTCTTCGGGCGTTCCTTCGGGCAGAACTTCAGGTTTTGGAGGGACGATAGGAGCATCCCCGCCCAAAATTGCAGAAGAGTCGCCCGCGCCATTCAAAGCACTGGAACTGGCTAAATCTGTATTTGTCTGATCACTGGCGGTGTTTGCCGGAGCATTGCCAGCTGTATCAGCGGACTGATCCAGCAAGGTGGACCCGCCAGACGCCTGACCATCTTGAGACGCCTGACCATTTTGATCAGATGCGCCCGATCCAGAAGTGCCGCCGCCCTGTCCACTTACGCCTGCGTTCATTTGTTTGTTAAAGGCGTCCTCATCCATCTTCCAGGTTGTCTCGCCAGTGCTTGTATCGCGCTGCATCGACACATCGCCATTTTCACCGGCGGCAACCGTATCATCCTGAACTGCACTGCTGGCAAGCTTGTCACCGCCAAAACTCATCAATGTCTGCAATCGCTTTTCCATCCGCAAAAGACGGAATTCCATGTCTGAATTCATTTCCAGCATGCGCTCCATGCGGCGGTTAACCATTGCCACGGAATCAGCAATACGTTCAACCTGATCGCGAAGATCGCGCATTTCGGCGGATGTTGTTGTCTCGCCAGTGCTGGCATTGTTCGAAAGCTGGGTGATTTGCATCTTCAGATTGCGCAAATCAGTTTCCAGAACACCGCGCATTCCGCGCAAATCCTCTTCCAATAACTCCAGTCGCTGTCCTTGACGCGTCAACAACACAGACCTGTTACTGCCGTTGTTATCGACACCCGAAGCATCGCCAGATGACTCGTACCGCACTTCTTGTGCCGACGCGGCCGGAGCAAATGCCAGCAAAGCCATGCTCAACAGGATTGCGGGCATTTTTCGCAACGTTTTTGAGATCGGAAAGTAGGAAGGTAAACGCATAAAGCGGAGCCTTTTATTTATCTATTCATTTATTTATGCGGCGCGAGTTTCTTCTCTAGCGAAGCTTTACGGCACAAATTGGGCAAAAAAAGAGGAGCTAAACGCCCCTCTTCTAATATTTGTTCCCTTTTTGGTGCTTCCACACCACTGGCCCAAGCTGGTGCCAAATTAGATGACATCAGGGCCAGATGGCATCAAGGCTGGCAGTGCTAGTTAAGAACTGTCGCCGAGCGACGGTTCTTTGACCATGAAGTCTCGTTCGAGCCAGCAGCCATCGGACGCTCTTTACCGTAAGAGATCACACGGATACGTGCTTGATCCACACCCTGAGCAAGAAGATAGTCACGCGCAGCAGCGGCACGGCGCTCACCAAGGGCAAGGTTGTATTCGCGGGTGCCCCGCTCATCACAATGGCCTTCAATGGTGATTGTCAGCGACGGGTTAGCGTTCAAGAACGCTGCCTGACGGAACAATGTCCCTTGAGCGTTGCCATCCAGCTTGGCGCTATCATAACCGAAATAAACTGTGTTTCCGATTGCTGCCAGCTTTTGGGCAGCGGTATCTTCACTGCCGCCCGAACCCGAAGCAGCGGACCCACTTGATGAGCTTGATCCAGAGCTTGAACCGGAACTTGAACCGGAACTTGAACCGGAGTTCGAGCTGGTCGAAGCTGTAGATGAGGATGTGGAGGCGCTTGAGTCTCCGGCGCTGTCTGTTGTCGACTGCGATGCGGTCTCACACGCGGTGATAAAGAAGGCCACTGCCACTAGTGCAATCAGGCGGTGCAACATGTTAATGCTCCTTGTCTTTGTCCGGCTTACCGGAAGGTTGTCTTGCGCTTACCAACGATTTTCTGTCCAGCTCATAAGGATCATTCAAAAGAGTGTCCAAATGAAAAAAACCATAACGTTATTATCTAATCATCAAGCTCTGGTCTAATCATCCAGCTCTGGTCTAATCATCCTATTCTGGTTCTTCGATTTGTTGCCGCCTCAAATAGCAACAGACACCTAGAATGACGTTTAGATCACACATATATAGGCAAGCGGTTTAAGTCCCGGTCATTCCGGAGCCATGAATTCTGAAGCTTTCTAACCTAATTCAACAACTAAAGGAAACAAAATTGTTGCCAGTTCGCAAGCTTTATTAATCATTTTCGTCATTATTTTGTATTTTGGGTCGAACTTAATTAACGTCGCAATGGTGACCATGCTGGATCTGAAGCTCCTGCAGGCGTAATAATGCGCTTCTCATTAAAGCCGGTGATGTCAACCCGGTACAAAGACGCCGCTCCACCGCCGCCGTCACTCTCAAACGGTTCCTGCTTATAATAGATCAGCACGCGCCCGTTTGGCGCCCATGTAGGCCCCTCTACAAGAAACCCTTGCGCCAGCAATCGCTCACCCGAGCCATCAACATTCATAATGCCAATATAAAACTGGCCCTGATACATTTTGGTAAAAGCGACAATATCGCCGCGCGGGGACCAGACAGGGGTCGCATAACGCCCTTCGCCATAACTGATTCGCCGAACGTTGCTGCCGTCATTGTCCATGATATACAACTGCTGGCGGCCAGCGCGGTCAGATTCAAACACCACGCGCTTGCCATCAGGAGAATAGGATGGCGAAGTATCAATCGCCGTAGATTTGGTCAATTGCCGGATTTCTTGCGTGCGAAGATCCATTTCATAAATATCGGTCAGACCGTCTTGAGCCCAGCTCATAATCAGCTTGTCACCCCGGGGGCCAAATCGTGGCGCAAAAGTCATTCCGGGAAATGATCCCAGCCGCTCGCTGCGTCCGGACCGGATATCCTGAATATAGACGTTTGGCTCATCATTAAAATAATTCAGATAAGCGATTTCCTGAGTTGTCGGCGAAAAGCGCGGGGTCAGCACCAGATCAAGACCGTTGGTCAGAAACTTATGATTGTGACCATCCTGATCAATGATCGCCAACCGCTTGATCCGGCGCTCTTGCGAGCCGGATTCTGCAACATAGACAATCTGCGTATCAAAATAGCCCGAATCGCCGGTGAACTCTTCATAAACAAGGTCGGCGATTTTGTGCGAAAGCTGGCGCAGAGCGTTTGGATCAGCACTGCCGGCACCCGATGTCAAATCACGGCCAGTGATGACGTCCCACAGCACGAACTCCACCTGAAGCTTGCCCTGATCGTCAAGTTCAGCAGATCCGACAAGCAAGCCTTTGACACCCAGCGGCGCCCAGTTTGCAAAATTCGGTTTGATCCCGGGCGAGCCGGGCGGCGCGATAAAGGCGGCACTGTCAACCGGTTCAAACAGGCCGGAACCAAGCAAATCATTCGAGACAATCGAGGCTATCAAACGCCCCTCGTCGGTAACCGTGCCGCCGGATCCGGTAAAATCGGCAATGGCAATCGGCGTCGGTGCAACCAGTCCTTCGGTGATTTCAATGCGCAGCTGGGCCTGAGCAATCGACGCAGCAAAGCCCGCCGCCATCACTAGGGCCGCCATCAGGCTGCGGAAAAAGAGCATGTCAAGGTCTCGCACCGATGCGACGAAATTAGAATTTCGTCCCATTATCCTATTAAGAACAATAGCTTGACTTGCAACAATAACTTGACTCGTAGAGGGAAACATCAGGCCGGACCTTATCTTGAGATGAATTTTGGATTGAATCCAAAGGTAAATTCTTTGAGTTGGTTATATTTATCAGCCGGAATTGGCAGAGGTGAGCAATCAATGATTGCGCGTTGCGCGGCGATAGCTGACGCCTTGAAATAAGAATCGACATTAAAACGCAACCTATTCTCAATTTCCGCTCGCATTACGTTACCTCTCTTATCTACAGCTACAAATATGTCAACAATAAGGGTGTCGTTACCGGCCGCACCAAGAGGAGGCTGCCAGCATCTCGAAACATGCTGTTGAATGCGCGCAATATCGTCAATACCGACAGGTGACAAACTCTTTTTCGGCGGTGCTTTAACCGCGTTTCCGGCCACTGCGCTCAAAGTCTTATTCACCGTGTCGGCAGCTTCCTTGCGCTCCTGCGTTTTGCGCGCTTTTTCAGCATCTTCGGCGGCCACCTGTGCTTTTGCAAGATTCTGTAAAACGCCAGAGGCCGCATCTTCACGCTTTTTCTTCTGCTTGGCCAGCTTGTTTAATTCGCTGGTAAGCGCCTCATTCGCCTTTGACCGGGTTGGAGATTTAGGCTTGGGCACAGGATTGCTCACCGATTTTGGCTTTGGCGCCGGAATTGGAGGAGCAGGCTTTGGGACCGCTTTTTTAGGTGCCGCTGGTTTGCGCTTCGGCTTTGGCGTAGGAAGTTGAATTTTCGCCAGTTTTTGTACTTTCTTTGGCTTTTCAGGCAGCGCTTCGGCGCTCTTATCCTCAATTTTGGCCGTTTCCTGTGCTTTGGCGGGGGCTTCGGGCTTGGGTAGTGGCGGCGTCGGTGTCGAGCGCGCCGGTGATGGCGGCGGAGGCGGTGGTGGTGGTGGCGGTTTTTTGCGGACTGTCGCTTTTTGCTCTTCTTTAGCGGTGCTTGGCTTATCTCCCTCAATCACATTAGTCTCTGGCACAGTACGCACCACCTCCATCCGCACGATCGGCATCTCTTCGGGAATATCACGCCCGAACATCGGCAGCCCAAGGCCTATCAACACAGCAAAAGCCAGATGGCATCCGAGCGAGATATATAGCGGACGAAAGCTCATCGCGCGGCCACCAGACCGTTACTCAGACACGGGAAGACGTGCAACAAGGGCAACACGCTCAAACCCTGCCGACTGAATGCGTCCCATCACACCAATGACCTCGCCGTAAGCAACCGCAGTATCACCGCGAACAAAAATTCTGACCAGCGGATTGGCATCCGAAATGGCCTGCAACCGGGGAACCAGTTGATCGGCTTCAACCGCTGTTTCCTGAAGGAAAAGCGATCCGTCAGCCTTTATCGAAACAACGAGCGGCGCCGCATCTGCATTGACCGCATTGGCCTTTGTTTTTGGCAAATCGACCTCAACTCCAACCGTCAACAAGGGCGCGGTGACCATAAAGACGATCAACAGCACCAGCATCACATCAACAAACGGCGTCACATTAATCTCGCCCATCGGGCGGTGCCGTCTGCCACTGCGTGATCTGTTGACCGACATTCCCATTAGCGGCCTCCTTCATCCAGTTGACGCGCCAGTAGGGTTGAAAACTCCTGCGCAAAAGTCTCAAGACGTCCGCCGATGCGGTCAAGATCACCAGAAAACTTGTTGTAGGCAACAACCGCCGGAATGGCAGCGGCCAAACCAAGAGCGGTGGCAAATAGCGCCTCGGCAATTCCAGGGGCAACAATTGCAAGGCTGGTATTCTTGGATTCAGCAATCGACTGAAAGGAATTCATAATTCCCCAAACAGTTCCAAACAGCCCGACAAAGGGCGATACCGACCCGATTGATGCCAGAAAATTCATTCCGCGTTCCAGCCGCTCCATTTCGCGGGTGGTGGTAAAACTCATCGAGCGTTCAACCCGGCTAAGCAGAGAGGCCCGAAGGTCGGAGCGCGAAGATGTCACCAACCCGCTTGCTTTGGCGCGCCGCCATTCGCGCATGCCCGCGGCAAAAACGCGTGTCATGGCGTCCTGTGGATCAGCGCCAATTTCATCATATAATTTATCGGCTGACCCGCCGGACCAGAACGCATCTTCAAAGTCGCTGGCAAATTGCCGCTCACGCCGCACCGAAGTGACTTTTTCAAAAACGATGGCCCAGCACCAGATAGATGCCAGAACCAGCAGCAACATAACGGCCTTGACCAGCGGATCAGCCGCCAGAAAAAGTCCCCACATGCTGAGGTCCGATGCCGAATGTGAAACAAAACTATCAACAGTTTCCATGCCTAAACCCCAAAAGACTAAACGTCAAAAATAACCATCCAACCGGCGACCTAGCTAACAAAAAATCCCTACTACCCAATAGCCCGCTACCCAATAGCCCGCCGCAGTTTTTCGGCCACTTCGTGGGGCATCCGCTGCGCCCGTTTACTGCCATCCGAAGCCGCGCCAACGCACCCTATGTCGACGAAAAGTCGGGCAAGAATGTGGCCATTTTCAAAATTCTTGATAGTTTGTTCAAGTTTGACAGACGCACCGCCAATCTTGAGCATGCGCGTTTCAATGATCAACGCCGCCCCAAGGCCCGCCGCGCGCAGATATTCAATGCTGGCGCGTCGCACCACAAATAAAACGGCGTCAGACGGCGGCGAGACGCGCGATCCGGCAGCGTTTTGCAGCGCCGCCAGCGCGTCTTCCTGACGGATATCAAGACAACGCAGATAGGCTGATCTTGCCCGTTCGGCAAAGGCCAGATAGTTGGCGTGATAAACAATACCGCCAGCATCAGTGTCTTCGAATTGCACCCGCATCAGATAGGTATGCGCGTTCTCTTCAATCCAACCATCAAGGCTCGCCTGCTTAGACGTCATCATTGGGGATCCGGATCATCTGGCGAAATTGCTATAGAGTTCAATAAATCCATCTGCTGGGCGGCACTAGGCGGCGGGGTTAGGCCAAGATAAGCCCACCCTGCGGTCGACAGACACCTGCCGCGGGGCGTGCGCATCAGCAACCCGGTTTGCAGAAGATAGGGCTCGATAACCTCCTCCAGCATATCTCGCTGTTCGGCCAGAAATGCCGCCAGCGTCTCAACACCAACCGGACCGCCGGAATAATTATCAGCAAGACAAGACAGATATTTGCGATCCATCGCGTCAAGGCCGGCCGCATCAACCTCCAACCGCGAGAGTGCAGCATCGGCAATCGAAGCAGAGACAACATCATGCCCATCAACCGATGCAATATCGCGCACCCGTCGAAGCAGGCGACCGGCAATCCGCGGCGTACCCCGCGCGCGTCCGGCGATTTCCATTGCCCCGTCAGGCGCCAGATTCATTTGCAGGCGGACCGCTTGATTGGCCAGAATTGTGGCCAGCTCATCACGGTCATAGAATTGGAGCCGCATCTGAATTCCGAACCTGTCACGCAGCGGTGTTGTTAACAGCCCGGCCCGCGTCGTTGCGCCAACCAGCGTGAAGGGCGGCAGATCAATACGTACCGAGCGCGCCGACGGGCCTTCGCCAATAATTAAATCCAGCTGGAAATCTTCCATCGCCGGATACAGAATTTCCTCAACCGCAGGATTCAACCGGTGAATCTCGTCAATGAACAGAACATCACGCGGCTGCAAATTCGTTAGCAACGCGGCAAGATCACCCGCCCGCGCAATAACCGGACCCGAAGTCGCGCGAAACCCAACCCCAAGTTCTGCTGAAATAATCTGGGCAAGAGTTGTCTTACCAAGGCCCGGCGGTCCATGCAGCAGCGAATGATCCATCGCATCACCGCGATCACGGGCCGCGGTGATAAATGTCTCAAGATTACCGCGACCGCCGCCCTGCCCGATAAAATTGGCCAGCCGTTCAGGGCGCAACGCATTGTCGTTACGTTCCTGCGGCGTGCCACTGATCAGACGCTCTTCATCCGAAATCATCTAACGCCCCAATTCTTTGAGTGCTGCCGCGATTAAGGCCGACAGATCATCAGAATCAACACCTTCGGCGCGCACCCTTTGCAACGCGCCATGCGCTGCAGCACGACCATAACCAAGATTAACCAGTGCCGAAATTGCATCCGCACCGACGCCGCCAACATTAGATCCAGCATTTGCGCCAGCAGTCCCGGCAATTGATCCCGTGCCCGCATGACCGCTAGCCCCGCCGCCTATGGATAGACCACCGATTTTCTCGGCAAGTTCGTTCACCACGCGAAGGGCCAGCTTTGGCCCGACACCATCTGCGCGCGCCACCATCGCCTTATCAGCTGCCATAATCGCCATCGCCAGATCGTCCGGCGACAGCACCGACAAAATCGACATCGCCGCTTTTGCCCCCACCCCCTGAACAGTCACCAACAGACGAAACGCATCACGCTCAGCGATATCAAGAAAACCAAACAGGGTCATGCTGTCTTCGCGGACCTGCATGTCGGTCAGCAATGTAACCGCCTCGCCGCCAGCTGACATTTCGGGCGCGAGCAGCGTTTGCGTGCGCCCCGAGACCGTTACCGAATACCCGACACCGCCAACATCAATAATGACATTGTTGGCGTCAATGCGGACAATTTCTCCACGAAGCTGTGCAATCATCGGCCCTGCCCCCTCCTGCGGTCGCGCTTGCTGCCCCGCCCGATATCATCATCAATGTCATTGGGGTTTGTTTGCAAGGCGGCATCGCGTGCCAAAGCGGCCTCAATAGCAGCACTAAGGCCTAATCCCGCTTGGCCTACCCCGGCGGCTGGACCCAGCATCTGATCCCCATGCCCGGCGGTAATAGCAATCGCCAGCGCGTCTGCTGCATCATCGTTCACTGCGGTAATTCCCAAAAGACGCGTTATCATTGCCGAGACCTGTGATTTGGTGGCCCGCCCGGTTCCGACGATCGCCTTTTTTACCTTTCTTGCAGCAATTTCTTCGACCTGAAGTCCGGCGATAGCGCATTGCATCATGGCAGCACCCCGCGCCATGCCAAGCTTTAGGGCAGAGGCAGCCGAGCGCGCAACGAAAATCTCTTCGATAGCTGAACGCGTTGGTTTGTGTTTGGAAATAACTTCAGCCAGCCCTTGGGCAATCACTTGCAGACGATCCGCATCGGGCAAATTAGGGTCGGGCTTGATCACGCCGTTGGCAATATGAATGAGCCTACCACGGGCCATCTCGACCACGCCCCAACCCGTGTTGCGGATGCCGGGGTCAATGCCAAGAATGCGCATCACGCCACATCCATTCACGCAAGCCGCGCCAGAATATCGTCAGGAATATCGAAATTGGACGCGATATTCTGCACATCGTCACTATCGTCCAACATATCCAGCAATTTCAAGATTGAGCCGGCCTGCGCCTCGTTCACCTCGATGGTGTTTTGCGGTTTCCAGATAAGACCAGCTTCGGATGCAGGACCAAAGCTCGCCTCCAACGCCTCACTGACCATGTTATAGTCTTCGGGCGCACAGGTTATTTCATGGCCGTCATCGTCAGATTCAACATTATCCGCACCGGCTTCCAGCGCGGCCTCAAACATCGTATCAGCATCAGCTATATCGGCCGCATAACTCATATGACCAACACGATCGAACATAAAGCTAACCGAGCCTGTTTCACCAAGCGATCCACCAAATTTATTGAAGGCGGAGCGAACCTCGGATGCGGTGCGGTTTTTATTATCGGTCAAAGCTTCGACAATCAGTGCGGTACCGCCCGGGCCATAACCCTCATAGCGGATTTCATCATAGGTTTCGCCTTCGCCGCCTTCAGCGCGTTTAAGAACGCGGTCAATATTATCACGCGGCATGTTTGCCGCGCGTGCCGCGGCCAGTGCTGTTCGAAGACGCGGGTTGGCATTCGGGTCGGTTCCTGCCCGCGCCGCGACGGTCAACTCTTTGATCAGGCGACCAAAAATCTTTGCACGCTTTTTGTCCTGCGCGCCTTTACGATGCTGAATATTCTTAAATTTACTATGGCCGGCCATGGTCTTGCGATCTTCATCCTGCGGTCAAACAAAAGGGGGCAGCGGCATTTCACTGCGGCATGTGTCAGTACACAATAGGTTTATAGCAAAATCAAAAGCTGTTTTGCCAGCATCTATATGACAATTCCCCGCCAGCCAGAAAATCCAGCCAGATTCAGGGTAAATTTTTTGCCATTAGAAATGAAGGGAGAAGCATTGGATCAGGCATCGGTGCTGATCAGATGACCGCCGCGGCGCATCGGTTCAATCGCAATGGCACGGCCAGCAGCATCGCTTTCAACCAAAATGCCGCATAAGGTCACCTCACCAAGGGAAACCGAAAGCCGGGGCCCGTCAGTGCCGATAAACCGCGCCGTTGCAGCCGCTTTATCCATGCCGATCACGCTGTCATAATCGCCACACATGCCAGCATCGGTTTGATAGGCAGTGCCGCCTTTCAAAATATGGTGATCTGCGGTCGGAATATGCGTATGTGTTCCCACCACCAGCGACGCCCGCCCGTCCGCCATATGGCCAAGCGCCATTTTTTCCGACGTTGCCTCTCCATGAACATCAACCATAATAAAATCAGCGTCGCGCCCCAGCTTGTTGCGAACCAAAGCGCCATCCAGCGCCTGAAATACCGGATCATTCGCCGCCATGAACAAATTGGCAATAACGTTGATGACCACCAGCCGCTGACCAGCCGCATTCGTTACTTGAACAACACCGTTCCCCGGCGTTCCTTCAGCCATATTCAGCGGCCGCAATAATCGTGGTTCGGTCTGGATATAATCAATAATCTCGCGTTTATCCCATACATGATTGCCGGTTGTCAGAACATCAATTCCGGCGGCAAACAGATCCTGACAAATCGTCGGAGTTACGCCGAAACCGCCAGCGGCATTTTCACAATTTACCACAATAAAATCGAGGTTGAACTCGCGCCGCAGATCGGCAACGCCCGCAATTACGGCATTGCGCGCGGCACGTCCAACAATGTCACCAAGAAACAAAACGCGCATTAGACCTCTCCAGAGTCTGCGGAATCAAAATCCGGATGGTGAAGGTCACCCGGGGTTAAAACGGCGTCAAGCGCCACATCAAAAGGCCCAACCGGAACGCGGTCGACACGCTGGCCATCATAGGCAATGCCAATCGCCGTTACCGCGTGTCCGGCCTTACGCATACCAGCGATTGTCCGATCATAAAACCCGCCGCCATAACCAAGCCGCCAGCATTTATGATCAAACGCCAGCATCGGCGCCAGAATCACCCGCGGGATTACCACCGGATGCCTTACCATTTTTTGCGTTCCATCATCGATTGGTGGTTGAAGGGTGTTATAAGGGCCATCAACCAGCGGATCGCCCGGTGCCCATTGATGAAAAACCAGCGGATTTCCGGGCAGAGGGGTGACCGGCATCGCCGTTACCAGCCCCATCCGGGCAAGGGCAGAGATTAACGGCAACGGCGATAATTCAGATCGAATGGGAAGATAGGCGGCCACAACGCCGTCCTCGGCCAATCCGGCAATAAGCGCGGCGTGCGCGGCGATAGCATGCGCAGCTTCTAGGTGAGTCACGTCAGCCGTTTTAGCCAGAGCAGCCCGCGTTTTGGCTGCCGTAATACGAAGATCAGCCTTGGCGGCAGCGATGACATCACCCGCAAGAGCAGAGGCCGGACTTTGGGGTGAAGCATCGTTAGTGTCTGACATAAAACCCTGATGCTATTAATTTTGTTCCTGAAAGGCCCCAACTAAGGTAGGCGGCGACAACCAGCGCAACCGTTGGCAGTCTCATCCTCTGTGGCCTGCTGTGCAGGTGGGCGCCGCGAATAGCCGAACCACGGCTCGGCCAGAGACAGCTCCCAAGAGAAAATAATGGCCCCAGGGATCGAAATTCCAAACGCGGGGTCCAGTTGTCG
>CALLKZ010000011.1:0-17898 GCA_938082345.1 uncultured Alphaproteobacteria bacterium
GATCGACGGAAAGACCAATGATCTTCCTGCGGCGTTCCTTCGGGGGCAAACCAATTGGCCCGCTCCCACCCGAATTTCTGCCCAAAAACCGCGCCCAGCGCTTTCAACCGATCATAACAAGGAGCGGTGCGAAGCGGACGAGCAGCACCGCGCTCTTCATCGGGATAATGAATTACAAACACATTTTCATATGCTTCTTCATTCTTCGCCCGAAGGAAAGATTCGGTGGCGTAACTACCATAGCGGCGCGGATCAACGCCCAGCATATCAACAGACGGCTCCCCCTCGACAATCCATTCGGCAAGTTGCCATCCGGCGCCGCCAGCCGCTGTCACGCCAAAGCTATGACCCTCGCTCAGCCAGAAATTAGGAACATCCCATGCCGGTCCAATGATCGGGTTGCCGTCGGGGGTATAGGCGATCGCCCCGTTATAGACCCTTTTGACGCCAACTTCGCCGAAAGCCGGAACGCGTTCGATTGCCGATTCAATATGCGGCTCCAGACGTTCAAGATCTTCTTGGAATAATTCATATTCAGAATCGCTGCTAGGCCCGTCAACATAACAGGCTGGCGCGCCTCTTTCATAAGGCCCAAGGATCAACCCTCCCGCCTCTTCACGCATATACCAGCGATTATCGGAATCGCGCAAAACCCCCATTTCAGGAAGGCCCGATGCCTGTCTTTCGCGAATAGCGTCATGCGCTTCGGTAACGATATATTGATGCTCAACAGGGATCACCGGAACGTTCAGCCCGACCATGCGGCCAGTTTGCCGGGCAAAATTGCCGGTAGCGCTGACAATATGTTCACACCTGATTTCGCCCTTGTCTGTTGTCACCTGCCATTCCCCCGTAGATGTCCGCCGGATGGCAGTCACCGTGGTATTGCGGTAAATCTCGGCACCGCGATCACGCGCCCCGCGGGCCATTGCCTGAGTTAGGTCGGCTGGCTGAATATAGCCATCATCTGGATGCCGGATGGCCCCGATCAAACCATCGGTGTTGCATAGCGGCCATAGATCATGCACCTCATCCGGGGTTAGAAAATCAACCTGAACTCCAATGGTGCTGGCAACCCCCGCATATTGGCGATATTCATCCATGCGGTCCTGGGTGGCGGCTAGCCGGATGTTAGAAACATTCCGAAAGCCCACATCCATGCCGGTTTCTTTTTCAAGTTCCTGATAGAACTTCACCGAATATTTGTGAATTTGCCCAACCGAATAAGACATATTGAACAGGGGCAGCAACCCCGCCGCGTGCCATGTCGAACCTGATGTCAACTCTTTGCGTTCAAGCAGAACGACGTCGGACCAGCCCTTTTTCGCCAGATGATAGAGCGTTCCAACCCCGACAACGCCGCCACCGATAACGACTACACGTGCATGTGTTTTCATTTTGACCCTCTCCAAAACAAAAATTGGCTAATCAGTCCCGATGATCACAAAAACACCAATCGCACAGGGACACACCAACAAGCGAGCAATGGACTCCCCCTTTGCCGCGACCAGCTAAAAAAGCCTAGCAGAATGAATGGTAGGCAAATCAACGCAAAAAAGCGTCTGTCATGCGACCAGTTTTACCCAATTTCAGCTTAGGGGTTCAACCGCTGCGGATTCCAGTCGCCTGCGCCATCTTTGCTGAAGCGGAATCTGTCATGCAACCGGTCGGCGCCATCGTGCCAGAATTCGATTTCCTGCGGGGTAATGATAAAACCGCCCCAATGCGGGGGACGCGGAACGTCATCTGGAAAACGCGCCTGAACCGAAGCGACAGCGCTGGCTAATTGCGCACGGCTGTCCAGCGGGCGTGACTGCGCCGATGCCCATGCCCCGATACGACTGTTGCGGCCACGTGTGGCGAAATAAGCATCCGAGCGCGCGCCATCAACCTTGGCCACTGGCCCCACAACACGAACCTGACGGCGCAGGCTTTTCCAATGAATGCAAAAAGCTGCCTTGCTGGTTTCGACAAGTTCTGCCGACTTGCGGCTTTCATAATTCGTATAGAAAACAAAGCCTTGAGCATCCCATTCCTTTAACAACACCATCCGCACTGACGGCATGCCATCACCATCAACAGTGGCCAGCGCCATCGCATCAGGATCATTGATCTCGCTGCTGAGCGCTTCATCATACCATGTCTGAAATAGGTCGAACGGGTTTGTATCTGAGGTGATTTCCATTGCTGTATTTCCCTGATGATGTGGGCGTTAACGTGCAGCGAAGATGTTGTTGCCTTCTGCTGATGCTTGAAATGGGATTTTTGTGCCAGTTTCGCAACGGGGGCAAAAAAAACCTCCATCGCGCCGATCTTGCCACATTTTGGTACGAATTGTTGGTTAAAACGAACAATAATAATTTTCCCGCCGGAACACTTATCTGCGAAGTTGAGCCCTTTATAGACGGTTACATACAGATGGTTACATATCGGCAGGCACATATAGGCAGTTACAGAATATTATCCAAAGAGAAGCTGAGACTCCCTATCTCAAAAGGAACAAGCAACATGGCACAAATTTCATCACTCGCATCACATGAAAAACATTCTGATGGCACGGGAAATTTTAACCTCGCCAAAGTCGCGGGTACAGCCATCTTCGGATTAACATTTATCGGGACACTGGCAACCGGCGTGACCGGCGCCATGGCGGAAACCCGTATTGAGACTGTAATCGGCAACGTCACGCGCTCTGATCCCATGATGACCAGCTATATTCGAAAAACGCCTTCGGACGAGCGTGTTTGCGAGATTCAGGAAGTACCAGTTTATGGTGAGGCCAAAAGCGGCGGTGAATCCGATCTTGGTGCGATGATCATCGGCGGAGTGCTGGGATCAGCCATTGGCAATAAAACATCCGACAGTGAAGGCGCAGGAGCGGCAGGCGCGGTCGTGGGCGCATTGCTAGGGCGTGAACACGCCAAAAATCAGCAAAAATCGGGCTCCGGACAGGTACTCGGCTATCGCCAGCAAGAAGTTTGCAATATCCGCAAGGTGATGATCGAAGAGAATGTTGAGAAAATCACCGGATATCGGCACCGCATTGAGGTAGACGGCAAAATTATCACGCTGGAAACCAGCGGACCTCTTGCCCAGGGTGAGCGCGTGGAGATCAACCGCAAAACCACATATAGTCTTCGTTAGGCCCCCGCGAGGTCTATATTTTTGCGCTTGTGGTGCCGGCAATGGGTTAAATCCGGCAGAACAGCCCTCTAATCCATCCAATCCTCTTGCACGGCTTGTTCTGCTGAAGAGGTCGTGTAAACTAGGTGCCTGAATCACAAAGGCGCTGTTTTGGCGCGAGTCAGGTACCAAAAAGGTGGAAAAAATAATGTCAGAAAAGACACCATCAGATGTCAAGGCGGGATCAGGTGTGATGGCGGGCAAGCGCGGCCTGATCATGGGGGTTGCGAATGAACGTTCAATCGCCTGGGGTATTGCCTCAAAACTGGCTGAACAGGGCGCTGAGCTGGCCTTTACCTTTCAGGGTGAGGCATTGCAAAAGCGGGTTATCCCGCTTGCCGAGTCTGTTGGCAGCAATCTTGTCCTGCCATGCGATGTTACCGACGAGGCCAGTGTTGATGCCGTGTTTGACCGGCTGGCCAGCGAATGGGGTACGCTGGATTTTGTGCTGCACGCCATCGCCTATTCCGACAAAGAAGAATTAAAGGGCGGATATGTCGACACCTCGCGTGATAATTTTCAGCGCACGATGGATATCTCGGTTTACTCCTTTACCGAGATTACGCGTAAGGCCGCTGCGATGATGAATGACGGCGGATCACTGTTGACCCTGACATATTACGGAGCCGAGCGCGTGATGCCGCATTACAATGTCATGGGCGTTGCCAAAGCCGCCCTAGAAGCATCGGTGCGTTATCTGGCTGTTGATCTTGGCGGGCGTAACATCCGCGTCAATAGCCTGTCAGCCGGCCCGATGAAAACACTGGCAGCGTCTGGCATTGGTGATTTTCGCTATATCCTGAAATGGAATGAATACAACTCGCCGCTGAAACGCAATGTCACCCTTGCTGATGTTGGAGGGGCCGGGATGTATTTGCTGTCTGATCTATCTTCTGGCGTAACTGGCGAGACTCACCATGTTGATTGCGGCTATCACGTTGTTGGCATGAAGGCCGTCGACGCGCCAGATATTTCGGTCGTCTGATATGGGTGACAACAGTTTTGGACAGCTGTTTTCCTTTACCAGTTTTGGGGAAAGCCACGGCCCCGGCATTGGCTGTATTGTCGATGGGGTGCCGCCCGGGCTGATGCTGTCCGAAGATGTTATTCAGCCTTATCTTGACCGCCGCAAACCGGGTCAAAACCGGTTTGTAACGCAGCGCCGTGAAGATGATACGGTAGAAATTCTGTCGGGTGTTTTTGAGGGCCGGACAACCGGCACGCCTGTCGCCATGCTGATCCGCAACAAGGATCAGCGCTCGGCTGACTATGGTGAAGTTGCCCGCCAGTTTCGCCCCGGACATGCCGATTTCACCTATCAGACCAAATATGGCATCCGTGACTATCGGGGCGGCGGCAGATCATCTGCTCGGGAGACCGCGGTTCGCGTTGCCGCTGGTGCCATCGCCGACCAGATTTTGAAAGCAGCACTGGGCGAGAATTTTGTCCTTCGAGGCGGTGTCGTGCAAATCGGCCCGCATGCCATTGACCGCACGCGTCTGGATTGGAAGGCGGTTGATGATAACCCCTTTTTCTGTCCTGACCCGCTCGCGGCCAGCGAATGGGAGAGCTATCTTGACGGTGTTCGCAAAGCTGGTAGTTCCTGCGGCGCAATTCTGGAAATTGTCGCTGACGGCATTCCTGCCGGACTTGGCCAGCCGATTTATGGCAAACTGGACAGCGAATTAGCGGCGGCGATGATGACCATCAATGCTGTTAAAGGGGTTGAGATTGGCGGCGGCTTTAGTCTCGCCGCGATGGATGGCAGTGAGGCCGGCGATGAGATGCGGGTCGGCGATAACGGGCCAGATTTTCTGAGTAATAATAATGGCGGCGTTCTTGGCGGTATTTCTACTGGCCAGCAACTGGTGGTTCGCGTCGCGATTAAACCGACAAGCTCGATCCTGACACCCCGGCGATCAATAGATCTTGATGGCAAGGATGTGGACGTCAGAACCAAAGGACGACATGACCCGTGCGTTGGTATCAGGGGCGTTCCGGTCGCCGAGGCAATGATGGCAATCACGCTGGTTGATGCGATGATGCGGCATAAAGCGCAATGCGAGTTGTTGCCCTGAACCTGCGGGTTGGCCTAGTGGCACTTTAACCGCCCTTTCTTATTACTATGGTTCTTATTACTATGGTTTTTATTGCTATGGTTCTTATTGCTATGGCTTTTGGCCCGCCATCAAAAATTCCCTGTTCCCGTCACCGCCTTCGATCGGCGAAGGGCTGCTTCCCAGCCAATGCCAGCCCATATCGGCGGCAAGCCAGCTTTGCGTTCGGGCCACCACATCCCTTACCACCCGATCATCACGGACAATGCCGCCCTTGCCGATTTCGGCACGACCGACTTCGAACTGTGGCTTGATTAGCGCCATCAAAAAGGCCCCGGGCGCGGCCAGTTCCAGGACCGCCGGCAGAACTTTGGTCAATGAAATAAAGGACGCATCACAGACAATCAATTGCGGCGGTATGACAAAATCGGCAGCAACCAGATTACGGGCATTCACCCCTTCACGCGGTTCCACACGCTGGTCCCCCGCAATGCGCGGGTTAAGCTGGCCATGACCGACATCAACGGCAACAACACTGGCCGCACCGCGCGCCAGCAAAACCTCGGTAAAGCCGCCTGTACTGGCCCCAATATCAACGCAATGAAGCCCGCTAGGGTTAATCGCCGGAAACGCATCCAACCCACCGATCAGCTTTAACGCACCGCGGCTAACCCACGGCATATCGGGGGTAATTACGCTGATCTCAACAGTCGGAGATAGTTTTTTCGCGGGCTTGGAAAGCCTGACCCCGGCAACCATCACATGTCCGGCGGCAATCATGCTTTGGGCGCGTTCACGCGAAAGCGCAATACCGCGGTTGACCAAAAGTGCATCAGCACGAATCTTCGTATCTGACCCGGTTATCGACACTTCAGCCCTTTGATTTAGATGTTTTTTTAACCAATGTCTTAGCCGCCTGTTTGGCGTTTTTCTCATTTGGATAAAGGTCTGGATACAGCCCGCGAACCGCCGCAATAATCCCGTCAGCGTCAATTCCGGCGAGGGCAAGCTGGCCGCCCTGACTATCATGATCAACCAGATGATCGGGAAGCGACAGGCACCGCACCGCCAACCCGCCGTCAAGATGCCCGGCATTAGCCAGATATTGCAAAACATGCGCCGAAAAACCGCCCGGGCTGTTCTCTTCAACAATCACCAGCCGGTCATGCCGTGCGGCCAGATCATCCAGCAAGTCTGTATCCAGCGGCTTGGCAAAACGTGCATCCGCAACCGTTATCACGTCCCCTTCGCCAAGAAACCCATCCTCAAGCAGAGCATCAGCGGCTTGCAGGCAATCATTCAAACGCGTGCCAAGTGACAGGATAGCCGCACCGCCGCTACCGCCGCCGCCGCGAACAATCCGGCCCTTACCAATCGGCAGCATTTCGCCAATTTCGGGAATATCAATGCCAACGCCCTCACCGCGCGGATAACGCACAGCAGACGGCCCACTATCATGCGCGGCGGCCGTCGCCACCATATGCGTCAACTCAGCCTCATCCGAAGGGCACATAATGACCATGTTGGGAAGGCAGGACAGATAGGCGATATCGTAAACACCGGCGTGCGTCGCCCCATCATTACCAACAAAACCGGCGCGGTCGATGGCGAAACGAACCGGCAAATTCTGAATAACCACATCATGAATCAACTGGTCATAGCCGCGTTGCAGAAAAGTTGAATAAATCGCACAGAAAGGCCGCATCCCCTCGCTGGCAAGACCGGCGGCAAAGGTCACAGCATGCTGCTCGGCGATACCAACATCAAAAACACGCGACGGAAAGCGTGTTTTCACTTTATCAATGCCTGTACCAGACGGCATCGCCGCGGTGATTGCCACGATCTTGTCATCCTGTTCAGCGGCTGCAATCAGCGCATCGGCAAACACCGCGGTGTAGCTTGGCGCATTACCGGCGGCTTTTTGCTGGGTTCCGGTAATCACGTCAAACTTTGGAACGGCGTGATATTTTTCGGCCGAGGGCCCGGCAAAAGGATGCCCCTTACCCTTTTCCGTTACCACATGGACCAGCACCGGACCGCGCGCATGGCCGTCACGAATATTCTTTAGAACCGGCAAAAGATGCGACATGTCATGGCCGTCAATCGGTCCAATATGCAAAAATCCGAGCTGGCTAAACATCGAATTTCCACCGATCAGATCACGCGCAGCCTCACGCGCGCGATGGGCTGTCCGTTCAATTTCTGCTGGAAATTTACTAGCAACTTCGCGCATCAAATCACGGATGGAATGAAACGGCTCAGAGGTAATCAGCCGTGATAGATAACTGCTCATCGCGCCAACCGGCTGACCGATGGACATGTCGTTATCATTCAAAATGACAATCAGCCGCGAGTCAGACGCGCCGGCGTTATTCATCCCCTCAAAGGCCATTCCGGCGCTCATTGCGCCATCGCCAATGACCGAGATCACATTACGCGGCGTTCCCTGAAGATCACTGGCAACTGCCATTCCCAGCCCGGCTGAAATTGAGGTCGATGAATGCCCTGCTCCAAACGGATCAAACTCAGACTCGCTTCGTTTGGTAAAACCGGACAGCCCGCCCTTTTGGCGAAGGGTTTCGATACGATCACGCCGCCCCGTTAGAATTTTGTGCGGATAAGCCTGATGCCCAACATCCCAGATCAACCGGTCATGCGGCGTGCTAAAAATATAGTGCAGCGCCACCGTCAGCTCGACCACGCCAAGTCCGGCGCCAAGATGACCTCCGGTTTTGGACACAGCGCTAATCGTTGCGGATCGCAATTCGCTAGCAAGACGCTGCAGTTCGCCCTCGGACAGGCGGCGCAAATCATCAACGCTGCTGATTTTATCGAGTAAGTCTGTTGTCGTCATTTGCACTTCTCACTAGCAACCAAGGTGCTGCCAAATTCAACCACTGCCAAAACCAGCTGCTACAAAATAATATTACGTCCCCAATAAATGGCCCTAGTTGGCGCTGTTATAAATAGGACAATCGTAAAAAGGGCCAATAACCGGTGTTCCTCTACCTATAGGACGTATCATGAACGTCGTGAAATTGCGAATCGTGCGATTTCGGCAAGTGGTTTTGAGTGCACTCCCCAACTGGTAATAGCACTGCACGCCTCTTCAATCAGGTGCTCCGCTGCACCGCGGGCTTCATCCAATCCCATCAGCGCGACAAAGCTACCTTTGCCGCGAGCCGCATCCTGACCTGCGGGTTTACCGAGGTCTTCGGCGTGACCGGCATAGTCCAGACAATCATCAGCAATCTGAAAAGCGAGCCCCAGATTACGGGAATACTCAACCAATGCAGTGCTCAGCGCCGGGTCTGCGCCACCATGAATTCCGCCAGCTACCGCCGAAAACTGAATCAACGCACCGGTTTTCATCATCTGCATCACACGAATTTCTTCTAGCGACAAGATTTCAGACTCAGCCTGCAAATCCAGCATCTGACCGCCAGCCATTCCGGCACCCCCGGACGCCTGTGCCAGCGCCAGCGCCAGCTTTGCGCGAACACTACCATCTGGGTGGGTTTCGGGGCTGGCCAGTAATTCAAACGCCAGCGTCTGCAAAGCATCTCCCGCCAAAATCGCCGTCGCCTCGTCAAAAGCCAGATGGCAGGATGGCGCGCCGCGGCGCGTCGCCGCATCATCCATCGCTGGCAAATCATCATGAACCAGAGAATAGGCATGAAAACATTCAACCGCCGCCGCAACGCGCAACGCGCCAGCTTCATCACCTAAATCAATAGTCCCGCCGTTATTGGGCGAATGTGCTGCAGCCAAACGGAATGAGGCCATAACCAGCGCCGCCCGCATGCGTTTACCGCCATTCATCGTGGCATAGCGCATCGCATCGGTCAGCCGGCGTGCCGGGCTGTCCATTGCGGAAAACAGATCATCCAGCAATACGGCAACCGCGCCCGCATCCTGTTCAACTGATGGGGGAAGCATTGCGGCCTAATCTTCAACCGCAAAAGGAGTAGCAGCATCAGGGGCGCCCCCATCAGCGGGAAGGCGGATTTGCTCAACCTTCATCCGGGCCTCTTCAAGACGCGACTGACAATGCGCCTTCAGCGCCGTGCCGCGTTCAAAAGCGGTGATAGCATCATCCAGCGACACATCCCCCTGCTCTAGCAAGGCCACTATCTGTTCGAGCTCACGAAGGGCATCTTCAAAACTGATCGCGCCCAACTCCGTCGTAGCCAACTCGCTATTAGGTGGTGTGGTGGTCATAAATCGCTCCCATTCCCCGCATTCCCAACATTCCCCGCATTCCCAAAATCGCCCGCATTCCCAAAATTACCCACACTCCCAAAATTACCCGCATTCCCAAAATTACCCACACTCCCAAAATTACTGGTCGTGCGTCTCCGTAATTTAACTTTCAGAGATAGTCACCGCAATGGATTTCACGATATCTGCAACACGCTTTCGCACAGACACTTTTTCAATACTATAATATGCACGGACAAGCTCAAGCGTTTCTCGTCGCGCCATGGGGTCTTTTACCAATTCGGGCGGGAAAATGCCAACATCAACACCACGCGCCATCCGCCGCGGCGAGCCCTGCATGGTGTTTTCGGACATATCATCGAAGAAATAATTGATCGGCACATCCAGAATCTGACTGATATCCCATAAACGTGAGGCGCTAATCCGGTTTGCACCGCGTTCATATTTCTGCACCTGCTGGAACGTTATGTTGAGCTCCACACCCAGCTGTTCTTGGCTCATTCCCAGCAATGTGCGGCGTAAACGAACACGTTTTCCAACATGAAGATCAATAGCATTATTGTTTGTAATTCTAAAATTACGTTCCGTAGAAGTATCGGCTGCCATATTGAAAACTCCTCTCTATGAGCGGATTCGCTAAATGAACGGTTTCGCCAAATAAACGGATTCGCCAAAAGGACCAATTAGACTAGGTCGGGATCAAAAATCCCGAACCAAGCCAACCAATCGATGGAATTGATAAAGATGGTAGAGCTATTTACTGTTTGAGAGGAGATATCATTGTTAAATGACTAAATAGCAAATTCATCCAGTGCCGACAGCAGCGCCAACGCAATGCCGTTTTCGAAGGTAGAATGCCCGGCATCATCAATAATTTGCAAAATCGCGTTTGACCCCCACGCGGCAGCAAGATGATGCGCGGTTGCGGGCGGGCAAATCACATCATGACGCCCTTGGATAATATGCGCCGGTAAATGCTTTATAACGCCGATATTATTCATAATGTGGTTGGGCGGCATAAAGCAGTCATTGACGAAGTAATGCGCCTCCAACCGCGCCATACTCAGCGCAGATTGCCCCGTTACCCGGCGAATACCGGCGCGCAATGTCGAACAACTTGTCTCATAGGATGACCAACGTTCGGCCGCAGGTTGATGCACCAGCGCCTGCGGGTCGGTCAGTTTTTCATGATAGCTCATCAGAATGTCGTCGCGCTCTTCCGGCGTTAGAAAATTGACGAAGCTGTCGTAGGCCTCGGGGAAAAATCGTCCCATATCATGCAGAAACCAGTCGACTTCGGCGCGCGTTCCTAAAAAAATACCGCGCAAAATCAACCCTCTAACCCGTTCAGGGTGAGCAATAGCATAGGCCAGCGCCAATGTACTGCCCCATGATCCACCAAACAGCAGCCAGCGCTCAATACCCAACTCAATGCGCAAGGCCTCAATATCGGCGATCAAATCCTGCGTGGTATTCTGGGCCATTTCGCCATGCGGCAGGGATTTTCCGCACCCGCGTTGATCAAACAACACAACGCGATACCGGTCAGGATTGAACAGACGGCGATGTGCTGGCGAGACACCAGCCCCGGGCCCGCCATGGATAAACAGCACCGGCTTACCATCCGGGCGACCACATTGTTCAAAATATATCTGATGAAGACCACGATCCAATCTACCGTTGGCGAAAGGCGCAGAGACCGGAAACAACTCTTTTTCGTTAATAAACACGTTTTCCATGCCGCAATTATAACCAAAGCCAGTGGCGAGTAACAGTGCCAACCATCAAGCATATGCAAATTTGAAATGAGAAACACCAGCATAAATTGCTGGCGCGACTTTTATCTACCCCCGGGAGGGCCACAAGTTCGGGTGGCTATTCTACATCCATCAGATCTTCAAGCTTGGTCGCCGCGGAATCCTGATCAATTTTTTCAATCGCCGCAAACTCGCGGGCCAGACGTTCAAGTGCGGCCTGATACATCTGGCGTTCCGAATAGGATTGTTCAGCCTGATTGGTACGACGATGCAAGTCGCGCACAACTTCAGCAATCGACACCGGATCACCCGATTTGATCTTTGTTTCATATTCCTGCGCCCGGCGTGACCACATTGTACGCCGAACGCGGGCTTTACCTTGCAGCGTTGTGATCGCCTGTTCCATCTGTTTTTTCGAGCTAAGAGTGCGCAGGCCAAGCGATCTTGCTTTTTCCATTGGTACACGCAACGTCATCCGGTCATGTTCAAACCGTACAACCAGCATTTCCATCGGTGCCCCGCCAATCTCACGGCTTTCGGTTCCAAGAATGCGGCCGACACCATGGGTTGGATAGACGACGAAATCACCTTCCTCGAAAGTGGTCTCAGGTTTCTTTGCCATTCATAATCCTTGCTACTTTAGGTAAAACTATCTGGAATTTACTCTGCGAGAACTCTTTATTGGTGGGGTTACTTTATTGGCAGGGCTACTTTATTGGTGGGGTCCCTTAGCAATCACCCCGCGCTAGCAGTGTCATCTCAACGCCCTACCTCGCCGTGAAAAGGCGATATATTTTCTATAAGCAAGAGATTATCTGGTAAGGAAATTTAGTTAGAACCTGTTGTAAGAAGATCAAATTATAACAGAAAATAAACCAAAAAGCAATGACATGCGGCGCGGGCTTTACCCTCCATCAATTGTATCTGGCCTGATTTATAATCGGGATCATTCGTACCCGATATTTGAAAGATCAGTTGCCTTGCCCGGGATTGCGGGAGAAAAATTTCTCGAATTTTCCGGTTTCGTCTTTTTTCGCTTCGGCATCTGGCATCGGATCACTTCGTTGAACGATATTTGGCCAGATTTCAGACATCTCACGATTGATTTCCAGCCATTTCTCGGCTTCGGGCTCAGAATCGGGAAGGATCGCTTCTGGCGGACATTCCGGCTCGCACACACCGCAGTCAATGCATTCATCGGGATGGATGACCAGCATGTTTTCGCCCTCATAAAAACAATCAACAGGGCATACCTCAACGCAATCGGTATATTTGCAGCTGATACATTTGTCATTAACGATATAGGTCATGAAATAGCTCCATGTGGCGGTGCGAGTGAGGTTGTAGCGCAGAACATCAACGCCGACAAGATGTGATCAGGAGTGCTGGAGGCGCGCACGAGCGCGTTTCGCAGCTTTACCAGAATCGATATCCTCAACATAAAGTAGCCCCGCAAGACGGCGCATTAATTGCGCCTCATATTGGTGCAGATTTCCGTCGGCCAGAACCACCATCCACGCCATTTCCATGATTGCGACGCGCTCATCTGCATCGGTATCGGCACGAATGGCGCGGGTTAGTGAATGAATTTCAATGCTTTCTTCCTGTGTGCGAATGGCCCCATCAACAATAGTGGCGATTTCATCGGCGGTTAAATGAAGTTGTGATTCTAACGCCGCGGCAATTTGCGTCCGCTCATCATCATCGAGATCGCCGTCGGCCATCGCGGCTTCAACCAATAGGCCGGCCAAGGTGCGCGCCCATTCAGCATCACCGGACAGGGAAGCGGTTTCATCTTCGTTAAAATCACGTATCCAATTTCCAAGCTTGGCAAGCATTCTAAAACTCTCTTTTCACTTTGTGGTTTCCAAATTAACCTAAAAATATCCGGGCCAGTTTTCAGGATCAGCTATTTCAAAATCGCTACAGCCCTCCGGCCTAATCGCCTAATCTTCCCCGGACTTCAGCTGCTGAGTGACGCGCCTGTCACGCTTTGTTGGACGGCCCATACCGCGTTCACGAAGCTCAAAAGATGGGTCTTTTTCTGCATCGCTATCTTTGCGCGGAACAGGCGGCGACAAATCTTCATAAAGCTCTCTTGCCTCAACCGCCGGACCGCGCCGCACTCCAAGTTCGGCAATCCTGATAACCCGCACCCGGTCCGCCTGCGTAAAGGTCACAACCTGGCCCACAACCGCAAGGCGATGCGGCTTGCTCATCACTTCACCATTCAACCGGAAACGCCCTCCAGAAATGGCTTTGCTCGCCAGCGCGCGGGTCTTGAAAAATCGCGCATACCAAAGCCATTTGTCCAGCCTTAGTGGTTTTGCATCGTCGGTGCCAGGCATCTTTTTGGATCGTCGTCACGATTTCAGTTTTAGCGCTGCCAAAACAGCAAAAGGTGACTGGGGATCAGGCTCACTACTTTTTGCGCTAAAGCTTGTTGGCCGATCAGCGGGTTTACGGCCAGCAGGTTTGCCGCCCGACTTGCTGGCTGATTTGCTGGCCGACTTGCTGGCTGATTTGTTGGCCGATTTACCTTCAAACTTACCGGATCGCCGGCCGCCGTCGCGCCGTTGCTCGCCGGATTTTTGATCCTTTGACTGGTTCCCCGAATTTGGCCCAGCGGATTTGTGAGGCACACGGTTCGCGCCGCTTGATGGGCGCTGACGTCGCAGACGTTCAAAAATCTGAATTGCCGGTTTTTCCGGATCTTCATCCGGCTCTTCCCCGACAATCTTGCAATTCATATCAACCAACATCGCGGCCATCTGATCGCGGGTGGCACCGGCAAGTGACAGCATATCTTCATTGATGCGGAATTTGCCTTCACGCGCCGCATTGCGTACCAGAAAAGCCACACGTTCAACCATATCGACGCGCATTACACGTCCGCCAAGCCTGCGATAGCCAATCGCAAGCCAGAATTCATCAGGCACGCCCTCAACCGCGTCAATAGCAACGCGCCCAGCTGGCGGTGACGCATGAAACGCTCCCGGCGTACTGTTATGCAAATTCCACAAAAGCGCCCGAAGTTGAATCTGCGCCGGTTTTAACAGGTCAGGCAGGTAGATCGCCTCAACCCCGAAACGAAGACCAAGTCTAGCAAGGCGCGGCTTGTCGGTATCAGACAAATCTTTTAGCTGCTGGGCAGCAGCCGGTGTCGAGAGCGTACCAAGCGCCTCAAACAGCATGAAGGCCAGCCCTTTTGCCGATCCTGACAAGGGCACGGGACCAGCATCGGCATCAGACGTATTATTAGATTCGGGATCAGCCGCGTTTTCAGCTATGTCCACAATTTCGGGTTGTTCAACCGGCGGCGTGGCCGCAACCTCATCTTTCGTCGGGCCCGTTTCACCGATGGGATTATCGCCAGCAGCGCTATTTTGCCCAGCAGGGTTGCCAGCAGGGTTGCCAGCCGGATTACCAGCCGGATTAGCAGGCGGATTAGCAGGCGAATTAGTGTTGGGACGTGCGGTTTTCTTTTCGGGAAGCGGTGCATTTTCCGCAGTTTCAAGAACAACCAACCGGCCCAAAACATCGCGAACATGTTCAGCGACAAATTCCGACAGCCGCGCGTTCAACCGTTGAGTCTGATCAATGGACAGTAACTCGCTGGAAATCAGATCGGGGCGCGGGGCATAAAGCCCGTCACCCTTGACCAGTCTTGCAACTTTAGATTCACGCCACCTGATCTGCCCATCCGCGTCCAGCCTGAACGCAGGCGTTGCCGATGCGGCAAAGGCCCGCACACGGCTTTCAATCTCTTCTGGAAGGCCGCGACGAGCCGCCGCCAGAATGGTGGATTTTTCATCACCATCATTCAGCGTGGGGCAAAAGACGAAGCCGTCCAGAACGCCCACCTCTTCGCCTTCAACCAATACCGTTCCGTCACTCTTCACCGCGGTCATCAAATTTCTTGTTTCCCTTAATTTCCGGCTCAAATGAGCAGCGCGCCGATCAATAAACCGTTCCGAAAGTCGGTCATGAAGACTGTCAGACAATCGATCCTCGATCGAACGCGCACGATCCTGCCACTGTCCGGGGTTATCTGTCCAGTCTGCACGGTGTGTGACATAAGTCCACGTGCGAATATAGGCAAGGCGCGTCATCAACGCATCAATATCGCCGTCCAGCCTGTCCAATTGTGACATCGCCCGTGCGACCATATCATTGGCCAATTTACCATCTTTAACCAACGCCCCAAAAATCCCTGCGAGAAGGTCATAATGATCGTCATTCAAGCTCTGGCGAAAGTCCGGAATACAGGCCACATCCCATAACAGCCGTACGTTACGCGAGGTAGTCACCACAGCACGCACCTCGGCTCGCTCGGACAGGGTGATCAGCGCGCGGTGATCCAGCGCATCGGCTTTGCGATTAAGAAAAGGCAGCGGCGGCGGGGCTTCGAGCGATTGCAGCAGAGTATCAAGCGAGAAAAAATTCAAATCACGACTGCGCCACCAGAAACTACGGATTGGCTGGAATTGATGGCGTTCGATAGCCTCAATAACCTCGGGTTCGGGCGACTCGCACCCATCGGTAACGCCAAACGTTCCATCATTGGTGTGACGCCCGGCCCGACCAGCAATTTGCGCCATTTCTGCCGGGATCAAACGTCGCATCGTACGCCCGTCAAATTTCATGTCCGAGGCCAGTGCAACATGTCCAAGATCAAGGTTCAGTCCCATGCCGATAGCGTCAGTCGCCACCAGAAAATCAACATCGCCATTCTGATAAAGTTCAACCTGTGCATTTCGCGTTCGCGGACTGAGGCGCCCCATAACGACCGCCGCCCCGCCACGTTGACGGCGCACAAGTTCGGCGATTTTATAGACATCAGACACACCAAAAGCCACGATGGCACTGCGCCGCGGTAGCCGGGTGAGCTTTTTTGATCCCGAAAAAGTAAGCCGTGAGAGCCGGTCGCGAAAATCAAACCGTGCATCTGGCAGCATTTTACGAAGCAAGGGAGCTGCCGTTTCCGCGCCCAGGAACATCGTCTCATGAACCCCGCGTGCATGCAGAATGCGGTCGGTAAAAACATGACCGCGCTCACGGTCTCCGGCAAGCTGCACCTCATCTACCGCGATAAAATCAAAGACTCCACGGATAAGATCACCACTAGCAAGACCACCCTGTTCCAGCGACATACTATCAACCCCGCCAGCCAACGGCATGGACTCAACGGTGCAACAAATATAACGCGCGCCCGGCGGCAGAATACGCTCTTCACCGGTCAACAACCCAACTCGCGACGCGCCGAGGCGGGCCACCAGCCGCTCATAATTCTCGCGGGCAAGAAGACGCAAAGGAAAGCCGATCATCCCCGAGCTATATCCGGTCATCCGCTCCATCGCCAGATGCGTCTTACCAGTATTGGTTGGCCCCAAAACAACCGTGACGCCGGTATCAGTCGAGCGGCGAGGAGGCGCTGACGCATCAACACCGGAACGGCGCGCGCCAGCATAAGGAAATTTCGATGAAGCAGGAGGAGACATTGACACTGGATCGACAAGAAAAATTTACAAAAGAAGAAATGAAAGGCAGGTCAGACAGAGTGATGGGCAAAGTGATGAACGAAGATCATCACCTTACCCCGTTTCAACATTCAGCGCACAAAAATTTTCTTTATAATTTTTTTCAAAATTTAACGGTTGGTTAAGAATTCATGTTTACGCTTCATGAAATAGAAATTGCTCTACACAGGAGACGACATGGCCGGATTAGTCTCAGAGACTCCGGCATCTGATTTTACGTTTCATGATTTTGTTAAAGATGCCAGTCCAACAAAACAAACGGGGAAATTGTTGTTGGGCGATGCCGTCCAGCGCATGCAGGCACTCGAAGCAGATTCCATAAAGGTTGTAGTCACATCTCCGCCATACAACATCAAGAACAGCACTGGTAACGGGTTAAAAAATGGCCGTGGTGGTAAGTGGGAAAATGCCGCACTGCAAAAAGGTTACGATAAATATGACGACTGTTTGCCACATCATGAGTATGTGAAATGGCAACGCGAGTGTTTAACACAAATGATGCGAGTGCTTCGCCCAGACGGCGCCATTTTTTATAATCACAAATGGCGCGTTCAAGACGGACTATTGCAAGATCGTCAAGAAATATTGGAGGGTTTTCCAGTACGCCAAATCATTATTTGGCACCGTGCAGGAGGCATCAATTTCAATTCAGGTTATTTTTTGCCAAATTATGAAGTTATTTATCTGATCGCAAAACCAAAATTTAAACTTGCACCCAAAGCTAACGCCTTGGGCTGCGTGTGGCGTATCAATCAAGAAAACAACAACCCTCACCCCGCACCCTTTCCTGTCGAACTTGCTCAGCGATGCATAAAAGCTGTTGGTGAGGGGCCAATTCTTGACCCTTTTATGGGCAGCGGCACGACTGCAATTGCAGCTGAATCTTTAGGGTTATCATGGATTGGCATCGATCAGTCACCTGAATATATCGAGATGGCAAGGAAGCGTATTTCAGATAGACTCAAGTTGTCCTAATGGCAGCTGTCTCAAACAATGAACTACGCCTTCGATTACACCTTTTAATAGAAAAGGGGTGGATTGAAATCCCGGATGAAACGAAATATCGAGGCACTGGAGGCGTAGGTAAGTTGCTGGAGTCCGAATTGGATGTGGATGGAAGCAATGACGATCTTCCAGATT
>CALLKZ010000012.1:0-19343 GCA_938082345.1 uncultured Alphaproteobacteria bacterium
CGCGGGCCTGGGTGGATTTGCAGAACGATGTGACCACAAAAGACATCACCCAATCCGAGGCGGAAGGCTTTCGTTCGGTCGAGTTGCTAAAGCGCTACACGACGCTTGGCATGGCTACCGATCAGGGCCGTAACTCAAACGTTCTGGGCCTATCAATTATGGCTGAGATGACCGGCAAAACGATTGCTGAAACGGGAACAACAATCTACCGCCCGCCCTATAGCCCAACGGCCATTGGTGCGTTTGCGGGACGGTCTACCGGCACTGATTTTCGCCCCACACGCCTGACACCATCGCATCATTGGGCCGTCGAACAGGGTGCTGAATTCGTTGAGGTGGGCAGCTGGCTACGCGCGCAATGGTTTCAGAGGGAAGGTGAAACCGAATGGCGGCAAAGCGTTGACCGCGAAGTTCTGGCAACAAGACAATCGGTTGGCGTGTGTGATGTCAGTACGCTTGGCAAAATTGACATTCAAGGAAGCGGCGCGACTGAGCTGATCAATCTGGCCTATAGCAACGGCTTTGCCAAGCTTGCGGTTGGCAAAACACGCTATGGTCTGATGCTGCGCGAAGACGGCATGGTGATGGATGATGGCACCACCGCACGGCTGGGCGAGACGCATTATCTGATGACGACAACAACGGCAAATGCAGTCGGGGTTTATCGTCATCTGGAATTTATTCGCCAATGTCTTCGCCCTGATCTGGATGTTGCCCTGATTTCAGCAACCGATTCATGGGCACAATTTGCCGTTGCCGGGCCAAATTCACGCCGCGTTTTGCAACAGATTATTGATCCGGAATTCGATATCTCAAACGAGGCTTTTCCTTTTATGGCCTGCGGTGATGTAACGGTTTGCGGCGGGCTTGCAGCGCGTTTGTTTCGCATTTCCTTTTCTGGTGAGCTTGGTTATGAAATTGCCGTGCCGTCACGCTATGGCGATGCGATGATCCGCGCCCTGATGCAGGCTGGCGAGCCCTTTGATATCACCCCTTATGGCACCGAGGCACTGGGAGTCATGCGGATCGAAAAGGGGCATGTGACCGGCAGTGAGTTAAACGGAACAATTACCGCGCGTAATCTTGGCATGGGAAAGATGGTGTCCGGGGTAAAAGACAGCATCGGTGCGGTTCTGGCAGGACGCGAAGCGCTGGTCGCTGAAGACGGATTGCGGCTGGTTGGGCTGCGTGCGATTGATGAGAACGGAACCATTACCTCCGGATCACATCTGTTTGCCGACGACGCGCCAGTTGTTAGCGCGCATGATCAGGGCTATGTCACCTCGGCATGCTATTCGCCGCATCTTGGCAGCTCTATCGGGCTTGGTTTTATCCGGCACGGGGCACAGCGTTATGGCGAAATTATTCAGGCGCGCAACCCACTGGAAGGGCGGTCAGCACGCGCCGAAATTGTCAGCCCACATTTCATCGATCCCGAAGGAGGGCGGCTCCGTGATTAAGCTTACCACAACCACGCCGCTGGGTGGAACGGTAGCAAGAGACGATCAGATTGGCACATTGCGGATAACCGAATGGCCGAATACCGCACTGGCGTCTGTTACAATGCGGAAGGGGAAAAGTGTGACTTTCCGACGCGCGGCACTGGATGCATTCGGAGCTGAACCCCCAGCCGGCGGTGCAGGGATGCTTTTGGGCGCCGGTAGTGCTAGCGATCATATAGCGGTGATCTGGATGGGGCCTGACCAGTATCTTGTCGAGACAGAAATCGAGGCGGAGCAAAACGCATCCATCAGCCTTGCCAGCAGACTGGCCGAAAGGTTTGCCCAGAGCGCGTCAATCACCGATCAATCTGATGCGTGGGTGCGATTTGACATCGAAGGGGATGATTGTGTTGCCATGTTGGAGCGTCTGAGCGCCGCCGATAGCCGCACCATGAAAACATGTGACGCGGTAAGAACACCTATCCATCATATGGGGTGCATTCTTGTTTGCCGCGCCACCAAAACCAGATTTTCTATCTTTGGTCCGCGCTCTTCAGCACTGTCACTTCATCATGCGCTGACCAGCGCCGCCGCTTCCTTATAAAGGCCGCTTCCTTGCATAAGTGCCGCCTAGAACAGACCTTCAATCTCACCATCCTGATTTAGATAGATGGCCTCAGCGGCTGGGGTCCTAGGCAAGCCCGGCATCGTCATAATCTCGCCACAGATAACAACAACAAAGCCGGCGCCCGCTGCAAGCCGAACTTCACGAACCGGAACCGAATGCCCCGTCGGCGCACCGCGCAGGCCAGGATCAGTGCTAAAACTATATTGCGTTTTGGCCATGCAGACCGGCAGATTGCCAAAGCCCTGTTCTTGCCAATTGCTCAATTGATCACGAATTTTCTTGTCTGCCAGAACCTCGTCTGCACGGTAGATGCGCTTGGCGATTGTTTCGATCTTCTCGAACAGCGGCATTTCATCGGGATAGATTGGCGCAAAATTGCTCATGTCGGAATCGGCAATCTCGGCAACGCGTTCAGCCAGCGCCTTTGATCCCGCGGACCCAAGCTCCCAGTGTTTTGAAATGATGGCTTCGCTTCCTTGCTGGGTTACATATGCCTGTAATGCGGCAACTTCGGCCTCGGTATCACCGGTAAAATGATTCACCGCAACGACAACTGGAACACCAAATGACTTTAGATTTTCAATATGACGACCAAGATTTGGACAGCCAGCCTGAACGGCATCAACATTTTCCTTGCCAAGATCAGCCCGTGCCACCCCGCCATTCATCTTCATCGCACGAACCGTTGCAACAAGCACGACAACGCTGGGGGACAGGCCTGCCTTGCGGCATTTAATATTCAGGAACTTCTCTGCCCCGAGGTCGGCTCCGAATCCAGCCTCAGTCACAACATAATCGGACAATTTCAGCGCAGTTTGCGTCGCAATGACAGAATTACAACCATGCGCGATATTGGCGAAAGGGCCGCCATGAACAAAGGCCGGGTTGTTTTCCAAAGTCTGTACCAGATTGGGCTGTAATGCCTGCGTCAACAAAACAGTCATCGCACCATCAGCCTTCAAATCACGGCAAAAAACTGGCGAGCGATCACGGCGATAGGCAACGATAATATCGCCCAGACGGTGGCGAAGGTCTTCAAGATTGGTGGCAAGGCACAAAATCGCCATGACTTCCGAGGCGACAGTGATATCAAACCCCGACTGCCGCGGAAATCCGTTTGAAACGCCGCCAAGGCTGGTCACGATATCACGAAGCGCCCGGTCATTCATGTCAACAACACGGCGCCAGGTCACCCGCCGCTGGTCGATATCCAGCTCGTTGCCCCAGTAAATGTGATTGTCGATCATCGCCGACAACAGATTATGCGCCGATGTAATTGCATGAAAATCGCCGGTAAAATGCAGGTTCATGTCTTCCATCGGAACAACCTGCGCATAGCCGCCGCCCGCAGCCCCGCCCTTCATGCCAAAGCACGGGCCGAGTGATGCCTCACGGATACAAACCGACGCCTGCTTGCCAATCGCGTTCAGCCCGTCAACCAGACCGACAGTTGTCGTGGTCTTGCCTTCGCCCGCCGGGGTGGGGTTAATAGCGGTTACCAAAATCAGCTTGCCGTCTTTCTTTCCGGCTTGCGCGGCAATAAATTGGGCTGAAATTTTGGCCTTGTCATGACCAAAAGGAACAAGATCTTGGGCAGAGATGCCAAGCTTTGCACCGATATCCTGAATGGGCTGTTTGCTGGCAGCGCGGGCAATTTCAATATCTGACTTATGGCTCATTTGAGGAATCCCTGGTTATTTCAAGCAAGATTTCATTTGGAATTTTGTACGGAATTTCAGATAGGATTTCAGACAGAAGTTCATGCGAGCTTACAAAGCTGAATTACCTGTCATTCCAAGATCGCGATGTTCCAACATCGCCGCAAAACGACTTGGATGCGGTGCGGACAGCGCTATGACTTAGGGTGCACAATAATCGCCTTATATCAGGAACAAACTTCATTTACAGTCGAATTCGCGGTGTAAGGTAAAAAATCTGCGTTGCGGGGAGGCATCTGATGGGCTATCACAACGGCCATGAAAAAAGATTCAGTCAAAAAAGTCGTCCTCGCCTATTCGGGCGGGCTTGATACCTCGGTCATCCTGCGCTGGTTGCAGGATGAGTATAATGCCGAAGTCGTTACCTTTACTGCCGATATCGGGCAAGGCGAGGAGGTCGAGCCGGCGCGCGCCAAAGCCGAAATGATGGGCATTCGTGAAATCTTCATTGAGGATTTGCGTGAGGAATTTGTGCGCGACTATGTGTTCCCGATGTTCAGAGCAAACCCGCTATATGAGGGTGTCTATCTTCTGGGCACATCCATTGCGCGGCCCCTGATTGCCAAACGCCAGATTGAAATTGCGCGCGATGTAGGCGCTGATGCGGTTTCGCACGGTGCCACAGGCAAGGGCAATGATCAGGTTCGCTTTGAGCTGGCCTATTATGCGCTGCAACCTGATATCAAGGTGATTGCCCCCTGGCGCGAATGGGATCTTGGATCACGCACCAAGCTGATAGAATATGCCGAGCAGAATCAAATTCCAATCCCACGTGACAAACGCGGTGAGGCACCGTTCAGTGTCGATGCGAATCTTTTGCACATCTCGGCTGAAGGTAAAGTTCTGGAAGACCCGTGGGTGGCACCCGAAGAATATATCTTCTCTCGCAGCGTTTCGCCTGAGGATGCACCGGACAAGCCCACCGAAATTGAAATTAGCTTCGAAGCTGGCGATCCGATAGCGATCGACGGAGTGGCAATGAGCCCTGCTACCTTGCTGACCCGGCTGAACGAGCTTGGCGGGGAAAACGGTATTGGCCGCGTCGATCTGGTGGAAAACCGGTTCGTTGGAATGAAATCCCGCGGCGTTTATGAAACCCCTGGCGGCAGCATTTTGCTGACTGCGCGCCGGGCGATGGAATCGATCACCCTTGATCGTGGTGCAGCGCATCAAAAAGACGAGCTGATGCCCCGTTATGCCGAGCTGGTTTATAATGGTTTTTGGTTTTCGCCAGAGCGTGAAATGCTGCAGGCCGCCATTGACAGTTGCCGCGATGCAGTGCGCGGTGTCGTGCGCATCAAGCTGTATAAGGGCAATGTGATTGTCACCGGGCGCAAATCACCAAACTCACTTTACAGCGCTGATCTCGTCACTTTTGAAGAAGGTGCGGTTGATTATGATCACGCCGATGCGCACGGATTTATCCGGCTAAACGCACTACGACTTCGCGTCGCCAAGATGGTTGGCGATAATAATCCAGACAAAACAGACTAAACCGGCGCCCCCGACTGGGCTCAAAAAAATTGAACCCCGCTCGGAGCTGGGACCTATACAACATGGAAACCCAATCGGAAATGGGGCCTATTAAGAATCATCACAGGTGTCGCCGACGCTGCCATCCAGATTGACTTGCTTCAACACAACGCTGCCCATCGGTGCGTTGGCAAACCCTGATGAACGTAGACCGGTCTCACAGTCCTTAACATAAGATACGACATATTTCGGGTTGCCGTTGCTGTGAGCACGAAACTCGGTCACTGTCTCGCTGTTAAAAACGATGACACCCAGTACAAGCAATACTGCTGTTCCCATGATTAATTCCTTTCCTAATTAACGGATGATGAGAAAATACCCATCTTTGGGCGTTATATTACGTCAGTTAGTTTTTTTTATGACTGCAATACGTCGGGAAAAGGGCATTTTTCTCAAATTACCGCTTTTGAGACATGAAAAAATCCCTGCCCATAATAATATGGACAGGGATGTTATGGGAGTGGCCTGAATTTTCAGATCAAATATTGTATCAGGCTAGAGTTGCGCAGCAACAAATTCCCAATTCACCAAATTATCGAGGAAGTTCGAAAGATAATCCGGCCGCTTGTTGCGGAAATCAATGTAGTAGGAATGTTCCCACACATCGCATCCCAAAAGCGCGGTCTGACCAAAACAAAGCGGGTTCACACCATTTTCGGTCTTTGTTACTTGCAATCCGCCATCGGCGTTTTTAACCAGCCAACACCAGCCCGAACCGAACTGACCTGCACCAGCGGCTTTGAATTCATCCTTGAACGCGTCAACGCTTTCAAAGCTTTCCTTGATTGCCTGTTCCAGCTCTGGCGGCATGGCAGAATTACCCGCGCTCATCATTTGCCAGAACATCGTGTGGTTCCAATGCTGTGATGCATTGTTGAAGATACCGTTTTGAGCAACCGAGCCTGCTGCATAGGTGCCAGTGATAATATCTTCGAGAGACTTGCCCTCCCATTCGGTACCAGCAATCAGATTATTGCCATTCACGACATATGCGTTGTGGTGCAGGTCGTGATGATACTCCATGGTTTCAGCACTCATGCCCAACGCTGCAAGCGCATCGTGAGAATAAGGAAGATCCGGAAGAGTGAATGCCATGTAAGCCTCCAAAAGTTTGATTAATGTCTTATGTTGGTACATCGCATTTGAATTTCAATAAATATGAACATTAAAAAAAACTGTATAATTTTACCGAATTAGCGAAAATAACCCCTGAAATCCCCAAATACCCAAGATAAAGGCAAAATATGACACATGATCTAAGCGAAGATGGACCTTCTGGCGGGCATATCCGGCGCGCCTATATCGCTGCCTTTATGGATGTCGTGCCAGAAATCGACAGCACCGTCTTTGTTGCCCCGACCTCGGCGATCATTGGGGCTGTGCGGATCGGCGCGAATAGCAGCGTTTGGCATCAAGTAACGGTGCGCGGCGACAATAACTACATCACCATCGGTGAAAACACCAATATTCAGGATAATAGCTGCGTTCACATCGACAGTCGCAAACACCCGACGATTATCGGCAGCAATGTAACCATCGGGCATAGTGCGCTGATCCATGCCTGCACAATCGGTGATAATGGCTTTGTTGGCATGGGGGCTATTGTTATGGATGCGGCGGTAATTGAGCCCACTGGAATGCTGGCGGCTGGTGCTATGCTCACCCCGGGTAAAATTGTTCCGGCGGGCGAATTATGGGGGGGCAGGCCAGCCCGTAAAATGCGTGATCTGAGCGCGCAGGACATTGAGAATAACCGGCTGGCGGCCGCGCATTACGTCGAAGTTGCCCGTGCCCACCGCCTTGGCAGGGACGGCGCGCCCTTTGAGCAGATGAAATGGCGACAGCTGCCGCCAAAAGACTGATCAGGTCCCATCCTTCAGTTATCACTCTTCGGGCATCACTCTTCGGGCATCACTCGTCAGGCATCACTCTTCAGGCATCGGCAAGGCGGCGAATCAGCGATGAGGTATCGTTGCGACCATGCCCCTTTTCTGAGAGCTCGTCATAGAAATCAGCTACGATTTTAGTAACAGGAAGCGCGGCACCGTTGCTGGCTGCCTCGGCAAGACAAATCCGCAAATCTTTGCGCATCCAGTCAACCGCAAAGCCAAAATCAAATTCCCCGGCAACCATCGTATGACCCCGATTGACCATCTGCCAAGATTGCGCTGCTCCACCAGAAATCGCATCCAGAAGCGCGTCTGTATCAAGCCCCGCCGCCATCGCGAAATTCAGCCCTTCAGACAGTCCTTGCACCAACCCTGCAATGCAAATCTGATTAACCATCTTGGCCTGCTGGCCCTTGCCAGCTTCGCCCATTCGCACCACCCGTGCGCCATAGCATGTCATAATCGGTAGACCGGCAGAAAAATCAGCCTCACTGCCACCCACCATCACCGTCAGCTTGCCATTTTCAGCGCCAGCCTGTCCGCCCGATACAGGCGCATCAAGAACACCAACACCGCACGCTGCACCGGCCTCTGCAAGCTGGCAGGCGACATCAGCAGAAACGGTGCTGTTATCGATATAGATCGCACCTTTGCGCATTGCAGGAATGGCCCCATCGGCGCCAAGCGCAACCTCAACAACATCCGGATCATCGCCAACACAGGACAGTACGATATCAGCACCCGCAGCGCCAGCCGCAGGGCTAGTTGCATACTGACCGCCATTTTCGGCCACCCAAGCCTCAGCCTTTGCCGTGGTGCGGTTATAGACCGTTACCTCATGCCCGTTTGCCGCAATATGCCTTGCCATGGGGAACCCCATAACGCCCAAACCCAGAAATGTAACTTTCGCCATAGATCATTTATCCTTTTTCAACCTGCTAGCCCAAGAGCCCCAGCACCTAAAATTTCCGATTATTGCGAAACTTGGCCGCACATAAATTTAACCCGATATAAATTGCTCATTTAATAGAAGACCGCCTATAGTGAGGACCTTGTTACCCAAAGCCGTTTCAACCTAGCCTTTTGATGCTCTGGAAAATATAGCATGACAGTTCTGTCCAGCCAGCACGATATCGATATTTTGATCACCGAAACCGAGATTGCTTCCCGCACAACGCAGCTTGCCCGGATGATTTCGGAACATTACAGCGATACCGAACAGCTTGTCGTTGTGGGTTTGCTTCGGGGATCATTTGTTTTCATCGCTGACCTTGTCCGCCGTATTGATCTTCCTGTTGAAGTCGATTTCATGACTGTTTCCAGCTATGGCGACAAAATGGTGTCTTCGCGTCAGGTGCGGATCATTCAGGATTTGGAAACCTCTATCAAATGCCGTGACGTGGTGATTGTTGAGGACATTATCGATACCGGCCACACACTTTCACAGGTCTATGAAATTCTGAAAACCCGTGAGCCGAAATCGCTGAGCGTCTGTGCGTTGCTGAACAAGCCATCACGCCGCGAAGTTGAAGTTGAGATTGACTGGGTTGGGTTTGACATTCCGGATGAATTTGTCATTGGTTACGGCATTGATTTTGCCCAACAAGGACGCAATCTGCCCCATATTGGCGTTGTGAAGAATCAATAAAACAATCTGGTAATAAAATACTCTGACAATAAAATACTCTGGCAATAAAATACTCTGGCAATAGGGCCCCTGCCAATGTACGGTCCCAAAAAATAGGGGCGTTATTTCAGCCCAGAAGCGCATCTTCAAAAGGGTAGCTTGATAGCAGTTCAGCGCCCTTTTCGGTTACCAGAACCTGTTCCTCAAGCTTGACCCCTTCCAGTCCTCCAACTGCGCCGACATAGGCCTCGACACATAACGTCATTCCGGGCTCAAAAACACCCGAATAACCATGTTCTGCCACATCTTCGGGATAGCGCACGCATGGATATTCATCGCAAAGACCAACACCGTGCGCCAAAACTCCATAACGAAGGGCGCGGTATTTTTCGGGAAGCCGATGCGCCTTCATTGTCATTTCGGCAAAGCTCATCCCGGGTTCAATCAGCCCGATGTTCGTGATCACATGATCATAGGCAACCCGGTAAAGTTCACGCTGTTCCGGCGTTGGCGCAACGTCCCCTACAATCCAGCTTCGCGAAATATCACAGCAATAGCCATAGGTGCCGATAAGATCGGTATCAAATGCCATCATGTCTCCCGCCGCCATGATCCGCGGGCCGGATTCCTGAAACCACGGGTTGGTGCGCGGGCCCGATGACAGAATTCGCGTTTCAATCCATTCGCCGCCGCGTTTGATATTACCGGCATGAAGCGCCGCCCACATTTCATTCTCACAGACCCCTGGCCGCATTTGTGAGCGCATTTCCTCAACCGCCCTTTCGCCGGCGCGGATGGCGCAGCACATGGCACGAATTTCATTGTCGTTCTTGATGGAACGCGCATGTTCGCTCAACATCTGACCTTCCAGAACATCCACGCCCTTGGCGGTCAATTTGGCAAATCCGATATGCTCAATCTTATCCACTGCGAGGCGCCGGTTATTGCCGCCGTGCTGGCGCATCGTCTCGATCACCTCATCGGCAAAAATGTTGGCGGCATCTTCGGTTTTATCGCCGGTTTCAAAATAAAAGAAACTGGCACCATGACGGACTTCGCCAATCAGGGGCAGATGCGCCGAAAGATGCTCGCAATTATGAAAATCCCATAGGATGATTTTGCCCTCCGGAGGAACAAAACAGGCGCGCGCGGCATTATGTGCAATCCATAGCTGCATGTTCGTTGTGTCGGTGGCATAGCGAATATTCAGCGGGTCAAACAACAGCAGGCCAGCGCAGTCATGCTGCCTAATCTGGTCCTGCAAGCGCGCTAGGCGATATTCTCGTAAAGCCGGCATATCAGGAGCTTCAATTCCGGCTGCCTTCCATTCGGCAAAGGCAAGATCGGTCGGACCGATTTCTACACGATCATTATCGGCGGGCGTTAAATCGGCTTTCAAATGCGCAAAACGACTAGGATCAATCTTACGATTCGACCCCAGAAATTTCTTTTCCATCACAACCTCCTATTCAGACGCACCCGCCGCCGACAAAGGGTGTTCACGAAATTAGATGTTCAAATTAACCAGAACGCGACCCCGCACCTGCCCATCCAGAATTTTCCGGCCATATACCGGAACTTCAGCAAGGCTGATTTCCTCGGTCAGACTGTCTAGAACGTCACGCGGCAATTCCTTGGCCAACGCGTTCCAGATATCAATCCGCAGCGGTATCGGGCACATCACCGAATCGATGCCAAACACATTCACCCCGCGAAGCAGAAAAGGAATAATACTGGCATTCATCATCGCGCCAGCAGTGTTTCCAAGCGCGGCAACACCCGAACCATATTTCAACTGCTTAATCACCCGCGCCAGAATTTGGCCACCAACACAATCAACACACCCACCCCAGATGGCTGATTCCATCACCTTACCCGGATCATCCAGCATTTCATCGCGGCCGATAATACGGCTGGCCCCAAGACCAACCAGATAATCCGCAATTTCACTGCGGCCCGTCATTGCCGCAACCTGATAGCCGCGCCGGGCCAGCAAAACGGTGGCAATAGATCCAACACCACCGCCAGCACCAGTGACCAGAATCTCGCCATCAGCGGGACTCATACCGCCTGACTCCAACTGCATAATCGCCTGCATCGCGGTAAAACCAGCGGTGCCAATAGCCTGTGCCTCACGCGTGGTCATTCCCTGTGGAACCTGTATCAGCCAGTCAGCCTTTTCATTGGCGCGTTCGGCATAGCCGCCCCAGCGGGTCTCTCCACCGCGAAAGCCGCCCATAATCACCTTATCACCCGGATTGAAACGCGGATCGCGACTGTTGATTACCTCTCCGGCAAAATCAACGCCCGGAACATGCGGATATGTACGCACAAGACCGCCAAGCCCGTTCAGGCACAGGCCATCCTTATAGTTTAGCGTGGAATATTCAACGGCGATATCAACCTCACCATCATCCGGAAGTCGTGAGGTATCGATGTCCTGAACTGATGCCGAGACAGATTTGTCTTCGGCCTGATCGACAATTAGCGCTTTGATCATCTGTGATACTCTCGTTATTAATACGGTCATCAAGTGTGGGAGGGCCGCTGTTAAATCAGCCTGCCAGAGAGAACAGAAAAGGAAAAGAGATGTTTCGCGAACTGACACCGCCTGCCGCATATCAGGAACTAGCCGAGAAGAGTGATGGGGTGCTGGTTGATTGTCGTTCACCGGCGGAATGGTATTTTACCGGCACCCCTGATTTATCAGGGCTTGGCAAGAATGTTGTTCTTGCCGCCATTGCCAGCGAAAGCGGGCAGATGAACCCGCAATTTATTGACAAGATAAAGTCGGTCGCCTCGAACGAGACCCCTATTTACATCATGTGCCGCGTGGGCGGACGTTCAGCAAATGCCTGCCAGATTCTGGCGGCGGAGGGCTTTTCCGATCTGGTCAATGTGATCGAAGGTTTTGAAGGGCAGCCAAACGCCGCAGGGCATCGCAACAGCGTTGAAGGCTGGAAATTCCACAATTTGCCATGGCGTCAAAATTAGGCTCAAAGCACGCTATCATCGCCTGTTACAAGCTCAGGATTCAGCGATTATCGGAGTTAAGTTTTATTTTTCGACTTGCGACATATTAAACCGATTATAATCCGGATTCATTTTAGCGGCAGTAAACTGGCGTCGTGATGGAGCTTGACCGATTTTTTAATGTTAGCCAATCGCTGTTACGGGATAAATTTGTGCTCGGCTATTCTGGCCATGTGTCTGAAGACATTCTGCAGGAGGTTGGAAACAAGCTTCGCGAACGTCTGGAGAACCACGCTTGCAATAGCGCTCAGTCTCGCAATGTGTTCTCAATCTTTGTTGAACTGATGCAAAATATCATCAGATATGGTGTCGATGGCCCTAAAATTGGACCCAAATTTGAACCAGATTTTGACCCCATACCTGATCCGAAGGGGGATAGAAGAGATGGCAAAAACCCACTTTTCGAGGATGTTCCACCCTTTGGTATCATTATGGTGTCTGAAAGCGATGGTATGATGAGCGTTATTGCCGGAAATTACATTGCCACGGACGAAGGTGAAACTCACATGCTGGCGGATAAAGTAGCGATGCTGCAATCAAAAACACCGCAAGATCTGCGCGAAATGTACCGCGCGCAACTTCGCAACACCCCCGATAAAAAATCTAAAGGCGCCAGTCTCGGACTGATCGAAATTGCTCGTAAATCTACTCTGCCCATTGCTTGTGAAATGACACCTATGCCTGACGGGCTGACATTTTTCACGATCAAAGCCACTGTATAGGGAGCGGTGATGACTGGTTTGAAACTCGAAGCAACAAAGCGAACTCCAGCCATTGATCTGGACACTACCAGGGGACGGTTGGTGCTTATGGGCGAATCCTATCCTGAAGATGTTGCCGGCTTTTATGCCCCTTTGACCTCTGCCCTTAACACCTATCTGGAAAACGGCGCTAACGCATTAGCAACGGAAATCAAACTGACATATTTCAATTCCAGTTCGGCGCGGGCACTTCGTGATTTACTGGAACAGCTGGACAGTGCGGCGGCGCGCGGAACGGCTATCTCCGTCGATTGGTTCTGTGATCCGGATGATGATATCACTCAGGAATTTGCGAAAGACATTGCCGCTGATATCAGCCACGCAAATGTATCAATCCAAGATTTGGATGCCACGTGACTGTCAGGATATAGCCGAAATGGATTCACAATAAATAGCATCGTTGGCCCTTGCTAAGCGAGGCCAGTCCGAGGACTTAATTCACAGGATGAAAAACCATGCAACCAGCTTATGCTCGCATCTATAAACGCACCTTCAAGGCCGCCACTGATGTAGCTGCGTTCATGGATGCGGTAGAAATTATCGAATCACGAATAACCGCAGTCGATGTCAAATACCGGCTTTATCACTGCGTTGAAGACCCGTTGGTGGTGTTCGAAGTTTGGGAGTATCCCAACGAAGACGCAATGAAATGGGTGCAAGCGTCAATGGAGGGCGCCACCGTAGTGCCGCGCCGGTTTTCAATCGAAACCGAAATTTACACCGCCAGCGTTCAGGCCGCGATCAATCTGGAAGAATAGCGGAGCCCGCAACACCGCTCTCATATCAAGCGGGCCCCATCTCACGCGGGTTCCATCTCAAGCGGGCCCGATCTCACGCGTGATGATTCGGTTTGAATGCCACCACAGCAACATCATCGCGCCGGTCCTCGCGCCCCTGCCAATTTTTCAAAATCCGCCCCGCCGCCCGAATCAACTTGCCCGGATCATTGCCATTAACCGCCGCCAGCCCTTCTTGGAAGCGGCGCGTTCCCAGAGCTCGCTTCGTTCTATCGCCCACCTGTGTTAACAGCCCATCTGTTGTCAAAACAAAGGCATTATCCGCCATGACCAGCGGGGTGGCCGACAATTCCAGAGGCGCATCATACATTTGATACCCGAGTGTCACCCGCGCGCCGCGATGGCGGGTGACACCGCCATGAACCGCCACCTCAAACAGATCAATCGACGCGCCGGAAAATTCCAACAAATCCTTGCTTCGATCAAGGCGTACCACCGCGCAGTCCAGACCATCATTACCCGGATTTTGCGGCGTAATACCGAGCTGGCGGCAAACGCCGTCATGGATCAACTGCAAAACATGCGCAGCAGGTATGGCGGCATCTGATACGGCGATCTGATCGACAACTGACGTTACGATCAACGTCATAAATGCCCCCGGGACACCGTGTCCGGTGCAGTCAAAGAACACCAGATAATCAACCTTACCGATGGTCTTAACCAGATAGAAATCACCGCCAACAAGGTCCTTTGGCTGCCAAATGGCATTCGCCTTGCCAAGGTGGCAATCAAGCATAGCGCCCGGCGCCAACAGGACGCGTTGAATAGAGCTGGCATAAGTGACGGAATCACCCAGATTGCGGTTGGTCTCGGCAAGCTGACGCTCCTTTTCCTTAATCTTGCTTACATCAACACCAACGCCGCGATAGCCCTTGAAATTACCCTCATCATCAAACAACGGCACACCGCTGATGCTGACATGGGTGCTTATGCCACTGCTATTGTTGATCTGATATTCAAAACCGCGAAATTCCCGTCGTGCCTTCAGATCGGCGATATGCGATGCAAACATATCCGTTGCCCTATCATTGGCAGCAAATTGCTGTCGCGTCTTGCCAATCACATCATCTGGAGAAAGGCCGGTAATCGAATAAAACTGGTCCGAAATAAATGTCAGGCGCAGCGTGTGGTCCATCTCAAAGAACCAGTCTCCGGAAACTTCGGCAAGATCACGGAATCTTTTTTCACTATTGGCAAGCTGTGCTTGCGAGCGATCAAGACGACGGAAAAACAGCCTTGCCGCTGCAACCAGCGAGTTATAAGCCTGCACAATAGCGCCAATTTCATCATGCCTGTAAAGCGCAGCACGAACCGGGTTTTGCGGCGTCGAGGCCAGCATGGCCGCGCGCAAATCTTCAAGCGGGAAGAGAACAGTGCGCCGGAAGCTGAGCATCAACGTTGTGAAAATAATCGATGAGAGAAGAATGACAAAGCCGGCAAAAATAGCCGTCTCACGCCAGATCGACGCGCGAAGAACAGCATCGTCAATCCGCAAAGCAAAGGTCAGACTGGGGGCATTACCAAGCGGCACATCAATAAACCTGTCATTGCCAATAGCGCCAATCTCATCGCACCCGGGGCTGGGCCAAGCGGTGATCAGGCTGTCCTCACGCAACACCTCAACACAAGTTATATAATTCAAACCGGAAAACTCCTTCAGCACGCGCTGAACAGCTGCATTATCATTTTTGGCAAGCACGTCAGCAGCCAGCGGGGCCAGCGCACTAGCCTGCCCGTTTAATTCCGCCGCCACCCGGTTCGTGGCGATCGCATCAAGATAAAGATAAAAAGTGAGTGTTGCAGCACTGGCGCAAACCACTGCTGCCAGAGTGCATATCGCCAGCAACTTGGTAAAAAGCCCTGACCTAGCCAACCTGCTTACCACAGGGCCATCTTTGGAAAGGCTTTTTTTTGCGGGAGCCATATCAATTAACGCAGCTCGCCGATGGCTTTTGTAAAAGACTGGTGCGGGTTAACCATCACATCAATGATCCAGCCAACCGGCAATGCCAAAAACAATACCAAAATCAATACAGGAAACCCCGTCAGCAGACATTGTAAATGTAGATTTATCTTCCAACACATATTCGGATTTTATGGCAGTTAAGGAACTAAGACCAACATCCTGTTTGGAGCTAGAATATTGGACCGGAATATCGAGCAAAAATGTTGTTCCAAATAGGGGTTAAATCTTGGCGTACTCCCTAATCGTACCTATATAACTTTAATCCCGCGTTAACAACTTTCCGAAAATCCCATGCTCTTGCGTCAAAATTATTCCAAAAACACCCATTTTATCAGGCGTGCTGGACTCAAAAAGCTTGCTGCGGCTCTGCTGCTGATGCTTGCGACATTGATGATGCCGATAACAGCTGCGAAGGCCGATCAACGCGATCCCCGATTGGATGTTTTGTTCGACGCGTTGCAGCGGACTGCCGACTCCCGTGCAGCCAACCAGCTGACAAAGGAAATCTGGGATCGTTGGATTGCCTATGATGATGGCAAGGCCTTTCGGTTGATGCAGAATGGTATTGGCTTGATGAATAAAGGGGAGCTCAACAATGCTGAAAAAATCTTCGGTCAAATTGTCACCAGCTACCCTGATTATGCCGAAGCATGGAATAAACGCGCGACGGTGCGTTTCATGCAAGGTGATGAATCTGGGTCACGCCGCGATATCGCGCGTGTGATTGATCTTGAACCCCGTCATTTTGGCGCGCTCACCGGGCTTGGGATGATCCATATTCGATCGGGCGATTTGCAGGCAGCGCTCCAATCATATGAGGCGGCAATCCATTTCAATCCGCATCTGGTTTACGCAAAACAGATGATTTACGAGCTGGCAACAAAGCTCAAAGGCCAATCTCTATAGAAGATGTCTTTGGCGAATGCCGGGCAGTTTACTAGCGCGTTTTTGGGCCAATTTAGATCCGGCTAATGCAAAGTGGAATTGACTTTATCTACATCGTACCTAGAGTGAGCGTTTATTTAGCCTCGCCTCGGTAGTCGGCCTTGACCCTTATTCTTGAAACACCTCGAACCGATATTCACCGCTGCCCCGAATGTGGCGCGCAATGTGCTGTGGAAAAATCAGCGCTGAGTGCGGCGGCAAATGCCGGGCAATCAGTGCAGATCGCTTGCCATAAATGCGATGAAGTTTTCCGCCCCGGGAAGGATACTAAACCCCAGCATGATACGGGCAGGGTTGAAAAAGATACGGGCAGCAACTTTGCTGATTCCCCCGCAAAAGCCGATCAAAATTCTAAGAGGGCGGCAAACGCCAGTATTGATAATGAATTTCGGGGCCGCGTCGGACCACTGATCGGCTCATGTCCGAAATGCCGGAATCACTTTTCCGTACCGCCTATGCCAGCCCAAGATATTATGATCGAATGCCCGCATTGCAAAAGTGTGATGACACCGGATTCCGTCGGCAGGCTGAATGCGCGCAGCGAAATTCTAGCCAGCAGGCTGACCACTACGCCGCCGCCCAAAAAACGCATGAGTCTATTTTTCAAGCTGATCATCGGCATGTTTCTGGCAGGATCGCTGATGGCTGGTGTGCTGGCTGGTGCGCTTTTCGAAATAACACCAAAGGCCAGCAATTTTGCCGGGCTTGGTAACCTGGTTGCTGGCGATACGCCGCGCGTCGTTGTGAGCGAGACAATGTTTCACCAAATTACCGATGATGGCGCGCCGATCATCATGGTGTCTGTAACTCTCTCAAACCTAGGAACCGGTGATGGCGCGCCCGACAAAATTTCTGTCGCGCTTTTCGATATTGACGGAAAATTGATTGTAAATCGGGTGATTGCATCACGCCCCTTACCCATGATTCCGGGCGAGACGCGGGCATTCGTAGCCCGCTTTGCCGCGCCTGATCGCCCTGTCTACAACGTCGAAGCTAACCTGACGCTTCGCTAATCCGGGACCCTAATCTCGGGTGCTAATCTCGGATTCTAATCTCGGGGCGGCACAACCTCATAACCCGGCTCTTCGGGCTCATCGTCATAGATTTCAGCCGGAAAACCCGAGGCAACAATATCAAGACCTGTAGCCTCTTCAAGACGGCGAATAATATTTGGCGACCATTCGCGGGGCCCGAATTTCTCTGCGCCATCCTTAAAAATCTCGATCAGCTTTGGTGAAATTTCCAGCGGCACGCCGGCCCGGTCAGCCAAGTCCTGAAACAGACTAATATCCTTAATCACCAAATCCATGGTGAAATTAATATCGCGGCTGCCGTTCAGAATGACCTGGCTTTCGGTTTCATGAACAAATGAATTGCCCGATGAAATACGGATCGCCTCATAGGTTGTGTTCAAATCCAACCCGCTTGCCTTACATGTCACCAGCGCCTCGCTCAATGTAACCAGATTGGCGGTGGCCAGATAGTTGGTCATCACCTTTAACTTTGAAGCCGTTCCCAACGGACCAGTATGCAGAACGCGGCGCCCCAGCACCGTCAAAACCGGCAGCATTCTTTCAAACACCGGACGATCACATCCGGCAAAAATGGCGATATTGCCCGTGGCCGCACGGTGACACCCCCCAGATACGGGACAATCAACTGCCGCCGCGCCTTTAGCTGTAACCATCGCCCCGAGCCGGACAACCTCCGCCTCGTCGGTGGTGCTCATCTCGGCCCAGATTTTACCGCCAGAAAGTCCCGCTAGAATGCCGTCCTCAGCCTCCATAACCGCAGCACTCGCCGCCGGTGATGGCAGGCAGGTGATCATGATATCACAGGCCTCAGCCATAGCTTTTGGGCTGTCTCCCCATGCGGCGCCAGCTTCTATAAACGGCGCCGCTACATCACGATCAAGGTCGCGAACCACCAGATCAATATTATTGCGAAGCAGACTACCAGCAAGCTTTCCGCCAACATTGCCAAGCCCGATAAAGCCAACTTTGACCATGATAAATCCCCCCATTGCCCTTATCGGGCTGTTTGCCCACGAATCTTTGCCCGCGGATTTTTGCACTATTAGAGAGGAATTTGAACAGTGCCACGCGGAAAAATGCAAACAGAATTTACATCAGCATCTGTGATAGAAACGCAGGTTAGATCGTTGCGACGCGAATGGAATTGGTTGTTCCAGCAACACCAAAAGGCATCCCAGCGACAATGACTATATGCGCACCGGGCCGGGCTATCTTACGCTCACGAATCTCATCCATACCCTCGGCAATCGCAGCTTCAAAATCTTCGCTGATGGTGCTTGCCGCGGTCTGGGTTCCCCACAAAATTGCCAACCTTCGGCGCACTGCCAGAAACGGCGATAACACCATAATAGCATTGGCCGGGCGTTCGCGGGCAATCCGCACTGCGGTGTTCCCCGAAGTTGAAAAAGCCACAATTAATTCGGCGCGGATGGTTTCGGCCAGTGCCACGCTGGCCAGTGCCACCGCGTGATACAAGCTGGGCTCAGTGGGCAGCTTTGGCGGTGCTGTTTCGGGGTGCGTGCTGATATGAATTTCGGCAGAAGCGATAATCCGCGCCATCATTTTTACCGCATCCAGCGGATAATCACCAATCGCCGTTTCAGCCGACAGCATCACCCCATCGGTGCCGTCAAACACCGCACCGGCAACGTCGGATGCCTCAGCGCGTGTCGGGGTCGGGCTATTAATCATCGATTCCAGCATTTGGGTTGCCACCACAACCGGCTTTCCGACCATGCGGCATTCGGCGATAATTCGTTTCTGCCAGCTAGGGACAATTTCCGGCGGTAGTTCGACCCCAAGATCGCCGCGCGCCACCATAACACCATCCGCCGCAGCAACAATATTTGCCAGATCCTTTAGCGCCGATGGCTTTTCAATCTTCGCCATCAAAGCAGCCCGGTCACCAATAACAGCGCGTGCTTCCAGAACATCACTAGCGCGTTGAACAAAAGATAGCGCCACCCAGT
>CALLKZ010000013.1:0-13200 GCA_938082345.1 uncultured Alphaproteobacteria bacterium
ATAGGTGGGGGGCCTCTAGTAAATAGGTGGGGGGCCTCTAGTTATTAGACTAGGGGGGCGGGCAAAGGTTTTCCTGAACAGCCCTAAGAAGGGAGTAAACACCTCATTGACCGGCAAGACAGAATTCCCTAAACCGCGCCATATTTACCTTTCGCCGATGGGTGATGAGAGCGTCGGTAGCTTTGCCCGCCGAGGCAAACTCGCGGTAATATCCACAAACCGAATAATGTTGACCGGGCACACATGTCTCCTCACTTTGCGGGGTGCTCACCCATGTGCCCGAACGACCAAAATCTCCATGAATTGCGACATTTGAATTGAACAAGCTGGTTGCTGGCTGACATACCGAAGTGCGAAGCGTCACGGGCGAGGTGCTGGCGCTATCGCAGCTGTAAAAGTCACTGCCCCCTGCCCAGTTGGTATAACGGTATAGGCGGCCCGAACTTGTCGGTTGCACCAGCACGCGTTTGATGTGAAGCCTTGCAGTCGGATACTGATCATACTCAAAAAATCTGCGCCCGCCGATGCCTACCTGAATTCCGGAGATAGCGTCATAGGGTACGCCGTTAATGCCATCACCCTTCCAGAAATTTCTGTAGTTTTCGGGACCGGCTCTCCATCTAAACGTCGCTGTTCCGTCGGATTTTGCTGCAATCCACCCGTTTATCCAACCCGGAGACGCTCTGGTCATCATTACTTTTTCCAGATGATCCTGTTCACTCTGCGATGTAATGGTGACCATGTGAGGTGTCATTCCGCAAAATTTAGGGTCGGGCTGGGCAGCTTCAATTAGCCCCGTATTGAAATTGTTGACCTGCGTGCTTTTGTCCACAAAGTCGTACATCCGAAAGTCGTTATTTTCAAAGAACGGCAATGCGCCAACGCCAAAGGTGAACGTCTTATCGGTTTCTGCCGAACTTCCTTTTGGTCGGTACAGCACCTGACCCATGACTCTTGCCCAAAGCTTTGTTGCAATGGGCTTGCCGTCATTCGTTTGAAATTTTAAAACCCCTAATTTGGGGTACCAGGTTCCGGTGACCGTCGTTGGCATATTCGGCAGGTCGGAAAACACAATATTGCCGCCAACATTGCTTTTCTTGGCGAACAGAATATCAACATAACCATCTGCAGTGCCTTGGTAATTTTCAACCGCGACAAAGGCCGTACTGAACGTACATGTCGGGCTGGAAATTTTTGGCTTGGCATCAATCCGGCACAGCTCAAGGCGTTTTATGGTGCGCGTTGAGGCCAATGTCCTTGATTGCGTTTTCTGGGTGACATTGGGGCCATCAGCAATCCCCTTTCCGACTGCAAAATTGGCAATGACTGTTTCCGGATTACTTCCAACCACCTCGAAGAAACCATTGGCTGAAGGAACAAAAATATCATCGGAACGCGGCTCCCAGACCGCCGTTCGCGTTTGCGCCGCGCTTTGACCGGTGCCGGACGGCGGAGCCTTCGCTGTTGCCGATTCCCACATCGTATAAAGTTGATCGGCATCATCATCAATAAAACAGAATGAGTGAAATGACGGATCATCAACCACATGCTTGCGAAGCGGCGTTGAGGGTCCAAAATTCATCATCCTGCCGGTATTACCTATCACCCAGCTTCCCCCATTTGCATAACCGGCAGGAGGGTCATTATCCAGTGCCCAGTGCAAATTCAACTGGTTTGAAAGACTTGCCACATTCTGTTCGCGCGCCACCAGCGCCGTAATTTCCGCAAGGCTGAGGCGTCGGCTCCAAATCCGCAGGTCAGATATTAGCCCCTCAAAACCCGACTGATAATCACTGTAATGCCGGCCAACAAATAGCGACGTTTTTGCCGTTCGGATGCGCGGGGCAAGGTTGCCGGGGCAATTCGGATTTGTTACCGGCGTAAAGGTGCCCGGTATCAGCCTTCCATTTACATTTAGCGCGATATCGTTTGGTTGAATATTGCGCGTGCCGCTGCCCTGAAAGGTTACCACAATGTGGTGCCAGTTTCCGTCACGAAGGTCGATCGGCATATTCAGCAAATATCGGGCGCAGTTAAAGTCCAGCATTATCTGGCCGTCCACCAGTTGAAGCCCGAATTCACCGTGCGCACCTTGTCCCCACTGAACAATCGTAGCGCGGCCAGATTGCGCCATATGGGGTTTGATCCAAACCGAGATGGACCGCGGCGCATAATCAAAAATGTTAAACTGGCCTCCGGCAATATTTGCCGTTCGCAAATACTGATTGTGCCCATTAAATTCAAATCCCGAGCGTTCGTAATGGCCAATGGATTTCAACCGAAGGCAGTCTTTCTTGCCAGACCCCGCTATCCGGTCGGACACCTCAACGGCGTCAGAATTTCCCAGCTTTACCTGAACACGCCGCAAAGCCAGATCGGCATTCGCCTGCTGTTCTGCCAGATTCGTGGTGACCACATTTGCGCGCTGAATATCAATAACAGTCCGGGTAACGCCAATCGAAACCAGAGACAGAATCAGAATGTAAACCAGAAGTTCAACTAGGGTGAACCCGGCAATTGCAGCTTTGATGGGCCGAAAAATGCCGCGCTTCCAACTTTTAAAAGACCTAAATTTCATGCCTGAAAATAGTGTGCGTTAATAATTTTTTTATAATTTTTTCCCTTCATTTTTGATCTAATAAGGAAAATTTTTTAGGTAACAAAAAAATCAATATTATCCACTAAGCATATGTTAAACATCGTTTTTTTGAAAATAAGACCAGATAATTTAGGTATTTTTTCATATATCAAATTCCTACATATCAATGAAATAATAAATTAAATCACAAATGAATTATCCTATGAATTATGAGCCAGAATATAGGTATGAAATTGCCAATGCCCCCTTATCCCAATCAGCGCATGAACCCGCACTACCATCTTTGCCGTCAGCGCGAAGGCATGGCGATGCTAATGGTGTTGTTGATTACCGCGCTGCTTAGTATCAGCGCCGTTCCGATGCTAGATCTGGCGAACCGAAACAAAAAGCGCGCAATGAACCAGCAGGTGCTAACGCTGCTAAACACCGAAGCCAAAGAATATCTTGAGTTGGGAATTTATGCGGTGCAAATGGCAAACGGCGTTCCTAGCGGCTACTCGCTGACGCACTCGGCCCAAATCAAAAAACTGGCAGCGGCTTGCGAGAAGCGTGTGCAGGAAATCGACCCAAAGCTTTTGGGAACGGGAGGGTTGCATGATCCTGCCACAGTATATGCCTCGCAAGTTACCACCTCGAAGAACCGGTGGGTTGGGCAGTTTATTGTCAATAAAACCAAACCCGGCGATGAATACCAGCGTTTTGCGGTGCTTTCTTGCGCCACCGCAGTTACCGGCCAAGTCGGAATTTATGGCGCCGAGATTGCCGCCCTAAGTCGCTCATTCTATACGCTGAGTTTCGGCAAATACTGATTTTTTGATAAGGCTGCAACGCCCCCGGACTGCACCTGTCTAGCTGTTGCCCGGCGGTGCGCTGCCACCTCCCCCGCTAAATTCATTGGGATCGCACCTTTGCGATTCTTTAACCCGTAGCTGAATATCGGTTTTCTCGTCAGGCATGCCTGCATCAAAATCGATAGTTCGCCAAATCACCGCGTTGGCGGCGGCGTTTGTGGCCCGGATATTCCAACCGTCAAGGCCTACCCAGTTAAGCATTCGCAAGTTGGGATTGACGTTACCATCCCCATCGGGATCGTGTGCATAGTTTTTGAGTTCATACATTTTTGTTACCGGATCATAGGCGCCATTTCCCAGATTCAGCGGGACGATCACGCCATCATTCGGAATTTTCCAGCTGGCATCGGTTGTCAAAATACCATTTTGCTGAACGATGGTGGTCATTCTACCACTCGGCCCCATGACTTGCGGCGTGTATTCCGAGGTATCATCAAGAAACGTAAACGGATCATCAATATCCCCAAGATCACGATTGGCCTGAACATTGTTCAACTGGAAATTAACCGACCCTGCTGACTGGTCGAACGTGTCAAATTGGAAAAAGAGCGAATAGCGATTATTCGTCAGGGCGTTTGCCCCCTTTGGATCGGTCACTGTTGAATTGCCGCTGTATTTTTCATAGAGAAACACCGTAACGCGGTCAGATTTCTGAAACTCTCGCGCTTTTGGCGAATAGAGAACATAGGTTTCAGTTTGCCAGTTTGCCGGATCACCTGCGGTCAAGCTCTTGGCGAGCTTACAGTAATTCGGATGTTGGCTGGAAGCATAGGTGGTCCGGGCGCCATCGGGGCGATCAAATCTGAATTTGGTGCCGCAATAACCGTAAAATTTCGTCGGCATTTCATTTCCGCACATCGACACACTGGTAATATATTCGGTCACTTTGAATTTTGATGTCGCCGGATCATAAGTGCCAAGGTCAAAGCGCACCGCGGTACCACAGGTCTGATTGCCGCAATTGGCGATAACATCAAGAACCGTGTTGTCCTGTTTGATCAACGAGCTACCGTCAACGACCATTCTGCCCGTCATATTGTCAGTTCCAAAGAAACCCGGCGGCGAGCGATATTGCAACTTCTCAAGCGCGACCCGAACATCAGTAGCTTTTCCCGCAATTTCCAGGCTTTGTGAGAGGGATCCTTTAATCATCACATTCATTGCCGGGGGGCCTATATCCAGCGTTGATAGGCTTTCCGCCACCGACAGCTGGACCGTAATGTTGGTTTGCGGATCATCTACCAAGGTATCGACAATATTCGCAGCATTTATAATGCCGCCGCCAATCATGCGGTGTCGGTCCGGCATCTCAATGCCAATTCCGGGGGTGCCAACATCAGGCACCTCGATTAACGAGGTGTGAAACAGGGCCGGATTTTTTGCATTATAGGCAACAAAACGCGGCATCAGTATTTGCGTGCCTTTGGGCACCCCGCTGCTGGCATTCTGTCCCCATTTCAGACAGTTTGCGTCATCAACGCGCACCGTGGCAACATTTGCTGTCTGATCAACCACCAGCGGCTGACTGATCGTACAGCGCCCGATTCCGCCATCAAAACCAGTGGTTATGGAAACGCCTTTGGCAACCAGCCGGTTCAGGCTTTCGGCGATCGAAACACCGTTGCGCGAGATACAATTGGCGGTGAACTTAAAAGTCCCGGCACTAATATTGGCATCGAAGAGCAACGGACATATTGGGTCAATGCCGTTTAACCTGCCGCTATTGCCAACCAACGTGACAATTTCAACACCGTCACCTTTTTGCAAATCATTCGGCATTGATGCGTTTTTGTAGATTTGAGGGGTCGTCGACTCCCCCACCTTCCCATCGATGAAATCCTTATAAAGATAGGATGAAATAGCTTCGCTTTCCTGCTGCGAGTTCAGTTTTATGGACTCGCCAAGCATAGTTTCATCGGTCATGCCGATCATCTGGATTGCCGCCACGCTGACAATCGATAAAAGCGCCACCGCAACCAGCATTTCCACCAATGAAAAACCACCACGAACATCTTTACAAAATTTCAGAAAAACCCGCCTCACCAATCATCTCGCCTAATATGAATTGACTAAATATTAAGAAATGGTGCATTAAACTCTTGAGCAAAGTAAAAACTATGTCCAAGCTGAAAAGAATTGGGAGAAACGCCTAATTACGCGCATGAAACCTAAATACGCGCATAAAGACTAAATACGCGCATGAAAACTGGGGTTCCCGATTGACGTCAGGGGGGATGTGTTTTATCACCCATTTCGGCGGCCCGATGGCAGAGTGGTTATGCAGCGGTTTGCAAAACCGTGTACATCGGTTCAATTCCGGTTCGGGCCTCCATCATCTATATTTCTTTCCCGTTGCCGCTTGGTGATGCCGCTTGGTGATGCATATGAATCGCCCTAGGCTATCTATGTGTTAATAACTCCTTGTTAGTGGGACTCCTTGTTATTGGTTTCGGGCCGGTTTTTATATGGTCATCCGCGGTCGTGGGTGTACGCCTTTATGCAATCAGGACATTTTTTTGTCCGTTTAGACATCGTCGTGATCCATGCGCTTACTCATCTCTCTTTCCGCGCTTCTCATCTCGACTTTTTTTGTGCAGATGGGGATTGGCTCGCTTCGCCCCTTTGATGCTATTTCCGGACAGGTTTTAGGGTTTACGCCGGTTGAGATTGGCTTTTTGGCGTCGGGGCATTTCGCCGGCTTTCTTCTTGGATGCATTTTCAGCCCAATTCTTGTTCGGCGCGCCGGGCATTCGCGCGCTTTTGCCTTGATGGCTGGCATTGCCATCATTTCCATTATCGCGCATCCGATTTATCCAGAGGCAACGTTCTGGACGGCCATTCGCCTGCTTTCGGGATTTTCGGTTGCGGGGTGCTATACCCTGATCGAAAGCTGGTTGCAGGCAAAGGCCACAAACGAGATTAGGGGCCGCCTTTTCAGCGTTTACCGGATCATTGATATGTCTGGCCAGTTGATGGCGAATGCGATGATCGCCACACTGACCCCTGCGAGTTATATTTCCTATAACATTATTGCGATTGTGATGTGTCTGTCGATCCTGCCGTTGGCGTTGACCCAGAGCAAAGAGCCAGAATTGCCCGAAACCGTTTCCTATCAGCCTTTATTTGCCTATCATGTATCGCCGCTGGCCGCCCTTGGCGTTGTTGTTGCTGGATTGTCCACTGCAACTTTTGGCTCGGTTGGGCCGATTTATGCGCTTGCCGTTGGTCTGGATATCTCGCAAATAGCGCTGTTTTTAGTCGTGTCGATCATCGGCGGGATGCTGTCACAATTTCCGGCCGGACTCCTTGCCGACAGGCTATCGAGGCGAGTTGTGCTGCTTGCCTTAAGTATCATGGCCAGTGTTTTATGCATGGTCATGACGCTGCCCCTTGCAGATATGAAGCCTGCCGGAATCCCCCTAGTTTACGTTCTATCATTCCTGTTTGGATTGACGACTTTTCCAATTTATTCGATCTGTGCGGCGCATGCCTCGGACTTTGTTGATTCCAGAAAGATGATGACTCTTAGCGCCTCGTTGATTTTCTTCTACGCATCCGGCGCGATTGTCTCTCCGCTGATTGCCGGTTGGATTATCGCCAAATATGGGGCGCCGATGATGTTCAGCATGATTTCGGCAGCGCATGTGACTCTCATGCTCTATACGATCTGGCGCTATTTTGCCCGGCCTACCCTGCCCGCGCTTCGCCGCTATGCCTATGTGCCGCGAACCTCTATGTTCATCGCCAGCATTTTGCGCCCGCGCCGGAGTAGGAATAAGGATGACCATGACAAATCCTCTCAAAAACCCGGTGATAAGGACGAAACATCATAGATTTTGCAGATTTTCGGCACCCTTCAAACAGGCAGATTAATATAAATGATCTACAGCCGAACATTTGCAGTTGTGATACATCATAGGCATCGAATATGCTGAGAGACGATCACCGTTATTCAATTTTGGCACCAAACAAAATACCAAACAAAATACCAAACAAAGTACCAAACAAAGTAGCAACCAATTTTCGGCACATTATTTGTTGTTTAATTTATGGAGACCGGACCTATCCGGGAGTTAACATGGACCCTAATATTCCGGCCGAAAATAGCCAAGACATTGGTGATGACGAACATCCAGCTGTCGCGCCCAATGCCTTGCGCACCGCGATGGGACGGTTTTTAACCGGCGTGACAATCGTCACCACCCGCGATGCTAACGGCGAGCCTTACGGGCTGACGGTCAATTCTTTCAACTCGGTATCGCTCGACCCGCCGCTGATCCTGTGGTCACTCGACAACCGGCATGATAGAGCAGATTTTTTTCGTAACTCCGGTGGATTTACCGTGAACATCATGCCAGCAGATGCTGATGCGCTAATTTTCAAATTTGCCAACACCAAGGCTGAACGCTTTGAAAATACGGACTGGCATTGGGGGGTCACCCGCCAGCCCGTTCTGGATGCGGCGATGACCAGCCTTGAATGCCGGATGTGGGCCGAATATCCGGGCGGCGATCATTCCATTTTTGTCGGTGAAGTCGTTGACATCAAAACGGGGGATGGCCAGCCAGCGGCCTATTTCAATGGGCAGCTTAGCGCGTTTCCAGCTTGATGAATGCTGCACTTCCCACGAGCGGCGATCTTGTGCTTGTCGGGGGCGGTCATGCGCAGGTGGCAGCGCTCAAATCCTTTGCGATGCGCCCGCTGCCGGGGCTGCGTATAACGCTGGTCAGCCGCGATAGTCACACCCCCTATTCCGGCATGCTTCCGGGCTATATCGAGGGCATCTGGAGTGATGCCGACATCCATATAGATCTGTCCAAGCTGGCGGCGATGGCGGGCGCCCGTTTTATTCAGGATCAGGCACTGGAAATCGACGCTAATGCCAACCTCGTTCATTTTGCCGAACGCCCCCCTATTGGCTTTGACATGCTGGCGGTAAATATCGGGGGTGAGCCCGATCTGGACGCAATTCCCGGGGCGCGTGAACACGCCATTCCGGTAAAACCGATTAGCCTGTTTAAGGGCCGCCTGAACGCCTTGCTGGAAAAAAGCCGTCCGGAGAAAATTATTGTTATTGGCGGGGGCGCTGCCGGATGTGAGCTGGCATTGGCCTTATCGAAGCGGTGGCAAAGGGAAATCGGGCATCGTCCCAAAATGGCACTTTTTGCGCGGGCCAGCCGTTTGGTCCCAGAAATGCCGCCCCGCGCTGCAAAACTGCTTGGCGACGACCTTGCCGCCATTGGCTGTGATATTTATTGCGGGCAGTCGGTCAGGCAAATCGGCGCCAGTGCGGTAACTCTGGCAGATGGCAGCACGCATGATTTTGACGCCTGTTTTCTGGTATCGGCAGTTGCCCCGCCGGACTGGCTTGCCTCAACCGGCCTTACGCTTGATGAAAATGGGTTTATTCAGGTGCTACCGACGCTGCAATCAATCTCACATCCACATATTTTCGCTGCGGGTGACATTGCCTCGCTAACCCCGGAGAAGCGCCCGAAATCAGGGGTTTATGCGGTACGCGCCGGGCCGTTTCTGGCGCATAATTTGCGGCAATATGCCAAGGGCCGCCGGCTGCGCCGCTGGACCCCGCAACGCCAAGCATTGGCGCTGATAGGCTGCTCGGATGGCAAGGCACTGGCGCTTCGCGGCCGGTATGTAAGCAAGAGCCGCGCTGCATGGTGGTTGAAAAAATGGATCGACCGCCGCTGGATGGCTAAATACACCGCGTTGAAAATGCCGCCGCCAGTCCCGCCGCGCCCCCTTGCCGGACTGAACAGCGAAACCATAGCACGGCGTGATCCAGCGTTTGAGGCGATGCGGTGCCTTGGGTGTGGAGCCAAAACCAGTCATGAGATTTTGGCAGCGGCGATGCAGCAAGCGACTGCCAACGCCCTAAAGCTTGGGGCTGATCCGGCCTTGATGCCGCCCGAAAGCGTAAACGAGGATTCAGCGATTATACAGCCACCCCGCACCGGTGATCTGGTTCAGTCTGTTGACGTCATTTCCGAAATTGTGAGCGATCCATTCCAGCTTGGCCGGATTGCCGCCGTTCATGCGCTGAGTGATCTTTATGCAGCGAACGCCACCCCGCACTATGCAATGGCGATTGTAAATCTGGCACCCGCGCGGGCTGATCTTCAACAGGATCAACTGGCCGCCCTGATGACCGGGGGCCTTTTGGCATTGAGCGAGGCCGGAGTGCGCCTAATTGGCGGGCATACCAGCGAGACCGACGCAATGAGCATCGGTTTTTCCGTCACCGGGCATCGCAGCAAAGCGCCCATCCCCCTAACGCCGGATGAGGGTCCGGTGTTGTTGCTGACCAAGGCGATTGGCACGGGTGTGATTATGGCCGGTCATATGCAGCTTTGTGCGCCGGGCAATCATGTGCAGACCGCGATCCGGTCGATGGCGGCGGGAAATGGTCTGGCGGCCACCGCCCTAGCCAATGCAAACCCGATGATGACCGATGTAACCGGGTTCGGACTGGCCCGCCACGCAATGAACCTGGCCCAACGGTCAGGCTTTTCCGGGGTTCAGATTGATCTGCAGGCTGTTCCCCTTCTTTCGGGGGCAGCGGCCCTTTTTAAGTCCGGCATCCGGTCCAGCCTGCATGATCAAAACGAAAACTCTGTCCGGCTGAATGCAGCGGCGCCCACCGCCGTAGAAGACGGCGTCCCGATGGCAGCATTGTTTGATCCACAGACTAGCGGCGGTCTGCTGGCGGTTTTGCCGCGTAAGCAAGCGCAAAAATTGAGCATAACTCTTCAGAAATCAGGACATAATGCTGCTATCATCGGTATTTTGAGCCTTGACTGGTCCGGACTGCGCGTATCATAGCTAGAACGCTCATCGGCAAGACATTTTAGGATCAGGTTTATGGCTCCGCCCATCACACGAATTACCAACTGGACTGCCAAGCCCTACAGCATGATTATTGATGTGCGCTCGCCAAGTGAATTTGCCGAGGACCATATTCCGGGCGCGGTCAGTATGCCGGTTCTTCAGGATGATGAGCGCGCCGAAATTGGCACGCTGCACAATCAGGTTGGCTCGTTTGAGGCGAAGCGGCGCGGCGCGGTGCTGGTTGCCAAAAACATCTCGAACGCGCTGGAGACATTTCTTGGCGATGCGCCCAAGAATTTCAGCCCCCTGATCTATTGCTGGCGCGGCGGTCAACGCAGCGCTGCCATGGCCCATATATTTGCCGAAATAGGCTGGAAGACCGACATTGTTGATGGCGGCTATAAAACCTACCGGAAACAGGTTCTTGACGGGCTGGATAGTTTGCCGCCGAAATTCCGCTTGATCATTCTTCGCGGACGTACGGGAACAGCTAAAACGCAAATTTTGCGGATGGCGGCAAGCTTGGGCGCACAAATCATTGATCTGGAGGGACTGGCGTGTCATCGCGGCTCGCTTCTTGGCGGCGAGCCCGGGGGCGTGCAGCCATCCGCACGCCTGTTTGAGTCTGGTCTGCATGCGGCGTTTCAGCAATTTGATCCGGCAAAACCAATTTTTGTTGAATCCGAGAGCAGCAAGATCGGCAATGTGAATATTCCCAGCACGATGTGGAAGCGAATGCGCGCGGCAGAATCAATTCATCTGTCGGCGGCAATGCCGGCTCGGGTGACCTTTCTGGTGGATGATTATCAGCATTTGATCGCCGACCCCGAACGCCTAGAGCCTCTGCTGAAATGGGTTATAACGCGGATCGGCCATGCCGCGGTAAAGGAATGGCGCCAGCACATAAAAGCTGGTGACTGGCCCGGGTTTGTCACCCGTCTGCTAGAGGATCATTACGACCCGGCCTATGACCGGTCAGCGGCGTTGCGCGAGCATAATGATATTGCTGACTTGCAGGTTGATGATCTTACCCCGGAAACGATTAGGGACATTGCACAGAAACTTGCCGAATTCAGCTGATAATCTGGCCGGTTATAGCCGGGCATTTTTGGCAAATTACACGCTGCGGGCGGGCTTTGTGTGATATTCCTGCAAAAACGCTATTGCATAGATGAAGTGATGATGTATAACGCTTCGCAGGCTTTTCCCCGGTAGCTCAGCGGTAGAGCAAGCGACTGTTAATCGCTTGGCCGGCGGTTCGAATCCGTCCCGGGGAGCCAGCCTTGCTTAATCGCCGCCCGCCCTATAGGGATTCTTTTAGGGATTGCCCGCGCCGCGCGATTCTGGGGAAACGAGGCGCGCGATCATGTAGCGTCCGGCTTCTCCTATCTCTCACCATCGGGGCGGGTTCTCTTCAAAGGCCGCCCGCCGATCCCAAGCGCCAGAATGACTATCATCTCGTCGCTGCGCGGTGCATCGGGAACAGTGATTTCGGCGGCATCCATCAGATCAAATTCCCAAATGCTCTTTTTTCCGGTTAGCGGCACGGTAATCACCGCCCCGGGTCCCCCCATTTTTTTGGTAGATGTGATAATCTCGCTGGCCTCGCCTAGTGCGCCTCTGACGGGCGCTCCAAAGCGGGGGTGCAGAACGGCAGCCGCATGTTCTATTTCGCCGTCCACACCCACGATTGCCCCCTTGCCATAGCTATCAACGTCATCCGGCACGCATCCCAAAGCCGCAAGTCCGCGCGCCACCAGTTCTGCCGCTATTTCAGCGCCAAGTTGTTTTAAGGGCTCCAGATCCTCGGTATATGCGCCTGCCAGGGGGTTTTTAATCACCGCCGCAACACTACATTTTCGCGAGGGTTCTGGCACTGTCCGGCCATTATCCTCAATAATATCTTCAACACTGGTAATAACTTTGCGGATGTCCGGGCGCATTTGAGGGATCCTTTGATGGTTCGGTTTTTCACTGGCTATGATGCACAGGAATCAGCCGGAATAAACCCCTATGTATCACTTCGATAGGGACAAATGCTTTACAAAGGAAAAAAGCTCTCCTGCCAAGACCTCTTTTGGGAGGGAAGGACTGGCAGAAGAGCTAGGTCAGTTTGGGACGCCCGGTTGGAGGATGTCCGGGCCCTTTTTGTTTTAGACAAATAAGTGGGCATAAATAGCGTCAAGTTTCGCTTGTAGCGATGCAAATTTTGCATCACATGCACTTGACCGCTTGGCGGGTGTGAAGGAAAGGGAAAAGCAGACGCCGGATATTGCACCAGAGGAATAAATCAGTTATGGGGTTCAGGATTACGCAGCGGGTGCCAGAATCATATGCCGGAGTAAATTTACCTCCGGTCGATTAGGCAATATGATGAGGCCCGGTGTTTGGGTGTTTTGCGGAGAGGTGCCGGAGTGGTTGAACGGGACGGTCTCGAAAACCGTTGTAGGCGCAAGCTTACCGAGGGTTCGAATCCCTCTCTCTCCGCCACGGCCCATCCTTATCAACAGTAAATTTCATCTTTTGGGAGCCCGCCCGATGCGGGCGCGGTTATTTCAGTCGAAACCGATTGCGAAGACCAAGGCCCAGAAAAAACAACAAAATGAACCCAAGTATTGTCTGCCCTACGCTAAACAAAAATATCAAACCTGATTCAACATCTAATAATTGGAGGGGAAACCGACTATGAAACCCGAAGAAAGGAAGCATATTAGCCGTGGAAAAAATCATTGAATCTTGAAGAATGCTGCTCCACCCAATGCCCGACAAAGGGCGGCAAAAGCTGAAGTACAAAAAATACCCTATCGGTCCGAGTAACCATAGGAAAAGCAACCAACCAGCAGGTCGCTCAAAACGGTATCCATAGCTTGAAAAAGTCCTGAAAATCCAAAATGGTGTAACGCT
>CALLKZ010000014.1:0-19509 GCA_938082345.1 uncultured Alphaproteobacteria bacterium
TGCGTCTAAAAGAGCCTCAAAATCATCTAGCTGCGCGTCCGTCATTCTGGCAAGATGTTCGCTCGCAAAATGCCCTAGAAGAAGATCGGTTTCCTTCATTCCGGTATAGCTGGACTGATAGATCAAACGCCGAAGCCGAATCTGCCGCGGAGTCATTTCCCCGGATTTTATCGGGTTTGGATCAGGTTTACGCGATTGTTCCATTTCATCTCCGATCAAAAAATAGCAAGCTTTACGCGGCTGAACAGCTAGCGAAAGCAGTAAATTCTGATGCATCATCGGCCAGAAGCACCGTCGGCCAGATGCATCATCGGCCAGATGCATCATCGGCCAGAAGCACCTTCGGCCAGAAGCATCATCGGAATATGCCACGCCGTGGCAACAAAGCAATGCCGGAGTTTCGCTTTGGGAATTTTCTCATTTTGTTTAGTGTCCCGCTTTAGAGTAATCTGAAAGCCGAACTGATGAACCTGAAAGGCGCCTCCTTTGCATCCACGGCGACCGAGTGAAATTTTTGGACTGTTTGCCGCGACAACGGCGCTTCCCGGTGTTGGCTCAAAACTGGCTGCCATCATAGAAAAGCGGATTGGCGCGCATGTCATTGATGTTTTGCGGCATCTTCCCGTCGGCCTGATTGACCGCAGCGCCCGCCCGCCGCTGAGCGATATTACCGATGGCAGCATTGCCACCTTTGATGTTCTTGTTGTCAAACATGACAAAACCCCGCCGGGAACGCGCCGTCCGTGGCGGGTCATCTGCGAGAATGAAACGGGTGATCTCGACATTATATTTTTCCATGTCCGAGATGATTATGTCAGCCGCATGTTGCCTGCAGGGGAACGCCGCATTGTTAGTGGCCGCGTTGAAATTCGCCAGGATCGGGTTCAAATGGCGCATCCCGATCATATCATCAAACCTGAAGATGCGGCCAGCATGCCGGTGATTGAGCCGGTGTATCCGTTGACTGCCGGCCTGTCCCCAAAGGCGTTGCGCCGCGCCATTGAAGGGGCGTTGAAGCGTCTATCCGCTCTTCCTGAATGGATTCCTGCCACCATTATGGCTGAGCGAAAATGGCCGGATTTCACCGCCGCCATGATCGAGGTCCATCACCCCAAAACAAGTGATGATCTTTTCCCGGCCTCACCGGCGCGCGCGCGCTTGGCGTTTGATGAATTGCTGGCCAATCAGCTGGCGCTGTCCTTGATGCGTCATTCGGCGTCCATAAGCATGCCGGGACGCGTTTTTAGCGGTGATGGTAAGCTGGTCAGGGATTTACAGGCGGCGCTGCCCTTTTCGCTGACGGGGGCGCAGATACGAAGCATTGCCGAGATTAAGACAGACCAGACATCGGACAAGCGGATGCTGCGAATGCTGCAAGGTGATGTGGGGTCTGGCAAGACTTTGGTTGCGCTGTTCGCCATGCTGCACACTGTTGAAGCCGGAGCGCAGGCTGCCCTGCTGGCACCGACCGAAGTTTTAGCCCGTCAGCACCATGAAACCATTAACCGCTTTCTGGCCCCGCTGGGACGCGAAGCAAAGCTGTTGCTAGGCCAAGGAAGGCATGTCCAAGAAAGGCAGGCCCAAGAAAGGCAGACCCAAGAAAGGCAGGCCCAAGAAAGGCAGGCCCAAGGGAATGCCGAAGGGCGCAAGACGGGGCAAAAGGCGGGGCGCAAGGCGGTTATCGATGATCTGGCCAGCGGGGATGCCCAAATTGTGGTCGGAACGCACGCCTTGATTTCCGACAATGTGCATTTTGCCAATCTGGGGCTGGCGGTTGTTGACGAGCAACACAGATTCGGTGTTCGTCAACGCATTCTTCTGGGGCAAAAGGGGACAGGTGTCGATGTTATTGTTATGACCGCAACCCCCATCCCAAGGTCGCTGGCAATGACTGCATATGGCGATCTGGACCATTCGCGCCTCGATGAGAAACCTGCAGGCAGATTGCCGATTGACACGCGCGCCCTGCCGCTGGACCGGTTGGGCGATGTTGTGGACAGGTTGCGAGCTGCGCTGGCCAACGGAAAACGTGCCTATTGGATTTGTCCCCTGGTCGAAGAATCGGAAAAGCTGGATGTCGCAGCAGCCGAAGAACGCTTCGCCGCGCTGGCCCGGGTGCTGCCTGATTGCACTATCGCACTAGCCCACGGAAAGATGAAAGCTGGCGAGCGTGATGCCCAGATGCAGCGGTTTCGTGATGGCGAGGCCCAGCTTTTAATCGCAACCACCGTGGTGGAAGTTGGCGTTGATGTTCCCGAAGCCAGTGTCATTATCATCGAACATGCCGAACGCTTTGGCCTTGCGCAGCTTCATCAGCTGCGTGGCCGCGTTGGCCGCAGCGACGTTCAGTCATCCTGTCTATTGTTGTATCAGGGGCCGCTTTCGGACACCGCGGCGCAACGCCTAAAGGTCATGCGCGAGACAAATGACGGCTTTGTTATTGCCGAGCGTGATTTGCAACTTCGCGGCCCGGGGGAATTTTTGGGGCAACGCCAGTCAGGCGCCCCGGAATTTGTGCTTGCCGACCTTGGCGCACATCAGGATTTGATCGCCCCTGCCCGCGAATGCGCCAAACAAATGATCGGCGATGACAATAAGCCTCTCGACCAAAACCAAGTTGATTTGTTGCTCAGCCTGTTTGAACGCGATAGTGCGGTGCGCTTTCTGGCATCCGGTTAGAGTTAGCGCCCAGCCTTTTTTGTAGCAGATTTTTTCGTAGCAGCCTTTTTGACCGAAGCCTTTTTCGTAGCAGATTTTTTCGCGGGGGATTTCTTCACAGCCGCGCCTCTAGCGGAGGCTTTTTTAGCGGAGGCTTTTTTGCCAGAGGCTTTTTTGGCAGTCAGCTTTTTAGATTTGGCTGGCTCAGGCGGCGCTACAATTCCCCCGGAAACGACCAGCTTCACCGCATCCTCAACCGACATATCCATGAAAATGACGTCTTCGCGCTTGCTGAACAACAAAAATCCCGACGTTGGATTGGGAGTCGTCGGCACGAAAATATTAACTTTTGAACCGGGAATAAGCGAATTGACCTCGCCCTTGGTTCCCCCCGTTACAAAACCGATGACCCACAGGCCCCGGCGCGGATATTCAACAAGAACAACCTCACGGAACGCATCTGACTGGGTGGAGATTACAGTCTCAAGGATTTGCTTGCTGGCCCCGTAGATCGTGCGGACAACCGGCATGCGGTTCAACACCGACTCGCCAATGCCAATGATCCAACGCCCCAGAAAACCGGCAGCCAGAGCGCCAATAATCGTGATCAGCAAAACACCCAAAATCAGCCCGACGCCCGGAACATTGGCAAACTGGAACTGGCTGAACCCCGGTACCAGACTGGCGACCTGACTATCAATCAACTCAACCGTTGCCCACGTAATCCAGACAGTCAGCAAAACTGGCGCCGTTACCAGAAGTCCGGTAAAAAACCGTGAGCGAAGCCATCCGAAAAATCCGATCCGCTTTGGCGCGAGATCACCCTTATCCGCCATATCTAACCTTCTCCCTATTTCAGTGGCCCAAATCTAGCCGAATAATGGAGGGATAAACATTGCCGCGCAAGACTTGCTTTGCTTCATATTCTAAATAGTGCTCGAACACGAAATCTTCGCCTTTGCACCCGTCAGATTCGCCCCTAAGATTGGCCCCTTAGATTGGCCCGTCAACCGCCAAAGGATGCAGCGATGACCCTATCTGACGATAAAGACGACATGATGAAGCTGTCACCACCTGCAGCGTTAGAGCAAATTGACCGTCTGATTGATATCATGCGCCGCCTTCGTGACCCCGAGTCCGGATGCCCGTGGGACGTCAAGCAGGATTTTTCTACCATCGCCCCCTATACGATCGAAGAAGCCTATGAGGTTGCCGATGCAATCGCCCGCCAGAACATCCCCGATATCCGTGATGAGCTGGGTGATTTATTGCTTCAGGTGGTGTTCCATTCACGCATTGCCGAGGAAGCCGGAGCGTTTTCAATCGCCGATGTGGCCCGCAGCATTTCTGACAAAATGATCGAACGTCACCCCCATGTTTTCAACGGAGGTGAGCGTCCCGATGCCAAAGCTCAATCCTTGCTGTGGGAGGATTTGAAAGCGGCTGAGCGGGCCAAGCGCGGCAAGTCCGGTGTGCTTGACGATGTGGCCACAGGGTTGCCGCCAATGCTGCGCGCGTTAAAGCTGCAAAAGCGCGCCGCGCGCGTCGGTTTTGACTGGTCGCAAATTGATCAGGTAATCGACAAGCTTCATGAGGAAACAGGTGAGCTTCGCGCAGAAATGGAGCAGGAAAATATAGATCAGGCGCGGGTTGCTGATGAGGTTGGCGACATTCTGTTTGTTGCGGTTAATCTGGCAAGAAAGGCCGGTGTTGATCCGGAAACAGCCCTGATGGCATGTAACTCAAAATTTGAGCAACGCTTTAGATATATCGAACAACATGCTGAAAAAAATGATAAAAACATGAATGATATGATGCTGGATGAAATGGAATCACTATGGCAACAAGCTAAATCCAAAAAGTCTTGTCCGTAGGTTTTGATTTCTGGGGGGGCATCATCGACGGGTTATTCGCGCCGCATGACGCGGCTTTGCAACTCCTGCCATCCGGCGGATGACGCGGCGATCATAAATGGTGCCGAAAAACCGGCATTAAACGGGGCCCCATCGGCGAGCATGGCGGCGTGCCCGCCCGCCTCTCGGCACAGCAGATCAACCGGCGAATGATCCCACGGGGTGCAATCACCATGTAACAGAAAATGCTGCATACCTTGGGCAATGTTCGCCCCCAAAACCCCGCAACTGCCCGGAAACCAGCGCCCCGGCATCGCTTTCAGCACTTCGCGAATTTGCGTTCTTTGAGGTTCCTCCACGCCAAGACTATTACCGCCACCGCGCATCTTGCTGGCATCTATATCACCGCCGGTTGGTGAAGTATTGGCCAGTTGCAGGGGCGTTGTCTGTCCGTCTTTGTGCGTGAGAAAGGCGCCGCCTCCGGCCTTTGCGTAGAACAGCTCTTCGCTCATTGGCAGCCAGATCCAGCATTCTTGCGGCACACCATTCTCCAGCAGCGCTATCATGCTACAAAACCGCTCATTGCCTTTGACGAAATTGCTAGTGCCGTCGATCGGATCAACAGTCCATGCCCTATCGGCGGTGGCACTGTTACGAAGATCAGGCGTTGCAGCGCAGGCCTCCTCGCCAACCACTTCACAATCAACAAGCTCGCGAAGCCTTGGCGTAAGCCATATTTCGGCTTCGCGGTCGGCGATCGTTACCAAATCGGTGGGACTGCTTTTGGTCTCAATTTCGCTTTGATGCAACGTTCCAAAACGGGGCATTACGATGCTGTTGCCAACATCACGCAAAAGCGTTGCAACCATCTTTGCTCTGGTTTCAGACATTTGTAACTCCGATTGGCGGTGATGCCGATGAGGTTTATCAGCTATCCGACGGATTTTCTTCTGCCGTGCCAGATCCGATATTGGGATCACCTTCGTCTGTTTCGTGAAGGTGCAACGCTGCCAGTGGCATAATTGTAGAAATCGCGTGCTTATAGACAAGTTGAACATGATGATCGCGTTTAAGCAGGATGGAGAAATTGTCAAACCAAGTGATAACGCCCTGCAATTTAACCCCGTTGACCAAAAATACAGTCACGGAAGCATGAGATTGACGCACATTGTTGAGGAACAATTCCTGAAGGTTCTGGCTCTTTTCGCCGGCCATTTTTTCCTCCTGAAGTAATAATAAAATTTTACAAGATCTTGCTATTTTTAAAGATAGTCGGGTGTGGCTATTTTGAAAGACGGGCGGGCGTGGCTATCTCTTAAAAGAAATCAAGACTAACTGATAGCAGTTTTTCAACTTGTGGAATTTTACCGCGCGCCGAGAAAATCACCACGGTATCACCAGCCTCAATAACGGTGTCGCCGCGTGCCGGAATAACCCGCTCATTGCGCAACACGCCGCCAATCACCACGCCTTTTGGAATTTTTGCATCCCGGAGTGCTTTTCCAATCAACAGCGATGACGGCAACGCCTCAGCCTCCAGAACCTCGCCAAGGTCCTCAATGATCGGGTGAACATCACGAATTCGGCCGCGCCGCACATGCTCCAGAATGGATGATACGGTGATTTGCGACGGATTAATGACGGCATCAACTCCAAGCGCCGAGACAAGAGGGATAAAGCCCGGAATATTCACCAGCGCAACCGCATGTTTGGCGCCATTTCGCTTGGCTAGAAGCGCGGAAAGGATATTGACCTCATCATCATCGGTTACCGAGACAAAGGTTTCGGTTGTATGCACCCCGGCCTCGGCCAGAATGCTGCTGTCCAACGCATCGCCGCTGAAAATGCTGGTCGATCGCAGGCTCTCCGCAAGCGCGCGCGCGCGGGTCTGGTTTCGCTCAATCAGGTGAACCTGTGTGTTGGAAAAATTGGTTTCAATCTCGCGCGCCAGCATCTGGCCAATAGCGCCGCCGCCAGCGATAACCACCGAGCGCGCCTCAGGCTCCTCATGCCCGAAACTGGCCATAGCACGGTCCAAATGCGTTGCATCACAGACGAAATAGACACGATCGCCTGCCAGCATGATTTCATTGCCATCACGCGGCACCACCACCTGACCATCACGGATAATGGTAAGAATGGTGATCACCAGATCAGGAAACAGGTTCGTGAGATGCCGGATTGGCGTGGCCAGAATCGGACTTTCCTCGGTGCATAATACCCCGACGAGGTTCATCTTGCCGCCGCACATATCCTTAACGTCAAACGCACCCGGAACGCGAAGCTGGTTGCTAACCCCCGCCGAAACCTCAGCCTCGGGTGAAATAATATGGTCGATCGGCAATTGATCCGGTGAATAGAGGTCACCATAAATAGGGTTCAGATAGGACTGGTGCCTGATCCGCGCGATTTTAACAGGGGTGTTGAAAATAGTGTGCGCAACCTGACAGGCGACCATATTCACCTCGTCTGACTCCGTCACCGCGATCAGTAATTCGGCATCGCGCGCCCCCGCCTCAGCCAGAATATCGGGGTACGATGCCATACCGACAACACCGTGAACGTCAACCTGATCAGTGACACGCTGAATTTTTTCTTCCGAAGCATCAACGACGGTAACGTCATTATGCTCTTCGACAAGGTGCGATGCGATTCCAGCACCGACAAGTCCGGCACCACAGATAACAATCTTCATCCGTCTTCATCCCTGCCAGCAGTTGAAAGTGCCGTATCCAGCACCACATCAAGCGAGCGCAATTTTCTGTGCAATGCCGAACGTTCCATTCCGACGAACCCTGCCATCCGCGATACGTTACCATCAAAACGTCGCAACTGAACCGTCATATAATTCTTCTCAAAAGTTTCCCGCGCCTCACGAAGTGGCAACGCCATCACAGCTTGGATACCAGAATTGCTATCATCATGCGAGATGTTCTGAATTTCCGCCGGAAGCGCATCAAGCCCCACCGGAATTGATCTGTCTGGCGGCGCCATAATCAGCATGTTTTCAATCGTGTTCAGCATCTGCCGCACATTTCCCGGCCAGTGATAGCCCTGCATAGCTGCCAAAACCTCATCACTAAGCTTAATCCGCAAAAGTCCGGTCCGGCGGGCAACCTCATCGACGAAATATTTTGCCAGATGGGGAATATCTTCGGGGCGTTCAGCAAGTGCCGGCATATTTAGCGGCACAACACCAAGCCGGTAGTAAAGGTCCTCACGAAGGGCTCCAGAAGAAATTTCACCCGCCAAATCAAGGCTAGAGGCCGAGATTACCCGTACATCGACCGAAACTTCCTGATTGCCGCCGATCCGCCTAAAGCGTTGTTCGGCCACGGCGCGCACAATTTTACCCTGCGTTTCCAGTGGCAAATCACAAATTTCATCAAAATAAAGCGTTCCCTTATGCGCTTGCTCAAACAGCCCGACAATCCGCCGACTTGAACTCAGACTTTCCGAGCCGAACAACTCAACATCGGCGCGCTCAGCCGCCAGACGCGCGCAATTAGCGACGATAAAGCGGGACTCACTTCGCTCTGAATTAAAATGGATCAAGCGTGCAGCCATTTCCTTGCCGCTGCCATTTGGCCCGCTGATCAGCACCCGGCTGGCGGTTGAGGCAATCCGGTCAATCGCGGTCCGGATGGATTTTATCTGCGATGAAACGCCAACCAGCTCTGGCTTTCCTTCGCCGCTGACCTGTGCCCGAAGTTCGGCATTTTCGCGAACCAGCCGACTGGCCTCCAAGGCCCGCTGGACCATCAGCAACAGCCGGTCTTCCTTAAACGGCTTTTCAATAAAATCATAGGCACCGTTGCGAATAGCCTGAACGGCGGTCTCGATCGTGCCATGACCGGAAATCATCAACACCGGCAGATCGGGATAAACACCCTTCACCCACTCCAACAGCTCTAGGCCGTCCATATCGGAATCGCGAATCCAGATATCCAGAATGGCAAGCCCCGGCGGTTTGGCGGCAAGCAGGTCACGCGCCTCCATGGCGGTTGCCGCCTCCATCGTCGAAAACCCCTCATCACGCAACGTCGCCCCGATCAGTGACCGGATATCACGTTCGTCATCAACGATCAGAATGTCGCCTGCGGTTTTCACGCCTCATCCTCCAGATCATCATGAAGTGACAGTTTTATGCTGACCCGCGCGCCGCCCTTATCAGCGTCGGCCTTGTCAGCGTCGGCCAGTTCCAACTCTCCTGAATGGTCTTGCACGATCTTGCTAACGATGGCCAGCCCCAGTCCGGTTCCCTTATCGCGTTTGGTAACATAGGGCTCTAGCAACTGGCTGCGATCCATATCCGGAAATCCGGGTCCATTATCGATCACACTTAGCGTGACAAAAGCACCTTTAATCGATAACGCCAACTTGATTTGCGGGTCGGGGGTCCGGCCTTCGGCCATACTGTCAATCGCGTTCTGAATGATGTTGGTCAGCGCCTGGCGCAGCAATCCGGTATCACCAATCACCATATAGGGCAGATCATCATCATCAAACTGGCTGCTAAAAGCGACGTCCTGAGCATCAAACAGCGCCGCCTGACCTACAACCAGATCACGAAGGGACAGCGGTTCCATGACGGGTTGCGGCATTCTGGCAAAGGCCGAAAATTCATCAACCATGCGGCCTATATCATCAACTTGCCGGCCGATAATCTCCAAATATTCGGTGAATTGTGCGCTGTCAGCAGAATCGTCCGGCTGATATTTCCGGCGCAACCTGTCAGAGGCAAGCTGAATCGGGGTTAGCGGATTTTTGATTTCATGGGCAATCCGGCGGGCAATATCCGACCATGCCGCCTTGCGCTGGGCGGTTAGCAAATCCGTCACATCATCAAAGGTAACAACATATCCAATGACACGGCCATCAACAGTTTCCGTGGCGATACGCGCCCGAAGCGTCAACCGCCGGTCGGCGCGTTCAAGAAAAATCTGTTCTTCCGCAAATCCCTTTCGCCGCTGCCCTGATGCACTTATCAATGACTCGAATTCGGGAACAACTTCGGCCAGCTTCTTGCTGATTAATTGAGCCTCTGACACCTCCAGCAACTGGGTTGCTGCGTTGTTTGGCAAGGTTACCCTATAACTTTTATCAAGGCCGATTACGCCCGACGAGACACCGCCAAGAACCGCCTCGGTAAATTCACGGCGGCGGTCAATCTGCATATTTGCCTGAACGAGCTGTTCGCGGCTTCGCACCAGCTCATCCAGCATGCTGTTGAAAGAAGTGCCAAGACGCGCAATCTCGTCAACCTCTAGGCCGGTGGGCACGCGTTCGGACAGATTACCGCCACGCACCTGTTCAGCCACCGCAATAACCGAACCAAGCGGCTCAACAATCGACGTGGCAAGATTAAGACCGATCCACAGAGCCGTGATCAGAAGAAGAGCCAGAAACAGCCCGAAAACAAAAGCAAAACTAATCTGAAGATCAAGCTGGCTGATGCCAAGTTGCTGATAGTCAGCCGCCGCAAGGCGCGTGCGATCAACCGATTCCAGCACCGATCTATCAATAAAGCGCCCGACAAAAAGATAAGCATCAACAAAGCTGTTCAGCTTCACCCCCGCACGAAGCTTATTCGTCTCATCAGAGCGCAGAAATACAACCTCACCAGCGCTGGCCTGTGGCAGCCAGTCACTGCCAATATTGGTAAAAGTAACGGCGAAGGCAAAACGTGATTTGGCAACCACCTGCCCCGTTCCATCCAGAATGATCGCCTCGGACAGATTACGAAGCGCGGTCTGATTGGTCAGATATTGCGAAAGAAGATTGCTATCGCCGCTGAGCCGCAACGCCTCGCGGTTCACGTCATTGGCAATCGTCAGAACATCGCTTCGGATAGAACTTGAATGCTCTTCAAAATAGGAATCAGCCACCTGAACCGAGCCGGTGACAGCGGTTGAAATACGTTCGGCAAACCAACCCCGAAGGGAATAATCGACAATAAATAGCGAAAATGCGGTGATCAGAATCGCCGGAAGTGCTGCCACCCCGCCAAACATCAGCGCCAAACGCCAATGCAACTGATATCCCGCCATTCGCTGGCGGCGCTCAGTCCATAGGCGCAAAATCTGGCGAATAACAAAGCCGCCAACAACGATAACCGCAATAAAATCAATCGCAATCAGCGTTGTCAAAAAGGAATTATCCTGCTGTGCAGGATCAAATTGCGCCAGCGTATAAACGGTCATCATGCCAATCGCTAGGGCGATCATAACGGCAATGTAACCAAGCCGGTTTTCGCCAAACCGCAGCATAAAACCGCGCGGGGCAAGATTTGTTACGGGTGCTGTGCTCATCGGCCTTGCCAGATACCCAGCTCACGAATGCGCTTGCGAAGGGTATTCCTGTTGATTCCCAGAATTTCAGCTGCTTTTAGCTGATTCCCACGGGTGATTTCCAGCGTGGCGGCAATCAAAGGATGCTCAACCTCACGAAGAATGCGCGCATGAAGACCCGGAGGCGGTAAGGCCCCGTCCAATGCGGTAAAATATCGGCGGATATGCTGATCAACCGAATGGGACAGATTGTCAGCCTGCGTTAAGGGGGCCGGTGCCGCATGATTGCCGGGCAACCGAGCCTCATCTGACTGCCTCTCACCTGACTGGGGTGCCTTTGCCTGCCTCTCATCTGACTGGGGTGCCTTTGCCCGGGGTATATTTACCCGGGGTATATTTGCCGGGGATATATTTGCCGGGGATACGTTTGCCGGGGATACGTTTGAGAGGGTTTGGGGCGGGCGAATGACTGCCAGTTCGGCCTCAACCATAGGGGCTGAAATCACGTCATCGCCAATCAGCACCAGCAGACGGCGTACCAGATTTTCCAACTCGCGCACATTGCCCGGCCAATGCCATGTTGACAGCGCCCGGACAGCATCGGGGGTGAACCGTTTTGCCGGCAATCCGGCCGCCGCAGCCTCGCCTAGGAAATGCGCCACCAGCGGGGCGATATCCTCGCTTCTCTCACGCAAAGGAGGCAATCGCAAAGGCACGACGTTTAACCGGTAGAAAAGATCTTCGCGGAATGTCCCCTGTTGCATCAGCTGGTGCAAATTGTGATTGCTGGCGGCAATGATACGCACATTTGCCTTTACCGGACGATTGGCCCCAACCGGCAGATATTCCCCGTCCTGAAGAACCCGAAGAAGCCGGGTTTGCGCTTCGGGCGGCATATCGCCAACCTCATCAAGGAAAAGGCTGCCACCTTCGGCCTGCTCAAATCTGCCGGGCATCCGCGTATCTGCGCCGACGAACGCATTTTTTTCATGGCCAAACAGCTCAGACTCGACCAGATTTCGAGGAATCGCCGCCATATTGATTGGCACGAATGGGGTCGCGCATCGGGGACCCAAATCATGCAACGCGCGGGCCGCCAGTTCTTTTCCGGTGCCGCTTTCGCCAGTGATCAAAACCGTCAGATCAGTGCTGACCACCCTTGCCATTGCCCTAAAAATATCCTGCATCGGGCGAGAGCGCCCAACCAGAGGCCCGCCTTCTTCAAGGGCCGTCTGCACAGGCGGCGCAGGGGCTTCTGGCCGACCAATACTATCAACCGCGCGCGCCGTTGCCTCAACAAGACTGCGAAGCTCAAACGGTTTGGGCAAATACTCAAAAACGCCTGTCTGCTGAACTTTAACCGCGGTTAGCAGTGTGGAGCGGGCGCTCATCATAATCACCGGCATATCCGGGCGATATTTTTGAATGCGCGGCAGCAAATCAAGCGCATCACCATCGGGAAGGGCAATATCCGAGATTAAAACATCGCCGCGTCCGTTCTCGACAAGCTTCCACAGGCCAGCAACAGTGCCAATTGACTGCACGGTGTAGCCTTGACGGACCAGCGCTTGCTGCACCACAAGGCGCACCGATTTATCATCCTCAGCAACTAAAATATGGGCAGGTTTGGATATAGGAGCTGGTTTGGCTGTCATGCGCTTTTCCCCTCGCCCATTCCCTCGCCTATTCCCTCGCCCATTCCCTCGCCCAATGCAGGTAAATTAATTCTGAAAACGGTGCGGCCGGGAACCGAGTCCACCTCAACCATGCCGCCATGATCAGCGACAACACTTGCCACCAAAGCCAAACCAAGCCCACTGCCGCCCGCCTTTCCTGAAACAAAGGGATCAAAAATATGATCGCGAAGATCAGGCGTAATTCCCGGGCCGTTATCAATCACCTCAATCTGAATCGGAACATGCGACATCTGCACACGCTGACCGCCAAGATGACGCCCGCGTGAATAAGATGTTTTCACAGTCAGTTTTGTTTTTTTATCAATAGCTTCAAAGGCATTCTTAATTATATTTAAGAAAGTCTGAATCAACAGATCACGGTGCCCATTTACGGGGGGAAGCGACGGATCATATTGCCGTTTTACAGCTATATCCGAGCCGTAGGATACTGAAGAAATACGAAGGCAGTGATCCAGAATTTCGTGGATATTAACCGGCGCCATAACCACTGGTCCGCCGCCAGCAAACCCTTCCATCCGGTCAAGCAACGCGGTTATACGGTTGGCTTCTTCGACAATCATCTGGGAGAATTCCTGATTTTCTGGCGACAAGTCAGATTGCAACAACTGCGCGGCGCCCTTAATTCCGGCAAGAGGATTTTTCACCTCATGCGCCAGCAAAGCTGCCATCGCCGAAATTGAACGCGCCGCCCCATGAAAAATTGACTGGCCGCGAAGCCGCTCGGCAAGCGCGCGTTCTTGCAGCGTTACCAGCATCCGGCCATCATGATGACGGGGCTCACCAAAGGGAGCAATCTGAACATTTAGCAGTTTCAGTCCCACTTTGGGGCCACCGATCTCAATTCCCTGATCAGCTACCGACGCCATCTGCTGGCGTGAACGTGCCAGCAGGTCATTCAAGCTGGAAATTTTGGGGACCTGTGCAAAAAGCGCGGTGCCACGAAGCATTGCTTCGCTGGAGTCAAAAAACAACTCAGCCGCATGGTTCAAAAAGACAAACCTGTCATGCCGATCCAGCAAAAAGACCGGATTCGGCAGGCTGGCCAGAATATGCTCTGCTTCACTGTCTTTAGAAAAGGGTCCAACGTCGTACATCACGCCGCCTCGGCTTCATATAGCCCGCGGAAAAACACATCGACGGCGGAAAAAACCGCCTTGGCATCGGTTGAATTATTCGCCGTATCACGCAATTCCGCCGCCCCCGGAAGGCCGTGCGCGTACCAAGCAATATGTTTGCGCGCTAACCGCATCGCTGGCAGCCCGTAATGTGTGAGCATATCATCAAGATGGGTTTGCATCATGCTATGCCGCGCAGCGATTGACGGCGCTGGCCGGATTACCCGCCCGGCCAGCCGATCACCAGCCTGTGCCAGCACCCACGGGCGGCCCTGAGCGCCGCGTCCGATCATCACTCCGGCGGCCCCGCTGGCCTGCACCGCCAGATCAACATCACCAAGACTGCGAATATCGCCATTGACGATCACCGGCATCGAAACCGCATCAACAACCTTGCCGACAGCTGCCCAATCTGCGTTGCCATTATACATCTGGCACCGGGTGCGCCCATGAACCGCAATCATCGCAATCCCGGCTGCCTCGGCATGACGTGCAATGCTAGGCGCGTTCAGGCAATTACCATCCCAGCCAAGCCGCATTTTCAGCGTCACCGGAATATCAACCGCCTTTGTGACCGCTACAAGAATATCCGCTGCCAGCGCCTCATCGCGCATCAGCGCCGAGCCGGACAGACGCCCTGTTACTTTTTTCGCCGGACATCCCATATTTATATCGATGAAGGTAGCCCCCAGATCTGCGGCAATGCGCGCCGCCTCGGCCATAATCTGCGGATCCCATCCGGCAAGCTGGACCGATAACGGAACCTCGCTGATTGTGTCGGTCCGAAGTTTTCGCATTTCAGCGCGCACATTATGCAAAATGGCCGAGCTTGCCACCATTTCGGTCACGACAAGCCCGCCTCCAGCGCGCCGGACAGCACGCCGGAAGGGCATATCAGTCACCCCGGACATCGGCGCCAGAATCGCCGCGTGCGGGACCGTAATTCCACCAATGGAAAGGCTCATAAAACTCCCTGTCACCCTTTGCCAATCAGATTTTGCCAATCAGATTTTACCGGTATTATGCCAAAATTTTGTGCATATTGCACCAGAAACAGGCAAAAATGCCAGCTTTTTCCCCAAATATTTTTGACCCCGGTTAAAGCCGAAATTCTACGATGATTTTTTTATGATTCTACCGCCAGCATCCCGAAGCATGAGACTTGAGGTAAACTGGCAAAATGCGAAGCGGAGCTAGTGATGCTGGGATAATTATAGACTTTGAGCGCGCGTTTGGGGATAACGGAAGGATGAGCCATCCACAATCAGTCACACCGAAACCCGGGCAGAAATTAACCGTTGCCGCGATCATCGTGGCCGCAGGACGCAGTGCCCGAATGGGGACCGTGCCGCAAGGTTCTAGCACCAACGGAAGTGCGGCCGGGGCACCTACCGACACACCGCTTCTGGAAAAGCAATTCCAGCAGCTTTGCGGGGTGCCCGTACTGGCACATTCAGTGTCTGCGTTTTTGAGCCATCCTTTGGTTACGACTGTTATCATTGTCACTGCCGAAGGGCGTGAGGACGCTGCCCGTGAAGCGCTGGCCGGTATCGAAGAAATAGCGAGGGCCCCGGATCATAAAAACCGTATCAGCATTGTTACCGGCGGTGCGCGGCGACAGGATTCGGTTCGCGCCGGACTAAACGCAGCATCTGCTAGCGGTGCTGATCTGGTCGCCATCCATGATGCTGCCCGCCCGTTCCTGCCGCATGCTGTGATTGACCGGCTAGTTCAGGCGATCCTATCCGGTGCCAGGGCTGCGCTGCCTGTAATGCCGGTCGTTGATACGCTAAAACATGTTGCTGAGGAACGCGTGAACGGCACTATGGACAGATCTAGCCTTGCCGCCGCGCAGACGCCGCAGTTATTTTATCTTGCCGATATTACCGCGCTACATGCGCGCCATGAACCCGGGCTGGAGATGACTGATGATATTGGGCTTGCCGAAAAAGCCGGTCTGGAAGTGGCAGCGGTTAAGGGTGCCAAAAGCCTGATGAAGCTAACCGTGGCAGAAGATTTTACCCTTCTGGCCGCCCTAGCCAGCTCTACCAGAGGAGATGCGGCGATGATACCTGATATTCGTGTTGGAAATGGCTTTGATGTTCACAAATTTTCGGACGAACTGGGACCGATTTATCTGGCCGGAATAGAAGTCGCAAGCAAGCGCGGAATGTTGGCACATTCAGACGGGGATGTCGGATTGCATGCTCTATGTGACGCTATTTTTGGCGCAGTTGGTGACGGCGATATCGGGTCACATTTTCCGCCATCTGATGCCAAATGGAGGAATGCCGACAGCGCCATGTTCATGCGCTTTGCCGCCAAAAAATGCGCCGAGCATAATGCTGTCATCCTGCATCTTGATCTGACCTTGATTTGCGAGACGCCAAAAATTGGTCCCTTGCGCGATGCTATGCGCGCGCGTATCGCCCAACTTGCCGGAATTGAAATCGGCCGCGTTGGCGTTAAGGCAACAACGTCTGAGGGGCTGGGTTTTACCGGGCGCGGTGAAGGTATCGCGGCGCAAGCAACGGCTACCATCGCCCTAACCCACACTCCGAGCGACGTCATTGACTGACCCGAAAGGTAAGATGCATGCCCCATAATCTCTGGATGTTTCTGGCAACCCTTGGTCCGATAGGGTTTATCCGCCCTGCCCCCGGGACATGGGGGTCGCTCGCCGCCATGATTATCGGGGTTGGCATTGCGATGCTCTCTCCAAAATTATTGGAATTTGCCTTCATGATTATCTGCATCACCGGCATTATTGCCGCTGGCAAATATCAGGATTCCACTGGTAAAAAAGACGCATCCGAGATTGTGGTCGATGAGGTCGCTGGCCAATGGATACCGCTTTTCGTTATTCCGGTTGATGATTGGCGCTGGCTTCTGGCCGCGTTCATCCTGTTCAGGTTTTTTGATATTGTTAAGCCGGGACCAGTCAAAATGGCCGAAGCCCTGCCGCGCGGCATTGGCGTAATGGCCGATGATATCGTTGCCGGTGTTCTGGCGGCGGTCTGCCTGCTGGCGGCGCAATGGGCCCTGACCGGAGGCGTATTTTAATGAACGATAAATCTCGGGAGACTCTGTTAGAGGATCAAGCTGGGCGGGTTATTAAGGCCGCTGCTAAAGCTGGCATTATGGTCACATGTGCGGAATCCTGTACTGGCGGGATGGTCACTGCCGCGCTGACCGATATTGCCGGGGCTTCGGCAGTGCTTGATCGCGGTTTTGTGACGTACAGCAATGCAGCCAAAACCGATCTTCTGGGGGTTGATGAAGCCATACTTAACGCGCATGGCGCGGTATCGCCCCAGACCGCATATGCAATGGCAACTGGTGCGCTAAAAGCAGCTCCAAACGCACATCTTGCGGTTTCCATTACCGGAATTGCCGGTCCGGGCGGGGGCAGTGCTGAAAAGCCCGTCGGTCTCGTCTATTTCGGATGCGCGGTTCGCGGCGGCACCACGGCTACCCGCAAATGCCAGTTTGACGGGGATCGTGCAGCAATCCGGCAGCAGGCGGCGATGTTCGCGCTGACGCTGATAGATGAGAATATCTGAATTCAGATTGGAAGCCGGGCCTTCATCAGAGCCGGGCCATCATCAGGATTTGGGAAGACTATCCTGCACCGCGCCGTAAAGATCATGTGCCCGCTTTTCAAAGGCGCGAACCATGCGGCGAACCGCTTCGGTAAACAAAGTTTCGATTACCGATTGCAACAACCGCGAATTGAACTCGAATTCGACATAAAAATCGATTTCGCACCCCGCTTCATGCGGTAGGAACTGCCAGCGGTTTGTCAGATATTTGAACGGCCCTTCGGCATATCTAACATTGATGGACAGCGTGTCCGGATCAAGTTCGACGACTGAGGTGAAGCGTTCGCGGAACATCTGAAAACCAATGATCAGGTCAGCGCTAAGCCCACGCTCATCTTGATTCCGGATACGCGCCGCCATGCACCACGGCAAAAATTGGGGATAGCTTTTAACATCGGCAACCAACGCATAAAGCTGTTCCGGACTGTGCGCAACAAGCCGCTTTTCGGCGTGGATAGTCATTTAACTAGCAGCCAGAACCGAATTGCGTGCCTCTTGCAGCGCCGCAAAATCAGCATCAGCATGATAGGATGAACGGGTTAGCGGTGTAGAGGCCATTAGCAAAAAGCCCTTCGCCGTGCCAATTTTTGCATAGCTTTCAAAGGTATCCGGCTCAACAAATCTATCGACGGCAGCATGTTTTGGCGTTGGCTGCAAATACTGGCCGATGGTCATAAAATCAACATCGGCGCTGCGAAGATCATCCATCAGTTGGCCGACCTCATCGTCGCTCTCCCCCAGTCCGACCATAATGCCGGATTTAGTGAAAATAGACGGATCGAGCTGCTTAACCGCTTGAAGAATTGACAGTGAGTGAAAATAACGCGCGCCGGGCCGGATCGACGGGTACAGCCGCGGCACTGTTTCCATATTATGATTGAACACATCGGGGCGCGCGTTGACTACAATTTCCAGTGCGCCAGGTTTACGCAGAAAATCGGGGGTCAGAACCTCAATCGTCGTGGTTGGCGAAAACAGACGGATTGACGCGATTGTGCGGGCGAAATGTTCAGCCCCACCATCATCCAGATCATCGCGATCAACCGAGGTAATAACGACATGGCGCAGGCCAAGCTTGGCAACGGCTTTTGCGACATTTTCAGGTTCATGCGGATCCAATAAATCAGGCCGCCCGGTGGCAACATTGCAAAACGCACAGGCGCGGGTGCAAACCGAGCCCAAAATCATCATCGTTGCGTGCTTTTGTGCCCAGCATTCCCCAATGTTCGGGCAAGCCGCCTCTTCGCACACCGTCACCAGATTAAGATCGCGCATCAGCGTTCGTGTGGCAGCATACTCAGCGGACACAGGTGCTTTCACGCGCAACCAGTCTGGACGCCGCGGTTGCGGACGATCCGGGTTTTTGCGTTTTTCAGGGTGGCGCTGGGCCCCCTTGCTTGTATTGACCTGCGGCATTTCTTTTGCGCCCAATCAGATGGTTTAAGTTCGGCACCGTCATATCGACTTTGGCGAGATGTAGCATGACCTGCTGGCCCAAGGCACCCCTAGAAATGAATGGCGCGACCATATGCATCAAGAACCGATTCATGCATCGCCTCGGATAGTGTTGGATGCGGAAAAATGGTCTGCATCAATTCGGCTTCGGTGGCTTCTAGTGTTCGCGCAATGGCAAAGCCCTGAATGAGTTCGGTAACTTCCGGGCCAACCATATGCGCGCCTAGCAATTCGCCGCTATTTGCATCAAAAACTGTCTTGATCAACCCCTGATCATCGCCAAGCGCGATGGCCTTGCCATTCGCCAGCATCGGAAAACGTCCGACACGAATTTTGCGGCCAGCCTCAATCGCGCCAGCTTCGGTCATGCCAACCGAGGCAACCTGCGGGCGGCAGTAGGTACATCCGGGCACTGATCCCTCGGCAATCGGATGCGCCTCTTTCAGGCCGGCGATACGCTCAACGCACATGATGCCCTCATGGCTTGCTTTATGTGCCAACCAAGGCGGACCGCAAACATCGCCAATCGCAAAAATCCCCGGCTCGTCGGTTGCACCCCATTTGTTGGTGACAATATGGCCGCGATCAACCTTTACCTTGGTGGATTCCAGTCCAATATCTTCCCAATTTCCGGCAATACCAACCGCCAGAATAACCCGGTCAGCCTGTAAATCTGGCAGCTCGCCCTCAAAGCTGGCAAGCGCACCTCCCTTGCCGCTTTTAAGACTGGCAAGGGTGGCACCCGTGATGATTTTGATTCCGCGCTTGGTGAATGCCTTATGCACAAAATCAGAAATTTCAGCATCCTCAACCGGCAGAATTCGATCAAGTGCCTCAAT
>CALLKZ010000015.1:0-33844 GCA_938082345.1 uncultured Alphaproteobacteria bacterium
GAGCGAGTATGCCTGACAGGGTGGCCCACCAAGCAGTCCGAATTCCTGTTCGCCAACCTGCTGTCGCAGGCGTTTGTGGAAGGTCTTGTTTTTCGTTTCGCTGCCCAGCGTGTATTCCAAGCTCGAGGCACTTGCCTTGCTGGCCGCTTCCGGGTGCCGTTCATACAAGATATCCAGTTCTAGTTCACCTGCGAGGAACCGATAGTAATCTTCGTGGAAACTTTCTTGTGAGGAGTAACGTGCGAAATGTCTGAGTTTCAGGGTTTTGGTGAATATGGCCTCTGCTTCACAGGACAGGACGTTGTCAAAGCCGGCTCTTGAAAAACCCTCACCGAGGCCCCCAGCACCTGCGAAAAGGTCCACCACCATCATAGTCATGATTTTCTGCCCCGAAACATGCAATGCAGAACAACGATAAATCGTAATAACGCGAGGTACAACTTTTGACTGTAGGAAAAAATTTGTACCCCCAATTCATCAATTTTCGAACTTAAAGCAAACAAACCTTGTAAAAATTCATGTTGTTAAATTTGACCAACCAAGGCTTTCTGGAGAGTTAAACGCGTGGTTCACAAAACCTGCGTCACAAGAAAGTACTGACAGGGTCTTGGTTAGGTTCCAAGTAATTAGTTCTTCTTCCCGGCAACCTTGTCCCGTGAACCCACAAGCTTCACCCCTACCTAACCCTACCCTTCTTTCCATTACCAGAAGATTTTGGGGTAACCCATTGGTTCGCAAACTGGTTCCCCAAGACAACCCCCACGATAATGCTTGTAACCACCACGCAGATTAACCCCCTACTGGTTTACAGATATGGGTAACCTGAAAGGGTGCAACCGGTGTCGAGCTTGCCTGCCCTAGCCCGGGTAGCCCGGGTGGCCCATGCGTACCCCCGGGCAGGGATATTTATCGGTTCGCGAACCGCTGGGGTAGTACAAATGGTTGTACATTTGGGGTTGTTTCATGGGTTCGCGGCTGGCAGAGTTCTAGAGAGATACAGGGAAATGCTGTGGCGAAAACGCTTCCCGAGCGCGCCATTTTCTATTCTGACACCCGCGGACTATCTCGTGTTTTACCTGTCCTGTTACTGGCGGGTTTACATTTGGTGATACAAGCGCGCTCTATTTGATCTGTTTATCAATCGAACCCCTGCCGCCTGCCCATATGGGAAGGTTTTCCTTATCGTCGAGCCACGCTTGTTCCGCTTGCGTATTTTTCCGGCCAAACTGCTCATTCCTTTGCGGATATCGGCCGAACCTCTCCAACACTTGGCGATGCTGATCAACCGCCTGCCTGTTTCTACCTTTGAACAACTTAAAGCCGGGCTTGGCACTAGCGGCTAAATCAATAACCTCACAGGCACGCTCCAAATCGCTCAAATCCTCAGAGTGCGCCAGTGCCCAGGGCAACAGATATAAAAGCGCAGCGGGAAGTTTTAACGTTTCATCCACTGCCTCATCGCTCACAAGTTCACGGACCAACGCCCGTCCGATGGGATCGAATGAAAAGGCCTCTGACGTACCCCTAAAACAGGATCTTGAAAGCTGGTCAGCCAACAAAACTTTGGCGACTCTCCCCTCAATACTCTCCCACTGGGCACCTACTAGCGTTGCAGGATTGGCCTTCAGTTCTCTGATCACAGGCGCAAAAGGCTGACATAAATCATCCAGTTCGGTCCCACTTCCAAACCAAATTCCCAGAAGCGGCGCAACGCTATCTTCCGTGTTCAGAGTTTTCCTGACGTCTGGGTCTGCTGTGTTGGCACCGCACATATAATTCAAAACACTGCGCGGCGAACGGGGGTGTTCCAGAGCCTCAAGGACTGCCGGACGGAGACGGAACGTTTCTGAAGTCATTTGTGGAGAAGCCAATATTCTGTATTCCTTAAACCAAAATAAACAAAAATATCATAATGTTACGCTGGATATACCGGGCTATCTATCGCAATTCCAAACCATTCCGGAAATTATTAATCAGCACCGTTAATGCCCGTCGAATGTCATCAGGGATTGTACCTTAACTCCCATCTCTCGCAACTTATCAGCACCACCAAGCATGGGAAGATCAATGATGAAAGCGCACCCTGCAACCTCAGCACCCAGCGCGCGAACCAGATTGACACCGGCCGCCGCAGTGCCGCCAGTGGCAATCAGATCATCAACAATCAGCACCCTATCACCCGGTTTAATCGCGTCCTTATGAATTTCGAGGGTAGCCTTGCCATATTCGAGATCATAATCTTCGCTGAGCGTGTCAAAGGGAAGTTTGCCCTGTTTACGAAGCACAACAAAAGGCAGCTTCATCCGGTAAGCCAGCGCGCCGCCAATGATAAACCCGCGCGCATCAATTCCGGCGATTGACGCGCTGGCATCGCCGGCCCACTGCTCATACAGCTGCTCGACTGTCGCTTCAAAGGCTGCACTATTGTTGAACAACGTGGTCACATCGCGGAACATGACGCCTTTTTCGGGAAAATCCGGAATTGTCCTGACATATTGTTTTAGATTCATAGCTGCACCCTCATCTGGCAAAAATTCGGCCTGCAATTACGCCAAGTCTCTCTTTCTCGTCGGCAGGAATCAATTCCAATTTTGAAATAATCGCAAATTCAAGGGCGGTATCACACCCATGCGGGCAGGCCGCGCGTGTGCCAGCCATAAGGTTGGTGACTTTCACTACCATCTGTTTTCCTGCGGCGGCATTGGCAACCAGCGTGCTGATGATGGCGCTAACTTCAACATTATCATGATCCGGATGCCAGCAATCAAAATCTGTTACCATCGCAATCGACGCATAGCAGATTTCGGCCTCACGGCTCAGCTTGGCCTCCGGCATATTGGTCATGCCAATGACATCACAGCCCCAGTTGTTCTTATAAAGGAGCGATTCTGCCTCGGTAGAGAATTGGGGGCCTTCCATAGCAAGATAGGTGCCCTTGGTCTTATGCGGAATTTTGAGGTCGGACATCGCCTGCCTGCACATCTCGCCAAGGCGTCCACAAACCGGATGCGCAACACTCACATGGGCAACGCAGGCCCCGTCAAAAAAGGTTTTCTTGCGGGCAAATGTTCGGTCTATGAACTGATCAACAACGACAAATTCCCCGGGCTCGAAATCTTCCCGTAGACTGCCGCAAGCCGAGATTGAGAGAATGTCGGTCACGCCCAGAGCCTTCATCGCATAAATATTTGCGCGATACGGCACTGTACTCGGCGAGAATAAATGCCCCCGTCCATGGCGCGGCAGAAAGGCCATCTTGATGCCGTTTAAGCTGCCGGTAAAAATTTCGTCCGAAGGGTCGCCGTAAGGTGTCGAAACCTTTACCCACTCGCCGTTCTCGAATCCGTCAATTTCATAAATGCCTGAACCGCCAATGACTCCAAGTACGATTTCATCTTTTTTCATATCTGTACTTTCCGGCGATTCTGGCCCTTAAAGATTGATTTTCGGGGCATGATTTATCTTGCTAGGTTGATGTTGCTAGATAAGCATATCCGCGGTTGGCGGAATACAACCATGATGCTCGCAATTAAGGGCGGCGGCTTTTGCTGCACGCTGTAGGCAGGCAGTTAAACCAGCTCCATCAAGGCTGGCTAGATGTTCGGCCGACACAAAACCATTTTGAACCAGCCAGACAAGAACGCTTGCCATAAATGTATCACCTGCACCCACCGTATCCGCCAGCTGGGCCACCGGATGCGCTTTAACGTGCAGAATCTGATCACCGCAATGGGCATCAACGCCGCTGGACCCGCGGGTGAAAATAGTCAACGCGGCCCCTGAATCCTGCAAACACGCCGCCTTAGCCTGATCAAAATCGAGGCCCTCATAGAGCCAGCACACATCCTCGTCACTCAACTTCAAAACATCAGCCAGCCCGATCATACGGCGCATTCTGGCCCGGTATGACGGCGCATCTGCAATTAGAGACGGGCGCACATTCGGATCCAGCGAGACAAGCAAACCAGCGGTTTTGCAATGGCTGAAAAATGCCTCCCACACATCAGCATCTTTGCCACCAGTTAACGCGCCTGAACCAACATGAAAAACACAGATATCGGCCGGCATGGCGTCACCCAGCATCGTCGTACTAACCTGCCGCTCAGCAGTGCCATCACGGTAAAATCCATATGCAGGAATGCCGCCAGTAATCGACACGACCGCCAAAGAAGTCGGATGCGGGTCACGCGGGGCACAGATGGAAACCCCACTATCAACCAGCCGCGCGGCCAAAAGATCACCAAATCTGTCATCAGAAATCGGCGTGAGATAGGCGGTAGCAACGCCCTGACGGCCAGCAGCCATCGCCACATTAAAAGGCGAGCCACCTGGATGCGCAACATAGGATACCAGCGCATCGGAGGCACCATTACCGCCCTCACCAACATCGCCAACCAGATCAATAAGATTTTCACCACCAATCGCAATCATCAATATCTTCTCCAATGCCTTGCCGCAGTCCAGTATTTCCTTATGCGTCAAGGTTGCGGGAATGTCACTCTTGCTTTCGGAAATACCCCCTTTTTTGGGTAAAAATGTAGAGATGTGCACGCCTTTGCAAAGCCCAAAGGGGCCGACAGATAGATTTCTCGCAGATAGATATACGGCTAGGGCTTTACGGCTTTTCGATTTCGTGCGGAATCAGACTTCGATAGATGTTAAGTTGCAGCCATTGCGATTCATTCATCTCATTGGCATCAGCCAGCCGCCATGTCAGGTTCCGGACAAGGGCACGTAACACTGGATCACTGCTGGAAAGCTTGCGGCGCATTGTTGTCGAATCAATCACATCAATCACCGCACCATCGGCCGTTACCGCGCGCGCCGTGCGCTCTCGCTCGCCCATGATTGACGACATTTCCCCGAATAGCTCGCCCGGCCCCAGCGTTGCCAATTCCAGCCCCTCCAGAGAGAAAATTTGCACATGTCCTGAATGGATCAAATACAGCTCATCGCTTTTGTCGCTAATCTCGAAAATTACGCTGCCCTTCTTATAGGGCCTGCGCTCCAGATTCATGACGAGTTTCATTTAGATCTCCTACCAGCCGTCAAACCCTCAGCAGAGACCCTTATATTACCTTTTAATAATTTATGATGAATCCGTTCATGAACAACACGGCTTTGCCAGTCATTTTCACCCGGTCGCCATCAACTTCAACGAACATCTCGCCGCCCCGCGCCGATGCTTGGCGCGCGTGAAGGCCAGTTTTGGAAAGCTGCCCCGCCCAATAGGGAGCTAGCGTGCAATGCGCGCCGCCCGTTACCGGGTCCTCATCAATTCCGCATGCCGGAGCAAAATACCGCGACACGCAATCGCTGTGATCTCCGGGTGCGGTGACAATCAACCCGTCGCCATCCAGTTTGGAAATATAGTCAAAATCAGGAGTGACCGCCCGGACCGCCGCTTCATCTTCAAGAACCGCCATGAAAGCAACCGCCTTTGAAAAGCTTTTCACGGGCTGGCCAAGTGCAGCCTCCAAGCCATCCGGAAGAGCGACGGGTTGTGCGACCCGCGCGGGAAAATCCAGAGTGTAGCCACCGGCGCTTTGTTTGACCGATAAGGAACCGGATTGCGAAGAAAAATGAATCACTGGACGCTGCCACTCGAGCTGGGTGAACAGCACAAACGCCGACGCCAGCGTGGCGTGACCGCATAGATCAATTTCGACAGTCGGGGTGAACCAGCGTAATTCAAAGTCTGCTGCATCTTTGCTGGCAACGAAAAAAGCCGTTTCGGCAAGATTATTTTCGGCAGCAATCGACTGCAAAACCGCATCCGGTAGCCATTTATCCAGCGGCACCACCGCCGCGGGATTGCCCGAAAACACCTCATCAGTAAAAGCATCAACCTGAAAGATCGGCAACGTCATTTTGTCTCCTAAGGATGAATTGGGTCATCATCCAACATAAAAGAGAGAAGCCCAGTATTCTTAGGAAGAGAGTGGCGATGAATGGCAATACTGTCAAACCATCCGCCGCACGCAAATCATCTGTTTTGATGTTGGTATCTCGACAAGATGAAGACTGCGTGCGAGCATCATTGCTGATTTGAGAAATTTCATCGATATCATAGGGACTGAATTTTTATGGCTGACACAACCCGACCTTCATTCTCAGGACCCGAATTATGCCGGTATGAGGCGCATGAAGTCATTCGGTTACTGGCGCGCCGCGAGATCGGCCCAACAGATCTTCTGGATGCCGCGTTTGAGCGGATCGCCGCGGTTGAGCCAGCCATCAATGCGATGCCAACTCTTTGCCAGGAACGCGCCTATGCCGCGGCTAAATCGCTGGAATCCAAAACATCTAGCGAGGCTGAGAAGTTGCGCGGTCTGCCGCTAGGGATTAAGGATCTGACACCCGTTGCTGGTGTGCGCACCACCCTTGGCACCAAAGGGCTGGAAGATTTTATTCCTGAAAAAAGTGATCCGCTAGTCACGCGTATTGAGAGCCGCGGCGGCATTGTTGTCGGCAAAACCAACACCCCGGAATTAGGAGCCGGTGCCAACACCTTTAACGCGGTCTTCGGGGCCACCCTCAACCCGTGGGATACGACGCTTAATCCGGGGGGGTCTTCGGGCGGTGCGGCCGCGTCGCTGGCAACGGGTGAGGTTTGGTTAAACCACGGAACTGACCATGGCGGCAGCCTGCGCACACCGGCAAGCTATTGCGGCATCGTTGGATTACGGCCAACCCCCGGGCGCGCAGCAAGTGCCAGTGAAGCAGCGTTTATTCTTGAAGGAGCATGCGGACCAATGGCGCGTTCGGTTCGTGATTGCGCGCTTTTTCTTGACGTTATGGCAGGTTATAATCCTAATTTGCCACTATCATATCCGGGGTGCGAGAAAGGCTCGTTCGAGGACGCTGTTCTGACCGCATCACCCAAAATCCGTGTTGCCTTTACCGCCGATTTCAACGGTATCGCTCAGGCTGACACCGAGGTTATTGATCACCTACACCGCATTTTGAAAAAGATCGAGGGGAACGGCGCCGACGTTGAGAACACCTGTCCTGATTTAACAGGGTTAGAGCGTACCTATCATACTTTACGCGGAATTATGTGGGCCACGATCGTGCGCCAAATGCCTGAAAAACTAACCCAGCATTTCAAGAAAACTTTGGCTGATAACATCATTTTTGGTAACGCATTGACAGTGGATGATATTGCCGATGCCAACCTCAACCGCACCAAAATTTTCAATAATATGACTGCATTATTCGAGAGATTTGACGTTCTGGCCTGCCCAACTGTCGGATGCATGCCGCACCCGCAGACCGAAGAGTGGGTGAGCGATGTTGGTGGGCAAAAACTAACAGGTTATATGGACTGGTTGCGACATGCGTTTCTGGCAACCACAACCGGGCTTCCGGCGATTTCAGTTCCCGTTGGCCCCGGTCCGCGCGGCCTACCAATCGGTATTCAGCTGATCGGTAAACCACGGGGCGAGGCCGCACTTCTTGCCGCCGCTCGGGCGTTCGAGATGACCGTTGGCGGTGCTGGCGGTCCGATTGATCCAGTGATCAGGCATTCCTAAGCGTTATCGTTCCTGAGTGTCAGACCTTGCTGATGGCGGCCCGCACAATACGTCCATCAATGACCAGCAGGCCCAGAATAATTAACGCCAACCCAGCCATATGACGCATCATCAAGGTCTCGCCAAGAAACAAAATTCCCAGAGCAATAGCAGAAGCCGGGATCAACATCGTGACAAGTGACAGATTTGTAGCACCCGCCGTCGCCAGAATTTTGAAATACAAACCATAGGCAAACGCCGTTGAGATCACCGCAATTCCAACCATCGCCAGAATAACCGCAACGCTGGGAGGCGGCAAAATCCACGGCTTATCAATAATGAAAACTATCGGGATTAGCAGAATGGACGCGGCCGTCACTTGGCCTGTTGCCGTGACCATGGGCGAAATACCAAGTTTGCGAAACCGGCGACCAAACACCGCCCCAAATCCATAAGCCAGCGACGCACCAAGCAAAGCCGCCTGCGCCGCGATTTCTTTTCCCCGCCCCTCAATATCGCCAGCGTCCCCATCACCAGCGCGTATATTGCCAGAATCAGCCCCCCAGATATTCGGTAGCGCGTCCACGCCCATCATCACGGCAACACCGGCAAATCCAATAAAAACACCGAATAAATGCCGCATCTGCATCTTTTCATCCGCGGTAAAAAAATGCGCAACCATGACTGTAAAAATTGGGGTCGTTGAATTCAAAATCGACGCCTGCCCCGACGTGATATAGCCCTGACCCCAGACAATCAGCCCGAACGGAACAACACTGTTCGTTAACCCCATAATGAAAAAGGCACCCCAGATTTTAGGGTTTTTGGGGAGAACCTCTCCGCGAAAACGCAGAAACAAAATCAAGATAACTGCGGCCAGACCAACCCGGCCAAGAACGATGGTCATGGTTGGCAGTTCTCGCACCGCCACCCCGTTAAAAAAGAACGAACCACCCCAGACAAGCGCCAGCATCAACACCATGATCCATTCGCCGGACTTCATCTGGCGGTTTATCGCGCCCTCAGACATCGAGGCGCCAAAGATCAGAAACTAGTGTGTCAAACCGGTCGATCTGTTCACCCTCTCTATCTAAACTGGCTTTATCTAAACTGGCTTTGCCGAAATTCTTTGTTGAGATGGGTGGTTTAGCAATAGCGCTCCGGGCCAACCCATTGGGCGGCAGAATATCTGTCACCATGCGCCCATCCAACAGGCAGTACCTGGTCGATTTTGTCAAGGATCGCTTGGTCAAGCTTGAACCTTGCGCCGGCGCAATGTTCACGAAGATGATCCGGTGAACGCGTCCCAGGAATCGGAATAATATTGTCCTGCTTGGCCAATAACCAAGCAATAGACAGACCGGCAGCACTAATTCCAAGATCAGCAGCAAGCGCGCGAAAACCCTCAGTAGCGGCAATATTGGCAGACAGATTTGGTTCCATAAATCTTGGGTTCTGCTGCAAAAAAGGTAAACTCTGTACTGTGACGGGTGAATGCGGCTTATCGGTCAGCAGCGATCTTGCAACGGGTGAGAACGCAACAAACGCCGTACCAAGTTCAGCAGTTGCCTGAACCAGACCAAGTTCGGGAGCGCGTGTCGCAAGCGAATATTCCGACTGCACGGCGGCAACATGATGCACTGCATTCGCACGACGAAGCGATGATGGGGCAATTTCAGAAAAGCCAAAGCTGGCGATTTTACCCTTTTTGATAAGCCCGGACAGCGATTCAGTAACGTCTTCGATCGGTGTTTCGGCATCACGGCGATGGATATAAAACAGGTCAATATGGTCGACACCCAACCGCGCTAGACTAGCGTCAAGCTGGGCTTCGAGATAACCGGCACTGTTATCGTAAAACCGCTTTCCGGTGTCAGGATCACGCGCAATACCAGCCTTTGTCGCGATACTGAAAAGGCTGTCTTTCTGCGTTCCCTGCCGCGCTAAAAAACTACCGATCGCCTCTTCGGCGATATAGGGACCATAGACATTGGCAACATCAAGATGTGTTACACCCTCATCCAGCGCCGCCGACAACACCGCGTGCGATGATGCCTCATTCGTTTTCCCGTAAAAATTGCAAAAAGACATCGCCCCGATGCCAATTGCCGAAATTTTTGTACCGTTTTTACCAAGCTGGCGCTGTTGCATGCAATCGCTCCTTATTCTTTGCGCTCGCATGCTAACGGATCAGAACAGAATAATCACCCGCAGACTGTCTCAAAGAACGTAAAATATCGGGGCGTAAAATCTACCGGGATTCAAATCAGCGAAAGAATGATGATATCCACCACTGCTATTCGGCATCACCGCGGCAGATATAAGTCGCGGTGGCGATCTGACCATCTAAAGCAATCGTTTTAACAACAGCAATCTCAAACCCATCGGCAACGCAATCATCTTTGGCTTGGCGACGCACTTCGATGGGCGCAGACAGAAATGACGAAAAGCCAGTATCCCACTGGTAGGTGAGAAACGGTATTTCATCCTGCGGGGCGCTGGCATCAGACATTTCGGAGTCAGCTGGCAATTCCAACGGCAACTCTGCTTCATCTAGCGCCTTTGCAGGCTTATCAGCCTGTGATTGTTTGTTTTGATTCATACCTGTGCCGGTGGTATCACACGCGGCCACAGCGAATACTCCCAAAAGGGCAAGAGCCAAAAATAGCCGTCTCTTTACCATGTCACAAAATTCCTGCGCCAATGCTCTTGTTAAGTTGTCACGATTCCTAGCTTAAACTTCGTTCTTTTCGGGTGCCACAGGTAATTATTTTTAGCAAGACCGCTGCGCCATAAAATGATCCGTGAGCCCTTAATAGACCAGCAAAACCGTACATAAAACCACTAGGGATGCGCCAACCCATGCCCCTAATGCAGGAATCTTGCCAGTTCGAATCCAGATAAAAGGAAGCATCAACACCGGCGTTGTCGAGGAAAGAATAGTAACCTTGGCAACAGTGCCTATTTCCAAGGCCTGAAGCAGCATCGCGGTCCCCACGCCAAGCCCAAAAAGCCCGTTCATTACAACAAAAACCAGGGTCTTCCCGCGCACAAATAGCGGTTTGCCGCGCTGGCGCCGGTCGAAAGGAAATGTTGCCCAGAAAACCAAAGCTGCGACAAAAACACGCGCCAACCCAACCACAACAGGATCCATGCCAACCGCCATGACTGGCCGCACAAGTAACACGCCGACAGCCTGACATATCGCCGCCGAAAGGCCCAGAGTTATACCAATCCACAGCGGCGGGGTGATATCTTCCCACCGATGAATAAGGTCGTGACGCTTGCCGTAAATAACCGCGAGAACAACGCCTGCAAAACCAAAAAATATTGCCAGCCCGGTTTGCAGGCTCAACATCTCACCAAGAAATATCCAACCCAGAATGGCGGCAAATAATGCGTTACTTGCAAACAGAATACTGCTGCGACGCGGGCCAAGCCGACGCAGCGCAGCGAATAAGAAAAAATCCCCGAACACCACACCAATCAAAGACGAAAGGATAATTGGCGTCCACATAGCCATCGGAATGAATAGCGGGCGGCCCATCACAACCAAAAGCCCCAGAAAAATCAACGTTGCCGCAATCATCCGCATTCGGTTGAAATGAAGCGATCCAAGCTCGCTTGCCGGACGCTGTGCAAACAACGCCGCTAAGGTCCAGCTAAGAGCAGCCCCTAGGGCAAGAACCGTTGAAAAATCCATTTTCACTCAGATCATTAAGCCGGACCGCGCTGCAAGGGGGTCTGTTTTAGCCGCACATTGTTTGCACTTAAACAGCGGGCACTTAAACAGCGGGAATTTTACCCGCGAGGTGCGTGCTTGCTGAGGATGCGCTGCAGAGTTCGCCGGTGCATCCGCAACCTGCGCGCGGTTTCCGATACGTTTCGCTCGCATTGCTCATAGACGCGCTGGATATGCTCCCAGCGCACACGGTCAGCGCTCATCGGATCCTTGGGCGGTGGCGGCATCCCATCACCATGGTGCCTCAAGGTTGCCGCAATGCTGTCGGGATCAGCCGGTTTTGGTAAATAGTCGAGGGCGCCAGCCTTTACCGCGGCAACCGCTGTCGCAATATTGCCAAACCCTGTCAGCATCACAATCCGGCATTCGGGACGTTTATTGCGCAGCTCAGATACAAGGCTAAGGCCGCTGCCATCTTCCAGTTTCATGTCTAGAATGGCGTAGGCTGGCGGTGACTTCCGGACAATCTCGATACCATCGGCGACCGACCCAGCATCCATCACTTCAAAATCGCGTGCTTCCATAGCACGGCGTAATCGGGTGCGAAGCGGTGTATCATCATCAAGGATAAGAAGCGTATTATCGGACACAGTACCATTCCAAATTTTAGTTATTAAGAAGACCATATCGATGGTCAAAATATGACAGACAGGAGAATGTAACGGGTGGGCACTTATTATGGCCGAAGAATTTCCAGCGGTAGTTTGAGGTTCACCTCGCCGCCACCATTCGTGCCATTACCGTATAATATTGAGCCGCCAAGCGTTTCAATCAAGGTGCTGGCAATAAAAATACCTAAACCGCGATGTGCATCCGTGCCCAGACGCGAGCTATTCCAAGGCGTACCAATTTTGGCCAGAACCCCAAGGGAAAAGCCGGGACCATCATCAGAAATGGTGATCAACACGTCGTCAACGGTACATCGAATGGTGATCAACACCTCAGATTTGGCGAATTCACCGGCGTTGCGCAGCAAATCTTCCAATGCCTGAATAATCTCTGGGCGGCGGCTGGCGAAGGGAATCGGCATTGCTGAACGCTCATCAAAAATCACCTTAAAGCGAATATTGCCAACATCCAACCGGGTGTTATGTATCTCGTCAATCAGGACCGAAAGCGGAATATTATTCTCAACATCGATCGGCTCGGCATTGCGGTAGTCATCCAGTTCGCTCAATATCACCCTGCAGCGCTCAATTTCAGCACATAGCAGCACTACATCTTCATAAATAGGGTCATCAGGCGCGGTCTCGCGTGACAGCTCATGGCCGATAACGCTGATCGTATTCAACGGCGATCCCAAACGGTGAGCCGCCGCCGTAGCCAACGTGCCAAGCGCCACTGCCTCTTGCTCTTTTGCCAGAATGAAACGCGTTTCGGCTAACGCTTCGTCCAGGCGGCGGGCCCGCGAGGCTACCCACCATGCGTAAATGCCAATGAAAACTGTTGCCAGCACCATCGCCATCCACAGCCCATCAACATACAGCCCGGAGCGGCGCATATCCAAGGCATCCCAAGGGAGGGGGAAGTTGAAGAACGCCAGAAAAGTTACACATCCCGTGACCAGCGCAATCAACATAAAAGTCTGGCGGCGGCGCAAAATGGCGGCCGAGACAACAACGGGAGCCAGCAGCAGAACGGCAAACGGATTCAAAAGTCCACCAGTTAAAAACAACAGCGCGGTCAGTTGCACCACGTCAAAGACCAGCGCCGTATAGCTTTGGTCAGGCTGACCCTGATCGGTCATGATACGCCGTGTTTGCCAAACATTAAGGGCCACCGACAAACCGATGACAAAAAGGGACAGGGCTATCGGAATCTGTAAATCCAGAACCAGAAAGGTGAAAAGTAACGCTGTCAGCTGGCCGAGAAGCGCCAGCCAACGGATGTTCAGGATTAATCTGGTATCAACCGCGCTGGGCGTTAACCCACGTCTCGATTTTGGCACAATAAGCGCCGCTAAAGCGCGGCTCAAGCGGTTCTTATTCAGCTTTCCAAGCAGCATCCTGTTAATCATCCATCAGACTGTACGGCGGCTAAACATCCAGATTTGCCACCCGAAGAGCATTCTTTTGGATGAAATTACGGCGCTCCTCTACAGCCTCACCCATCAGCGTTGAAAAGGCGTTATCGGCATCCTCTTCATGCTCAATCGCCACCTGCAACAAGGTACGCTGCGCAGGATCAAGCGTGGTCTCCCACAGCTGTTCAGGATTCATCTCTCCAAGACCCTTATAGCGCGATATCTGTGCGCCTTTGCGTCCGATCTGGAAAATCGTTTGCGACAAATTGGTCGGGCCTTTCACTTCGGCAGTGGTTGAGCCCATTCGAAGCTGTGATGGCTTTTCATAAATTTCCTGAAGATGCGATGCCATAGAATCCAGCTCTACCGCTTCAGGCGCGGTGATCAATCGGCGGTCAATCACATAACGCTCAGTAATGCCGCGAAGCTGGCGCGTAATAATGATTGCCGGGCCGTCTATACCGTCCTCGGTGGTGGCCTGCCAGCCTTTTTCAAGAGAGCCTGCCTGATGTTCGAGCCGGCGTGCCAGATGTTCAGCACCGTCGCTGCTGCCTAAAAACTCAGCATTCAACAAGCCTGCAACAGCTGCGTTTTCAACAACTTCACGGCTACCAAGCCGGCGGCCCAAAATTTCGATCAGGCGGCTGGCTGTGGTTGCTCGCGCGGCAATATCACTCAAATCAGCGCCGGCAAATTGTGTTCCCTGATGAAGAATCAAAACCGCATCTTTCAGCCCCGCTTCCATCAGATATGTGTCCAGCTCACGCTGATCCTTTAGATAGACTTCTGACTGGCCGCGCTTTGATCGGAATAGCGGCGGTTGCGCGATATACAGGAAACCGGCCTCAATCAACGGGCGCATATGCCGGAAGAAAAACGTCAGCAGCAACGTGCGGATATGGCTGCCGTCAACATCGGCGTCCGTCATAATGATGACTTTATGATACCGCGCTTTACCGGTGTCCATTTCGTCATTGCCAATTCCGGCTCCAATCGCAGTTATCAGCGTACCAATCTCAGCCGACGACAGCATTTTATCGAGCCTTGCACGTTCAACATTCAAAATTTTACCGCGCAACGGCAGGATCGCCTGATTTGCCCGATCCCGGCCCTGCTTGGCTGATCCGCCAGCAGAATCACCCTCGACAAGAAATATCTCAGACTTTGCCGGGTCACGTTCCTGACAATCGGCAAGCTTGCCCGGAAGGCTGGCAATTTCCATCACACCTTTGCGCCGTGTCAGATCGCGGGCCTTTCGCGCAGCCTCACGCGCGGCAGCAGCTTCAAAAGCTTTCGAGATAATTTTGCGGGCATCGGACGGGTGTTCTTCAAACCACTGATTGAGACAGCTCGACACAGCCGCTTCAACCACCGGCTTTATTTCGGATGAGACCAGCTTATCTTTGGTCTGTGACGAGAATTTTGGATCAGGAACCTTGACCGAGACAATTGCCGTCAACCCTTCACGCGAATCCTCACCGGTCAGCGCTATTTTCTCGCGCTTGGCTATTCCTGATGACTGCGCGTAGCTGTTCACTACCCGCGTCATTGCAGCACGAAAACCGGCAAGATGCGTACCGCCGTCGCGTTGCGGAATATTGTTGGTAAAACATAGCGTGTTTTCGTGAAAGGAATCCGTCCAAGCCATCGCCAGTTCAACCGTTACATCATCACGCGTTGTTGTCAGCATCACCGTTTCATGAAGGGGATTACGCGCCCGGTTCAACCAGTCGACAAACGCATTCAAACCTCCATCAAAATAGAATTCAGACACTTTCTGATCGCTGGTACGATCATCAACAAGCTGGATCCGAACGCCTGAATTCAAAAAGGCCAGTTCGCGCAGACGATGTTCCAATGTGGGAAAATCAAACTCTGTCGATGTAAATGTCTCACGCGAGGGCATAAAGGTTACATGCGTTCCAGCCCGGTCGCCAGCCTCACCCGTATCCGCAAGGGGCGCTTCGGCATTGCCATGACGAAAGCGAACTTTATGCTGACGGCCATCACGGTAAATGGTCAGATCCAGCCATTCGGACAGGGCGTTCACAACCGACACACCCACGCCATGCAGGCCGCCCGAAACCTTATAGGAATTATTATCGAACTTACCGCCAGCGTGAAGCTGGGTCATAATAACCTCGGCCGCCGAAATGCCCTCTTCAGTATGAATTTGCACCGGAATGCCGCGACCGTTATCGGTAACCGTAACCGATCCGTCACCGTTCAGTATTACCTCTACAATATCACAATGTCCGGCCAAGGCCTCATCGATGGCATTGTCCACAACCTCATACACCATATGGTGCAGGCCAGAACCATCATCGGTGTCACCAATATACATGCCGGGGCGTTTGCGCACGGCATCGAGACCTTTCAGGACCTTGATGGAATCGGCGCCATAATCGGCGCTTGCCGCTTGGGCAGCCGTAACACCTGACTCTTCATCATTGGTGGTTTCATTGTTACTCATACCAATCCCTCCGACTGAGTAAGGTTTGCCGTTTTGCCGTCGCTATCAACGGTGACAATCTGGGCTGAAAGCCCTGCAAAATCCTCGCGGTCAGTCCCGCTAAACCAAGTTTGTCCTCCAACCGCGCCAACGGCATCAAACAGGGCGCGGCGGCGATCCATATCAAGATGCGCCACAACATCATCCAAAAGCAAAACCGGCGGCCTGTTCAGACGGCGTGCCTGCAAGCGGGCGTGGGACAGAATGACCGCAATCAGCAGCGCTTTCTGCTGGCCCGTTGAGGCCAGATGCGCCGGTGTCCCACTGACATTATTAACCGCCAGCAGATCGCTGGCGTGGGGGCCCGAAAGCGCCAGTTCCCCCGCCAGACGGCGGTCCCGCGCAAGAACGATAAATTTATCTTCAGCATCCAGCGCCGACATTGTCTCAAGCCAGCTTTCGATAAGGCCTTCAAGACCAAGATGCACCCCTGGAAACCCAAACCAACCTTCGGCCGCTTCGGCATTCAAATCATTGATCAGCGACAACCGTGCCGCCGTCACGGCGACTGCAGATTCGGCCAGACTGGCCTCAATCGCACCAAACCAAGCATCATCCCCGCGACCCTCCGACAACAAGGTTGCGCGTTCGCGAAGCATTTTTTCATATCGGCTAGTTCTGCCAATATGCGCCGGATCAAAAGCAATCACCAATCGGTCCAGAAAGCGGCGGCGCGCGGCGCCGCTTTCTGTAAAGATACCATCCATACGCGGAGTCAGCCATGAAGCCGAAAAATATCGACCAATATGGGCCTGCGAGACAGTTTCGCCATCGCGCCGCATGATCCGCCGGCCACTCTGCGAGTCACCTGGAATGCCGGTGCCAAGATCAAACTCATCATCAGCCGTCACCAGTTTTGCCGCCACCGCCCACAGCGCGCCGCCACTATCGATACGCGGCAGATGTTCACGCTTTGCGCGGCGCAATCCGCGCCCGGGGGCCAGCAATGAAATGGCCTCCAAAAGATTGGTCTTACCGGCACCATTTGGCCCCACCAGAAGAACATTAGGGGCGGTAATCTGTAATCCGACATTGGCATAATTGCGAAAATCAGTGAGCGTCAACGATGTCAGGCTTGTCTGTGGGGCCGCCTGTTTACCTGAATCATCCATTAAAATGCCCACCGAAGTCATTTTTCCCGAAATCATATCTTTATGTGACATCGGATTTTCAGGCGCCGACCATGTCTTTATTTGTGGCTGTCTTTGTATCATTCCGGGCAAGGGCTGCTCACACGCGCATTGGCATCAGGACAAACAGGGTTGCTTCATCACCCGGTGCCCGCACTAGGCTGGGCGAACCCTGATCCGCCAGCGCAAATTCAATGGTGTCGCTGCCAATTTGTGCGGCGATATCCATCAGATAGCGGGCGTTAAAGCCGATTTCCATTTCCGGACCGGTATAGCTGACTTCCAGTTCTTCAACCGCGCTGGATGCATCGGTACTGCTTGCCGAAAGGTTCATCACGCCGGTGTCCAGCCTTAGCTTTACCGAGCGTGATTTTTCCGAAGATATTGTCGATACCCGGTCAACAGCTGCCGAAAAACTGGCAGCATCAACCTGCATGATCCGGTTATTTCCGCGCGGAATTACCCGCGTATAATCTGGGAAAGTGCCATCAATCAACTTGGTCTTCAACCGAACAGCCCCAAAGCTAAACTCGGCGCGTGTGTCAGAAAGAGCAACGCCAACATCACCCTCAAAATCATCAAGGAGCTTGCGAACTTCGGTCACGGCTTTGCGCGGCACAATGATTGACGGCATGTTCGATGCACCGGAAGGCAGGCTCTGGCGGGTCATTGCCAATCTGTGACCATCGGTTGCGACTGCGCATAACTCGCCCTGTTCGGATTTATGAAGATAAATTCCGTTCAGATAATAGCGCGTCTCCTCGGTTGAAATGGCAAAGCGCGTGGCATCAATCATGTCGCGGATGTCAGCAGCGGTGACACTAAATGAATCGGGCATCTCGCTAACGCTGATCGCTGGAAAATCCTCCACAGGCAGCGTCGGCAGCCGAAAGTTAGACCGGCCGGCGCTGATCATGGCATGGCCATCAGAAACGGCGATTTCCACCTCAGCACCCTCAGGGAGCTTGCGCGCGATATCATACAGCATATGCGCGGATAACGTTGTCGTGCCCGCCGCCCCGACAGAGCATTCCACCTGAGTCGCGATATCCATATCCATATCCGTTGCTGTCATTGACAGCATTCCGTCGCTTGCCTGAAGCACGACATTGGCCAGAATGGGGATCGTATTGCGGCGTTCAACAACAGATTGCACCTGCCCAAGAGGCCGCAATAGGCTGATACGATCAATGGTCAGTTTCATAGTCTTTCTCTTCTCTTTTCGGCTACTCGGGATTCGGCTGCTCGGGTTTCCGCTGCTCGGGCTTTTTTGGTGCCGCCCCGCGGGACCGTTTCTTCAATTGATGTGGGCTAGTGTGGCGCAAATCCCAAAAATACGCAAAAAAACCACGCCAAACCGAATTAGCCACAAAATATAGCATGGCTAATTAAAACAAGCATCAAAATATTGAGATTTTGGCAAGCTATCCATCACCGCGTTTGCCGCGATTAACAAGGCGAAAAAACTGTGGTTTTTAATCAGCTGGCAAGCAGGGATTTCAGCAGTTGAACGTCTTCGGCCATTCCAGAATCAGATGCCATCAATCCTTCTATTGAACGCACCGCATGCATCACCGTTGTATGGTCGCGCCCGCCAAACTGACGACCGATTTCTGGATAGGATAGTGAGGTCAGTATTTTCGCCAAATACATAGCCACCTGACGCGGGCGGGCAATGTTACGGGCGCGGCGGGCAGAAAACATCTCGGCAACTCGCACACCATAATGCGCTGCCACGCGTTTCTGGATATCATCAACGCTGACCTGACGGCTGCTGGCGCGCAACAAATCTGCTAACAACTCAACAGCGCTATCGATAGTGATTTCGCGGCCAATTAGGCTAGCGTGCGCCGCAATCCTCGTCAGCGCACCCTCAAGCTCGCGAATATTGCTCGAAATACGGTGCGCCAAAAATTCCAGAACCTTGTCAGGCACTGGAATCTGCGAGCGTTCGGCTTTTGATTGCAGAATGCCAAGGCGAAGCTCGTAATCGGCTGGGTGAATATCGGCAACCATTCCCCAACCAAGGCGGGAGCGAAGCCGCTCTTCCATTCCTTCAAGATCGGTCGGTGATTTATCGGCGGACACGACGACCTGCCGGCCATCTTCAACTAACGCATTGAATGTATGAAAAAATTCTTCCTGTGTTGAATCCTTGCCGCTGATGAATTGGACGTCATCTATCATCAATACATCAACCGAGCGGAACTGCTCTTTAAACGACATTGTGTCGCGAAATCTCAACGCCTGAACAAACCGGTACATAAATTTTTCGGCCGACAGATAAACAACATGGCGGCTTGGATCCTGTGCACGGATGTGCCAGGCAATGGCATGCATAAGATGGGTCTTACCAAGACCAACGCCTCCATAAAGAAACAACGGGTTGAAGGCGACCGAGGCGGATTCAGCCGTGCGGCGCGCTACAGCAAAGGCCAACTCGTTCGGCTTACCAACAACAAAATTGGCAAAAGTATAGCGTGGGTCCAGACCGGCGCCCAGAGTATCCCCCACTGGCCGCTTTGGTTCGGCGGCGGTTTTCGCTGCCAGCCCTTTTTGGTCCGACATGCGTGGGGCCTGCTGTTTTGACAGCCTGACCTCAACTTTTTTAATGCTGCCATATTCAGCCGCTGAAATTACCCGCAACCGATCAGCATACTGGCTTGTTACGCGCTCACGCGCCAGAGTCGAATTTGCTTCCAAGGTCAATGTGCCATCTTCGAGGCGGCTAACGCGAAGCGGCTTGATCCAGTTCCGCCAAGCTGACTCACCAATATCCTGACGCATCCGAAGATTAACCCGGTTCCAGGCTTCTTCGATATGTGCAGCATCAATGCCCCCCGCTTCAATTGGGCCAGAGTCAATTGGGCCAGAGCCAATTGGGCCAGAGTCAATTGGTGTCACATCAGGATTTATCGGAGAAGGGGCGGAAATTGTGTTGGGAGAAGGTTGCGTGCTGCCAGATGTTTCGGAGAGGCTAGATATCAAGGTATGATCTGCGTCTGACATGCGGCCCTCCCCCGAACTGCGTTCACCCAACAAATTTAATCGTCGAGTTTAATCATCAAATTTAACCAAGCCTGCTTCATCAAGTACGATTTTGAAAAGCAGTTTTGATCCACTCATTTGGTGTATTTTTGCGGACATCTACGTCGCGACTTTTTTTGACCATACGTCTTACAAAGGCGAACTTGCAAGATGCCGAAGCCGGTGAAAGAGTAAATAAAGGCAGGGCAAATGCAGATATTTCTATTGACAGCCAATCACCCTACCAAGGTCTGATTCATCGCTAAATTGATATAATTCAATGTCCGAATCGTAAGGGGGTTAGACGGCGCCTTAATTGCGCCTCTCAAGTGACCAATGGCATTCGGTCTAGCGCCAAAGGTTCAATGCTTCGGAACTGTAAATTTTCGGTTGAAATTTCAGATAATAGACACAAAAAAACCCGTCCAAAAGCGGGCGGGTTGTTTGATTGTGACGATTCGCAGGCCCTTTAGCGAAGAGGGTGCCTGACACCGGTTAAACCGATGGGTGATTCGGCCCAGCGTAGCAAAAAACCCGAAAACCCAAGCCCCAAGTCGAAAATACTAGGCAGCGGTAGCTTTCACCCGGGCAGCAAGCCGCGAGATTTTGCGAGAAGCTGTGTTGCGATGCAGCACACCCCGGGTTACGCCGCGCTGAATTTCAGGTTGGGCCAAACGAAGCGCTTCACGAGCAGTGGCGCCATCACCCGCTGCAATAGCGGTTTCAACTTTTTTAATGAAGGTACGAATACGGCTCATCCGCGCACCATTGATGATGGCGCGATTGGCGTTGCGGCGGATCCGCTTTTTCGCAGAAGTATGATTGGCCATGGGACCGTCCTGTCAAATTCAATTAAGCTGCGGCTTATAGGCTGGTTTGCGGTGATTCGTCAAGCTAAATTGCGCACCCGCAAAACTGCCCAAAAGGGCCTTGCCTATAGGGGGCTTAACTTAATCCGCCATAGGCGTCCGGCGGTTGTTTCGACCTGCGAGAGAGACAGCACTTCCTCGCCGCGCCTCCAACTGCCGTTACCGCCTGCCCAACCAAGACTGGATAAGGCTTGATCATAATAGGACAAGACAGCTTGGGCGTCTTTATCGACGGTGGCAAAAACCAGCACAATCCGCCCGCCCGGCGAGTCGAACGCAAAGCCAAGTTCGGGCTCGATAGCCATTCCCGCCATAATCGGCAAATCACCAACCCAGCGCTGTTGCGGCGATTGCGCTGCGGCTTTTTCTATTGTCAGTAGGCTTGAAATTAACAGGTTAGGGGCCAGCAGGTTAGGGGCCAGCAGAATGCCAACGCATAAAATGATCCGGCCTATAATACGCGTCGTGATCCGCGTCGTGATCCGCATCCGACCTGATGATATCTTTGCTGATTCGCAAAACTGTTCCATGTCTATAAGATACCTTAGCGCTGGCAGTCAGGACAGTAAAAACTGCTACGCCCCGATTGCGTAATGACCCGAACGGGGGCACTGCAGGACGGGCAGGCATTGCCCGCACGCCCATAGACCGACAACTGCTGGACAAAATAGCCAATCTCACCACCCGGTTGAATATGATCGCGAAGGCTGGTCCCCCCTTCGGCGATGGCTTTCATCAACACCTCACGAATGGCCGTTACCAGACGTTCGGCCCGAATGCCGCGAACTGTGCCTGCTTTGCGGCGGGGGGAAATTCCAGCCATAAATAGCGCTTCACAGGCATATATATTGCCAATTCCCGCAACAATCTGCTGGTTGAGAAGCGCATTTTTCACCGGACCACTTCGCCCGGCAAAGGCATCGGCTAAATAGGTGGCGCTAAATTCATTGCCAAGCGGCTCCGGCCCCATCCCAGCCAGCATCGGATGGATGTCGCCCCTAAATAGGTCTATCCAGCCAAAGCGCCGCGGATCATTGAAAACCACCCATGCTGGCGGGCGCTGCTTATCGCCGTCAATCTCTAGTATCATATGGTCATGTTTAGCGGTTTGCGGACGTGTGTGATGAATACGAACCGATCCCGACATGCCGAGATGGAGCAACATCGTCTCATCGCCATCTAGCGCCAGCAACAAATACTTGCCGCGCCTTGCCAGCGTGCCAACATGGCGCCCTGTCAGCCGCTCTCCTAGATTTTCAGGCAGGGGCCACCGCAAATCAGGGCGGCCAATAAAGGCGTTGGCAATCTTGCGAGCTTCCATGGCCGGCACCAACGCCCGCCGGACCGTTTCAACCTCGGGGAGTTCAGGCATTAAAAATCATCCATGGGTTTTTAAAGGGCGTTTGTTAATTTGTCGCATAGTGGCATCTGGCGCATACTGGAAACTGGTAAAGTAAGGTTAATCTGGCATACTGCGCACTGCATTGCCATATAGAAGGCGACAAAGGGTCCAACGCAGAACCGCCCTAGGGTAGGAGAGCCCAAGGTTATGAGAGCCCAAGGTTATGAGAGCCCAAGGTTATGAGAGCCTGGGGTTATGAGAGCCTGGGGTTATGAGAGCCTGAAATATGAGAAAAATTCTCAAGATGAAAGATACGCAGGACATGAAAGATAGGCAAACTGGCCCAGAAGTCATTGATTTCGGCTTCCGCACCGTCCGCCGCGAAGAAAAAAGCGGCATGGTCCGTGATGTTTTTGATTCGGTCGCCAGCCGCTATGACGTCATGAATGATCTGATGAGCGGTGGTGTTCACCGGCTGTGGAAGGCCGCGATGATTGACTGGATGGCACCACAGCCCGGACAGAAACTGGTCGATCTTGCTGGCGGTACCGGCGATATCAGCCTGCGGTTTTTGCGCGCCGGTGGCGGCAGCGCGGTGATCACCGATATCAACGAAGCTATGCTGAACGCAGGACGCGCCCGCCGTGATCTTGGCAAAGTGGCAGACCGATTGGAATGGTGCGTCACCAATGCTGAATCTCTGCCCTTTGAGAGCAATAGCGCTGATTTTGTCACCATTGCCTTTGGACTGCGAAATGTTACCGACCGGGATGCCGCAATTGCCGAGGCACACCGTATTTTGCGGCCGGGTGGCCGGTTTCTCTGTTTAGAGTTTTCGCAAGTGAATAGCGCCGCGCTGGGACGTATTTATGACGCATGGTCGTTCAACGTTTTACCGCGTCTGGGGCAAGTGGTGGCAGGCGACGCCGACAGCTATCGATATCTGGTTGAATCAATTCGTACCTTTCCCAGTCCCGAAATTCTGGCAGACATGTTTGCTGGAGCCGGATTTGCCCAAGTTCGAATGCGCCGTCTTTCTGGCGGCATTGCCTGCATTCATTCCGGATGGAAGCTAGACTGATGCGCGTTTCCGGCTGGCAGATGTTTTTGGCGTTACTGCGCCTCCCGATGATTGGCTGGCACCTTGGCCGGGCCGGAACGCTGGGCCATCTGTCGCGCGGCGCGCTGTTGCCAACTTGGCTAAGACGGCTTTGCAGCGGGATGGACCGGTTAATGCGGTCAGGCAGTGCCAAGCGTGATGCGGGCAGCGCCCTTGCCGAAGCGTTCATACAGCTAGGGCCAGGCTTTATTAAATTCGGGCAAGCGCTATCAACGAGGGCCGATTTGATTGGTCCTGAAATGACCCTGTCGCTCAGTCTCCTTCAGGACCGGCTACCACCTTTCAGTGCCGACCTAGCGCGCCGTCATGTAACGCGTGAAGTAGGCAAGCCCATCGACGAGGTTTTCAGCCGTTTTGATCCCGAACCTGTTGCCGCCGCGTCGATTGCACAGGTTCATCGCGCCCAGCTTTTGGACGGGCGGGATGTTGCGATCAAGCTTTTGCGGCCCGATATCCATCGCCGCCTACAGGCCGACACTAGGTTGTTTTACTCGCTTGCCCGAATTTTGGAATGGGTCGCGCCTAACCTGCGCCGTCTAAAGCTGGTCACCGCGGTTGATCAATTCGCCCAGATTTCTGATATCGAGCTTGATCTTCGTCTGGAAGCCGCCGCCGCGGGCAAGCTGGCCGAAAATATGGCCGGTGATGACGGTATCCATGTGCCATGGATTGATCTTGAACATACCACCGCCGCGATGCTGGTTATTGAATGGATCGAAGGCGTTCGGATTGATGATATTGACGGGCTGGCCGCCGCCGGACATGACGTTGGCACCATCACCGAAGTGGCAGCGCGGTGTTTTTTCAATCAGGTGTTTCGCGACGGCTTTTTTCATGCCGACATGCATCCGGGTAATATTTTCATCGCCCCCGATGGCAAGTTGGTACCAATTGATTTCGGCATCATGGGACAGCTTGATTTTGCCGACAGAATGTTCCTTGCACGGCTTTTAACCGCCATGCTGGACCGTGATTATGATCAGGTGGCGAAACTCCACTTTGATGCCGGAATGCTTGGTGAGGATGTTGCGCTAGGGCATTTTGCCCAGTCAATTCGCGCCGTTGCCGATCCGATTATGGGCAAGCCTCTTGGCCAAGTTTCACTTGGCACCGTGCTTGGTCAGATTTTTCAGCTTTCAACACGGTTTTCGATCAACGTTCAACCGCAATTTAATATCCTGCAGAAAACCATGATGATGGCCGAAGGCGTTGCCCGCCAGTTGAACCCCGGGGCGGATATGTGGACGCTGGCCCGGCCTCTTGCCTCAGACTGGATGCAGGACCAGGTCAATTTCTCTCGCCGGGCAGAAGCGCTGATTGAAGAGGTGATGATGTTTGCCTCCCGGCTTCCCCGGATTCTGGCGACGCTAGAGGCCAAACCTGCCGCCGAGGAACCCGTCCGGCACTCTCGCCTGCCGTTGCTTATCTCACTTCTTGCTCTGAGCATTGCGATTTCATCATTTTTCATATAAATTCACAAAAATAATCAATATGGTAATTTTATGAAAAAATATGATGTTTCAACATTGATTACCGCCCTTGGCGGGCGCGAAGCTTTGCAACAGCTTCTTGGCGTCGGGGGGAGTGCGATCAGCAATTATCTGGCGCGAAATGAACTTCCGCAGCGTGCCTTTGGCCCGGTATGTGATGCGCTTCGGGCGCGGGGATATGCGGTTGACCCTGCCAGTCTGGAAATTACCGGACAAATAATGCCCACTAGCATAGCCCGGCAGCGCGTGTTGTTGATTGTTGGCGGCGGCATTGCTGCCTATAAGGCGTTGGAGGTTTCCCGCCGGCTGCAGGATCATGACATTCGGGTGAGCGGCGTTATGACGTCTGGTGCGCGCCAGTTCATCACCCCGCTAAGTCTATCAGCATTAACCGCGGAAAAGGTTTATACCGACCTATTCTCGCTGACTGATGAGGCAGAGATGGGGCATATCAGGCTGGCGCGTGAGGCCGATCTGATTCTTGTCGTTCCGGCCACCGCAAATCTGATGGCCCGCTTTGCAAACGGAATGGCCGATGATCTGGCGACGACCATTTTGCTTGCAACAAATGCGCCCGTGCTGATTGCCCCGGCGATGAACCCGGCAATGTGGCAAAATCCCGCGACCCAAGAAAATCTGGCACGGCTGAAGGCACGCGGAATCCATTTCGTTGGTCCCGTTTCCGGCGACACTGCCTGTGGAGAAGAGGGATATGGCCGGTTGAGCACGCCGGACGACATTGTTCTGGCGGCAACGTCGATGCTGGCTGCAGAAACGCCCACGCTAGGCGTGGCCGCAAAATCTGGCGCCTTGACGGGACGGCACGCGATTGTTACCTCGGGGCCGACCATTGAGCCGATTGATTCGGTGCGTTTTATTGCCAATCGGTCGTCGGGCAAGCAAGGAAATGCCATCGCTGCCGCACTGGCCGCCCGCGGCGCGCGTGTTACCTTTATCAGCGGTCCTGTGGCAACAAGCCCGCCGCCCGCTGTCGATCATGTTCCTGTTGAAAGCGCGCGCGATATGCTGGCAGCCTGCACCGCAGCGCTTCCTGCCGATATCGCCATTTGTGCGGCTGCGGTAGCCGATTGGCGCGTTGAAGACAGCATTAATGGCAAGATAAAAAAGCAGGAGGGCGCGTCGGCGCCTTCACTGAAGCTGGTTGAAAATCCGGATATTCTACAAAGCCTGTCGCTGCATGCTGATCGCCCGCGTCTGGTTGTCGGATTCGCCGCCGAGGCCGAAAATCTATATGAAAATGCCGCCGCTAAACTGGCTAGAAAAGGCTGCGACTGGATTGTGGCAAATGCAGTCACCGCCAAAGATGGCAGTTCCGTTTTCAATAGCGATACGAATACCGCGATGCTGCTGACCGGCAATGCAAGCGAAGATTGGCCATCGATGCCAAAACAGGCTCTCGCCGAAATTCTGGTTGACCGGATCGAGGAACATTTCGCATGAGTGATACCCCCGTAATTGACCTTCTGCGGTTGCCGAATTTCGGCGATCTACCGCTGCCTTCATATAAAAGTACGGGGGCTGCGGGCATGGATATCCACGCTGCCACCGATGCTGATGTGACTGTGGCTGCAGGCGGGCGAGCGACCATTCCCACTGGCCTTGCGATGGCCATTCCGGCCGGATTTGAGGTTCAGATACGCCCACGATCAGGGCTGGCCGCAAAATATGGTGTGACGATCGCCAACGCCCCCGGCACCATCGACAGCGATTATCGCGGCGAAATCCAGATCATTTTGCTCAATCTTGGTGATACGGATTTTACAGTTTTCCGCGGCATGCGTGTGGCGCAGATGGTTGTAGCACCGGTCATTCAAAGTGAATTTCGGCTGTCAGGCAGCCTGAATGAGACCGGGCGCGGTGCTGGCGGGTTTGGGTCAACCGGAGTTTAGCCGATGCTGAGTGATGAAAATCTCGAGAGATATGCGCGCCAAGTGATCATGCCCGAGCTAGGGGAAGACGGGCAGCAGGCTTTGCTTGATGCGCGCGTTCTAGTCGTTGGTGCTGGCGGGTTGGGCGCACCTGCATTGTTCTATCTTGCCGCCGCCGGAATTGGTTATATCACAATCCTAGATAATGAACAGGTTGAGTTGACCAACCTGAACCGGCAGATTGTCCACACCACAGCCAGCATCGGATCCAACAAGGTAGCGCAGGCCGCCGCCGCTATTGGCGCGCTGAACCCGGAAATTTCGATCAATCCGGTAATGACCTGGCTCGATGCAGAAAATGTTGCCGGTTTCATGCTGGATCATGACGTGATTCTGGATTGCTCCGACAATGTCAAAACGCGCTATCTACTTGGCGATGCAGCCCATGTTTACGCACGCCCTCTGGTATTTGGCGGGGCGGTGCGGACCGAAGGCCAGCTTGCCGTTTTTCAAAGCGGCAGTGCCGAAATGAAAGACTCGCCTTGTTATCGGTGCGTGTTTCCCGAAATGCCCGATGCCAAACAGGCCCCCGGATGTTCCGAGGCAGGCATTCTAGGCCCCGTCACCGGCATTATCGGCGCCCTGCAGGCGCTGGAAGCAATCAAGCTGATCACCGGCATCGGATCAAGCCTAACAGGCAAACTGATGCTGTTTGATGGGCGTGGTGGTGGTTTTATGGAAATCAGCATTTCGGCGCGCGATGATTGCACAACCTGCGGCAATGCATCTGGCTAACTAAAGCATCGCCTCAATCACTCTGTCACGCGGCGCATGCCCGTCCCAGAATGTCTGAATATTGATGATGACCTTGTCGCCCATTTCCAATCGCCCTTCGATCGTTGCCGATCCAATATGCGGCAATAAAACGACGTTCGGCAAATTCATCAGGGCCTTGGTGATATTCGGCTCATCAGCATAAACATCCAGACCGGCACCAGCGATATGACGCGATGCCAGAAGTTCAGCCAGCGCATCCTCGTCAACAACCTCCCCGCGCGACGTATTGACCAAATAGGCAGAGGACTGCATCAGGGATAGCCGTTCACGCGATAACATCCGGTGTGTTGCCGGAGTATGCGGGCAATTGACCGAGACAATATCAACCCGAGAGAGCATCTGATCAAGCGATTCCCAGTATGTAGCCTCGAGCTCGGCCTCAGCCTCGGGGTGAACAGGTTTGCGGTTATGATAATGAATGCTCAGACCAAAACCGCGGGCCCGGCGCGCCACCGCATAGCCAATCTGGCCCATTCCGATAATGCCCAGACGCTTACCGTTAATCCGGTGCCCCAGCATTCCGGTTGGGGCCCAGCCAGTCCATGTTCCGGACCGGGCCACCTTGTCACCCTCGGCAATGCGCCGCGGCACTGCCAGCATTAACGCAAGCGCAACATCGGCAGTATCTTCGGTCAGCACACCCGGCGTGTTCGTTACTGTAATCCCGCGGGCACGAGCAGCGGCAAGATCAATGTGATCAACACCGGTGCCAAATGAGGCAATAAGCTTTAGCTGATCACCGGCAGCTTCGATTAATTCAGCATCAATCTGGTCGGTTACGGTCGGGACCAGAACGTCGGCCTGTTTTACAATCTCAACCAGCTGCTCGGCGGACAGCGGTGTATCGCTGTCATTCAGTCTGGCATCGAACAATTCGCGCATTCGCGTCTCGGTCGTGTCGGGAAGTTTTCTGGTCAAAAAGACGACTGGCTTCTTTTGATTCATTCTGTCCGCTCATCTGAAGCTTGCATCAGCACGCGCTGGCGCAGGGCACAAAAAGATAATAAGATAGTCATAACAAAATTCGGCCCGTAAATATTCAATAAGTGACGCGACATAGCAAGGAATGATAAATATTCAGGAAATGATAAGGTTTCAATCCAAACGAAATTTGCACCCGAGGTGCTTTGACACTATCAGAACAAAGGCCCTATGAAAAAAAAATTTAACATCTTCGCACCATCATACCCGTTTTCGCACCGGTTTTCGTACCGGTTTTCGCTTTGCAAAGTGCTGATGCCGCTTATGCTGGCACAGATGTTGATAGTGCCGCTGGTGGGGGTTAGTATTTTTGTGCCAGAAAACCCTGCTTTTGCTGCGGAAGACGGTCAGAAAGCGCGATTGACGGTGCGCGGCAGCGGGCTGCCGGTTCCTCGGTTTGTCACCTTAAAATCGGACGAAGTGAATATGCGCGCCGGGCCTGGCGTTGAATATCCAGTGATATGGCATTTTCGCAAAATGGGATTGCCTCTTCGCGTTGAGGCAGAATTTGGCGTCTGGCGCAAAGTTGTTGACCATGAAGGGACCACCGGCTGGATGCATCAGTCGGTTGTGTCGCTAAAGCGGCTTGTGCTGGTCACCGATGGATCAGCGCGGATTTATGCCAAACCCGACGATGAGTCGCGCCTGATTGCGGTTGCCGAGCGCAATGCCCTTTTGGAGCTGCAATCCTGCCCAACCCAATGGTGCAAAGTTGCCTCGGATACGCTCCGCGGATGGGTAACGCGCACATCTCTGTGGGGCCTGCTTGAGGATGAAGCCCTAAAATAGGGTGATATCTTATCGGGCTCCTCGAAAACCCGACCTTTCAAAACCCTGACCCAAAAAAAGGACGGCGCCCCGACTCTAGCCGGAGTGCCGCCCTAATTTTATTCTGCGTTTTGTATTAATCCGGCTAGCCGATTTATCTAGACCAGATCGAACCGATCCAGTTCCATGACCTTGGCCCATGCTGCGACGAAATCAGTCACAAAACGCGCTTCGGAATCAGCCGTTGCATAAACTTCTGCCAACGCCCGAAGCTGGGAGTTTGAACCGAAGATCAGATCAACCCGCGTGCCGCTCCATTTGACATCACCGGTGGCACGATCGACCCCTTCAAAAATGTCCTCAGCCTCTGAAACCGGCTTCCACTCGGTTGCCATATCCAGCAGATTGACAAAGAAGTCATTGCTGAGCGTGTCTGACTTGGTGGTGAATACACCGTGCGGTGAGGCATCGGTGTTGGCATTCATCACCCGCATTCCACCAACAAGAACGGTCATCTCAGGCGCGCTAAGCGTCATTAGATGCGCTTTGTCCAAAAGCAGCTCTTCCGCCGATACCGCAAAATCTGCTTGCAGATAATTGCGGAAACCATCGGCAATAGGCTCCAGAACACCGAAAGACTCGACATCTGTCTGGTCTTGCGATGCGTCAGTACGGCCCGGGGTGAAAGGAACTTGAACCTTATGTCCGGCGTTACTGGCAGCTTTCTCAACACCGGCACATCCGGCCAGAACGATCAGATCAGCAAGCGAGACTTTCTTGTCCCCGGACTGACTAGAGTTAAACGCAGACTGCACGCCTTCTAAGGCCGTTAGCACCTTGCCAAGTTGAGCAGGCTGATTGACCTCCCAGTCATTTTGTGGTGCCAAACGCACGCGCGCACCATTCGCACCGCCGCGTTTGTCCGAACCGCGATACGTAGCAGCAGACGCCCAAGCAGCACCGACAAGCTCAGAGACAGAAAGTCCAGTCGCCAAAATCTGTGATTTAAGTGCGGCCACATCACCGGCATCAATCAGAGCATGATCAACCGGCGGTGTCGGATCCTGCCAGATCAATTCTTCGTCTGGAACCAGCGCGCCAACATAGCGCGAGAGTGGACCCATATCACGGTGCGTCAGCTTAAACCATGCACGCGCAAAAGCGTCAGCCAGCTGATCAGGATTTGCATGAAAACGACGCGAAATCTCCAAATAGGCCGGATCAACGCGAAGCGCGATATCGGTGGTTGCCATCATTGGCGCATGACGACGATCAGGATCGTGCGCATCCGGAACGGTGTCACTGGCAGCGGCATCGGTTGGCGTCCATTGCTGGGCACCTGCAGGGCTTTTTGTCAGTTCCCACTCATATGCGAAAAGCGTGTCGAAATAGCCGTTATCCCACTGGATTGGATTTGGCGTCCATGCGCCCTCCAGACCACTGGTGGTGGTGTGAACACCCTTGCCGGTACCAAAATCATTCTTCCAGCCAAGGCCCTGTTCTTGAATGCTGGCCCCTTCGGGTTCCGCGCCAACAAGCCCGGGATCACCCGCGCCATGCGTTTTACCGAATGTATGACCGCCCGCGATCAAAGCAACCGTTTCTTCGTCATTCATTGCCATCCGGGCAAAAGTCTCACGGATATCGCGGGCTGATGCCATTGGATCTGGACGACCGTTAGGGCCTTCCGGGTTCACATAGATCAAACCCATCTGCACGGCCGCAAGCGGGTTTTCAAGCTGGCGGTCACCCGAATAACGCTTGTCATCGAGCCAAACATCCTCGGTACCCCAGTAGATATCCTCTTCTGGTTCCCACATATCTTCGCGGCCACCTGAAAAACCAAAAGTCTTGAAACCCATTGATTCCAGAGCGCAGTTACCAGTGAAAATCATCAGATCGGCCCATGACAAGCTGGCGCCATATTTCTGTTTGATCGGCCACAACAGACGACGTGCCTTATCAAGGTTGCCGTTATCTGGCCAGCTGTTAAGCGGGGCAAAACGCAACGTGCCCGCGCCCGCACCGCCGCGCCCGTCACCGGTACGATAGGTGCCAGCACTGTGCCATGCCATGCGGATGAAGAAGGGACCATAATGGCCATAGTCAGCCGGCCACCAATCCTGCGAGTCGGTCATCAGATCAAACAGATCCTGACGAAGCGCCTCAAGGTCTACCGTTTTGAAAGCTTCAGCATAATTAAACGCTGGACCCATCGGGTTAGATAGCGATGAATTCTGGTGAAGAATCTTCAAGTTTAACTGATTTGGCCACCAATCACGGTTGGAGCGAACTCCAAACGTGGTGTGTTTGATGCCTCCATGCATTACCGGGCATTTGCCTTGTTCGTTCATTCTTCTCTCCGATCATTTACAGATACCCATCAAGGGTATGAGTTGTGGTCCATTGATGCTGACTTAGATCAACTAAGACTTAGTTAAACTAAGACTTGGGCCACCTAAGATTTGGGCCACCTAAGACTTGGGCCACCTAAAAACTTGGATACATGGCGTTCATTCGGACCGCCACCTTGTAGTCTGGATGTTAAGAAGACCAAGGGGTGAGGTCAAGTACTTTGAAATGATTTTAAACTGTGACTTTTGACCGCTCCCCCGAACGCTGCACTCAGACAGCGTTGGGCCTGCATCACCCCTCAATGTTCAGCGGGCCTATTGGGTTTTTGGGGTAATATGGATGACAATATCGACATCTTGAATATCATAGCCTGAAGGCACCTCTGGCAGGGTTGCCAACATGATTTCTTCAGCCGGAACATCATAAAGCTGGTTGGTTTCATCATCATAGAAATGATGGTGATTTTGGGTGTTAGTATCGAACATACTATTTTCATTATGCAAGGTAACACGGCGCAACAGCCCAGCATCGGTGAACTGGTTCAACGTGTTATAAACCGTGCCGACTGCCATATGCATTCCGGTATTTTGGATTTCGCGGGCCAGACTATCCGCGGTTACGTGGCGATGTCGGCCATCCAACAACAGCTGCGCGATGGCCAGACGTTGACGCGTTGGCCTTAACCCTGCTTGACGCAATTGCGCGGTGAAATTTGTCTCACCATCAACCTGTCGGAATTGTTTAGAAGCCGTTTTCATAGCCGTTATTTTTGCGCGGATGCAGCGATATTGTCAATAAGACCTTGGCGCAGAGGGGCAATTTGTGCTTTTTATGGAGCAGTGACGGTGGCGATAATTTAATGAACGTGTCAAAATCCCGAACTGGTTTTTATCTGGGCAATAATCTAAGGAAAATCAAATGCCGCCAATGCAGCAAACTGCCTTTAGTTACGATGATTTGATCAAATGTGCGAAGGGCGAGATGTTCGGTCCGGGCAATCCACAATTGCCACTACCACCGATGTTGATGTGTGACCGTATTGTCGAGATTTCCGATACTGGGGGTCCGCATGAAAAGGGTCATATTCAGGCAGAATTCGACATTCATCCAGACCTCTGGTTCTTCCCCTGTCATTTTGAGGGGGATCCGGTAATGCCGGGTTGTCTTGGTATGGATGCGTTGTGGCAACTGGTTGGTTTTTTCCTCGGCTGGTCAGGCGGTGAAGGCCGCGGACGTGCCATTTCAGTTGGCGAAGTTAAATTTAGCGGGCAGATTCTACCAACCAACAAGCTGGTCAGGTTTGAGATTGAAATGAAACGTGTGATCATGCGCCGTCTGGTAATGGGAATTGCAGATGGCCGCGTCGTCTGCGACGGCGAAACTGTTTTTGAAGCCAACGACATTCGCGTCGGCCTGTTTAAACCTGAGGAGGCATAAAAATGCGTAGAGTTGCTATTACCGGTATCGGAATTGTCTCATCGATTGGAAATAACGTCGCTGAGGTGACTGACTCGCTGCGCAACGGCACGTCTGGCATCGTTCATGCGCCGGAATATGCCGAACTAGGATTTCGCAGCCAGGTTCACGGCACGGTCAAAATGGACGTGTCCGAGCATATCGACCGCAAACAGCTTCGCTTTATGGGTGAGGGCGCAGCTTATGCGGTTCTGTCCATGGAACAAGCCATCGCCGATGCCGGACTTAGCGAAGATCAGGTATCCAACCCGCGTTCGGGTCTGATTGCCGGCTCAGGCGGCCCTTCAACGGCTAATCTGCTGACGGCCATCGACACAACTCGCGAGAAAGGCCCAAAGCGCGTCGGCCCTTATATGGTGCCACGCTGCATGTCCTCAACGGTATCTGCCTGTATTGCGACCTTTTTCAAAATTAAGGGGCTTAATTTTTCGATCACATCGGCATGTTCAACCTCGGCGCATTGTATTTCATCCGCCGCTGACGCCATTCGAAGCGGCAGTCAGGACATTGTATTTGCCGGCGGCGGTGAAGAGCTGCACTGGTCTTTGTCGGTGCTTTTTGACGCAATGGGCGCAATGTCTTCAAAATATAACGACACGCCCCAGCTGGCATCCAGAGCCTATGATGAAAACCGTGATGGGTTTGTGATTGCAGGCGGCGGCGGCATGGTTGTGGTTGAGGATATGGATCACGCCCTTGCTCGCGGTGCCAAAATCTATGCCGAAATTGTGGGCTATGGTGCCAATTCGGACGGCCATGATATGGTTGC